>JBCHKQ010000002.1:333129-666258 GCA_039023545.1 Spirochaetia bacterium 38H-sp | reverse complement strand
GAGCTTGAATCGGTGGAAAATCTAGATGATTTGGATAACGTTGGTGACTCTTCTGAGGATCATAAGATTATACCTTTTGATACTGCTGCAAGGAACACTGCAGAAGAGATTGCTGATGCTGCGGAGGCAGAGGTTATTCCTCTGAGAGTAAGTGGGTTTTCTTCCTATCTGTATAATTTTAATTCTGTCATGGGAGCAAATCCCAGAAAAAAAGAAAAACAGGAAAAAGTTGGAGATAAATGGCATGATTTGTTTTATTCTCTTATAGAGTCAAAAAAGGTAATAGCTTTGGATATTGCTCCGTATGTTGTAGATGATATAGCCGATGATACTCCCATAGAAAACGAGGATGGAGTTTTTAGAATAAAAGAAGAGTTGTATAAAAAGGATGTTACCAAAGATAATGATGTAGACAGAGACCTTAGTATATCTGCTATCTTTTCATCTGTTGATGATGTGGAGCTGTTTTATGGAGATATTTCTTCTGTCTCTGGTTTGCAGAATACAGGCAGGAAGAAAGTTTCTTCTCTTATGTGTACTAAAAGAGGTCTTAATTACGATGTTTTTATGTCCGGTTTTACACATTCTGAGGCTGGTGTTGCAAAGTCTCTTGTTGATTTTACAAGAAAGGCTAAGGCTACATGTGGTGCAATAATAACAGAACATGGAGCGGGATATTCTGTGCATCAAGGGATAGGTTTTAGCTCCAGATTTAAGGAGTATTTTTCTATTAAGAGAAAAGATCCTCTTTTCCTTGAGTTGAGCATGAGGCGTTTTGTTTTGTGGAGAACTGGTATGTTTGAGTATGAGCCGTATTCGGGATATTTTTCTGATTCCGATAGGGTTATGATGCAGAATACTCTTTTTATACCTCTTGTCTACGAAGGGCGGGATGCGTATCTTATTTGCGGGTACAAGTATGATATAGAAAATTTGGATGGTTATCTGAGGAGTCTTCTTGACTGATGAGAAAGTTTTATTCCCGCATAGAATCGTATTATAAAGATAAGCTAGAGAGGTTTTCTTTTTCTGATGAGAGACATAGAGCGCTTGGCTGGGAGAGTCGGGATGCTCAGTATAAGAGGTTTTCTGTATTGTGTAATTTTCTCAAGGAAAAAGGAGTCTCTTCTATTCTTGATGTGGGCTGTGGGCTTGGTGACTTGTATCAGTTTCTTAAAGTGCATGATATTGACTGTGCTTATACAGGTGTTGATATATTGCCTGATATGGTGGAGAGGGCTTCTTCTTTTTATCCTGGTGCGTGTTTTGTTGCAGGCGATGTTTTTACGGAGAATTCTTTTTCTCCTTCTTCTTTTGATGTGGTTTATTCCTGCGGGGTTTTTAATCTGAGAGTTGATGACAATTATGCTTTTCTGGATAAGGCTTTTGAGGTATTTTATTCTCTCTCATCTTCTTTTGTTGTGTGTTCTATGCTTTCTGATTCTTCTGTAGATAAAGAGTATGAGTATTTTTATTATAACAGGGAAAAGGTAAGGGGGCTTGCTTCCTCTCATTTTCCATATTGTTTTATAGTAGATAACTATCTTATAAATGATATGACTGTATTCTGCAGTAAGGGGAGGGGATTGTGATAAAGGTTTATACAGACGGTGCCTGTAAGGGAAATCCTGGTCCGGGTGGATGGGCATATGTTGTGATTGACGGTGATAAGGGGTTTTCTGCTTTCGGTCGTGTTGAAGATACTACCAACAATAGGATGGAGCTTTCTGCTGTGATTGAAGCTTTGTCTTTTTTAAAGTCAAGGGCTTATACGGGTTCTGTTGTGCTTTATACTGATTCTGAATATGTAAAAAAAGGGATTACAGAGTGGATTGTGTCCTGGCAGGCTAATGGATGGAAGACTTCTGCCAAAAAACCGGTTAAGAATAAGGATTTATGGATTTCTCTTCTGGAGCTTTCTTCTCTTTTTTCTCTCGATTGGTGCTGGGTAGAAGGGCATGCTGGCAACAAATGGAATGAGCTTTGTGATTCTATGGCTTCTTCTGCTGCTTTGGGCTTTTGATATCCGAGTTTTATAAGTTATTAATCAAATATCTTTTGTTATTTGGATATCCGTCTATATATTTTTCTTATTTTGCATTATATTTTTTATTAAGTAATATTTTTAGGGGGCGGGTATGGCTAAGTCTTTTAAGTTATTCTTTTCTGTATTGCTTATTTTTAGTGTTGTTTCATGTATTTCTGTTCCTGATGTTTATGACGCAGCTGGTTTTTTGCAGGCTGATTCTGATAATAATTCTGATGTTTACTACGATGATTCCCATGATGTTCAATCTGATGAGAACTCTGATTCTTCTGATTATCTTACTTCTGAAGACTATAGGAGCGTTTTTGCTGTTTTTTATCCTCAGATTTTATTTATTGGTGGCTATTATACTTCTGACGAAAAATTTGAGGATTCTCAAGGGCAAGTCTGGAATATAAAATCAGTGGATGAAGATGGCAATGTTGATAATATTGTGGTTGAGCGTGCTCGTTTAAAGAAGCTGGATGATGGTGGAGTGTGGTGGTATTTTTCCTATTCTATGGACGAGGAAACTTATGACTTTGAGATCTTGCTTGATTCTGGAATGTATATTCGGAAGATAAGATATTATGATTTATATTCTGATTCTATCGAGGAACTTTCCTATGATGATGTTCCTTCTACTGATCCTGCAGACTATTTATTGTCTTATGGCTACAGCTCTGATGAAGAGTTCTATAAGGCAGTTTCTGCTTCTGTTACACGGGAATCATTAGAGCTCAAAAGCGGCCGATGGGATTGCAGGAGGATAAAATGGTCTTATGTTGACTATGATGGTGCTTATAATTTCTCCTGGTGGGTGGATAAGGATAGCGATTGGCTTGTAAAGTTTAGTTGGTCAAATACTGATACGGGGGATTTGTATGAGGGAGAGCTCGTGTCCATAAAGACGGGTTATACAACTAAGTTTGATTCTTATTAATAGTTTTTCTGTTATTCTGTCTGGGAGACTTTTTCTTCTTGTTATTCTTGTATGTGCCAAAGGCAGGCAGAAAGCGCGAGTGTTTTTTTGTTCTTTATGGTTGCGCTTTCTGCCGTTTGGTTTATTTTTTTCTTAAGCAATAAGGATGAACTTATTGTTTCTTAAAGTGTTTTGTCTTTTTCTTTTGTTATGTCTTTTATATGAGGGTTTTTAGTTTTCTTCCCTGGGGGTATGAGGGCAGGCTTGTGCGGGTTGAGGTGGATATCCGCAAGGGGCTTCCGGGGATGGAGATTGTAGGTTTTGCAGGAACTGCTGTGCGTGAGGCGAGGGAGCGTATAAGGGTGGCGCTCAAAAATAGTGGTTTTGTCTTTCCCCAGAAGAGGGTGCTTGTCAATCTTGCTCCTGCAGGGCTTCCCAAAAAAGGTGCGTGGTATGATCTTGCTATTGCGCTGGCTTTGCTTGTTGCATCGGAGCAGCTTGATGCTGCAGATAGAGATGTGCTGGTTATGGGAGAGCTGTGTCTTTCTGGGGAGGTCTTGCCGGTGGAAGGGGTGCTGTCAAGTGTAATCGCAGCTTCTTCTGCTGATGTGGGGCTCTGTGTTGTGCCGCATAACAATGTCAGAGAGGCGTCTGTAGTTGAGGGAGTGAGGGTATTTGGGGTTGAGTCTCTTTGTGATGCCGTGTCTGTTGCAGAGAGGGGCTTTTTGCCTGAGAATGAGGCTCTTATTGACAGGGGGGATGTGAGGTCTGTAGCCTGGCCTCATGATTTTTCTGCTTTTAAGGGGCAGGCTTTTCTTAGGCGTGCTATGGAGGTTGCAGCAGCAGGAGGGCATCATATGTTTCTATTTGGTCCGCCGGGTTGCGGCAAAACCATGGCTTCTTATGCTTTTCCCTCTATTCTTCCTCCGCTTACAGAGTCTGAGCGGCTTTCTGTCCTGCAGGTATATTCTCTTGCCGGTGAGCTTTCTATTGACGGGGAGCGGGTTTTTTCTGGTATGCGGCCTTTTAGAGCGCCGCATCATTCTGCAACCGTGGAAGGCATGATTGGTGGCGGTAGGGATGTAAGGCCAGGAGAAATATCTCTTGCTCATAATGGCGTTCTTTTTATGGACGAGGCTCCTGAGTTTCGTTCTGCTATTATGCAGAGCCTGCGTGAACCTGTGGAGACAGGCCGTGTTACGCTTTCTCGTGCTGGTCAGTCCTTCTGGTATCCCGCCCGGTTTCAGCTTATTCTTGCGGCCAATCCATGCCCTTGTGGCAATCTTGGCAAAGAAGATGCTATCTGTGCATGCAGTGTTCAGGAAATAAAGCGTTATTGGCGCAGGATTGGCGCACCTCTCTTGGACAGAATAGATATCCGATTCCCTGTAAAACCGGAGGACACAGAAGTCATCTTAGGTGGCGAGGCAGAGAGCAGTACATCCATAAGAAAGCGGGTAATGCGCGCATGGCAAATTCAGAAAGAGCGCTATGCAGGCAGAAGCCATACCAGAAATGCATATATCCCTGCGGAGGACATAGACAAATTTTGTGTCACATCCGAGGCAGTGCGTTCTGTTCTTGTACGTGCAGTAGAAAAACTCGCACTCTCTGCGCGTGCCAATGCCTCCATACTCAAGCTTGCCCGTACCATAGCAGACCTTGACGCATCAAGTGAAATAAAAAAAGAACACGTTTTGGAAGCCGTACAGTACAGAAGATATGGCGATATGGATTTTTACTGGTCGGACATCTAACCGACATTTTTATTTAAAAAAGTTGTACACCGAACGCAGGGAGCGCGCAAAAGCACGCTCCCTGCTGCCTCCGGCAAAAGCATGAGGCTTTTTGCTTTTTGCTTTTTGCTTTTTGCTTTTTGCTTTTTGCTTTTTGCTTTTTGCTTTTTGCTTTTTGCTTTTTGCTTTTTGCTTTTTGCTTTTTGCAGCTTGGATATTATAATACGTCATACAAGCTTCTTATTAATTAAAGACAAGGATGTATCTTTACTGTATCCTTGGATTAATTGTAAAAATACAATTATTCAAAAAAAGAATTATGACTTAGAGGATTTTTTTTCGCTTATCTCTACAGGAAATGCAGCTGTGTTAGAACCGGTGTAGAGAGTAATATGCGGAAAAGGAAACTCTATATTCTCTTCTTCAAAACGTTCTTTTATTTCTATCATTATGGAATTCTTAAGCTTAAGATAATCTGTTTTTATAAACCACACACCCATAAATATATCTATCCCGGATGTTCCAAACCCCTTAAACACGATAAGAGGTTCTGGCTGGTCAAGACAATAAGGATTCTTCTCTGCTATCTCCTTTAAAATTTCAAAAACACGTCTTATATCTTCTTTATATGCGACAGACAAATCTATATCCAGTCTTCTTATAGGATAATAAGTAATATTAGCCATCTCCTGATTGATTAGCTTTTCCGAGGGAATCCGTATATACTTATTATCAAAAGTTCTTACTTTTACTGACAAAAGATCTACGGATATGACAAAACCAGTTGTGTCTCCCACCTTGATAAGATCGCCTATACTAAAAGGCCTTTCTGACAACAAGAAAAGCCCGCTTATGAGGTTGGACATACTCGTCTGAGAAGCAAAACCAAGAGCTATTCCTGTTATCCCCGCAGCTCCCAACAATGTTGCAGGACTAACTCCAAGGTTTTGTAATCCTATAAAAAAAAGTATTATGACCCCTGCATAGAATATAAACTTTGTTACAAGCATCTTGCTGTGATCCGATAATTTCCTAAACAGTGTTTTTCTCAAAATAAGTGTGAGCAGCTTGAGTATGATTATACCTGCCAGAAATATTATCAAAGTGTTTATATAAGGCAGGATTCTCCCTTGAGACAAGCTTTCTATAATCTTTTTTATTACATCCATAATTATATTCCGGAAAATATTTTTTTTATGCTTTCCCCAAGTGCCAGCATATGGGGAGATGTTTTTTCTCTGGGATAGGAGATTATTTCTTCTGCATCTTCCTGTATGGATTTCTCTATAAAAAATTGGGGCAGTTCTGTATCCTTTTTATAGATTATATTTACAGGCTGAGTCTTATACAATGAATCTTTTTTATATAGAAAAAGATATTGTGTTGGAACAGTTAATTTCTCTACAACTATTATCTCAGATTTTTTATTATCAATAGAGACAGGAACAGCAAAATAAGTTTCCTGATATTTTAAAGGAGGTTTTTTCTCGGTAAAAACATCCGATTTGTAAGAATATGCAATAAAACCAGTCTCCGACGTACCCAGCCATGTATTGGACAGAACCGATGACGGCAGCTCCGTAAGCTTTACTGTCCCAGCATCAGACATGATAGCCAGCTGCATCCATAAAGGAATCTGCACATATACCGTAGCCTTATAATTGGCCTGTATTCTAAGCTCTGTCGAAAGGTTGACAGCTATAGGCCTATCAGGCAGCTGAGGCTTTATAGATATCTCTTTGCTGTCCTCTTTTATCAGAATTTGACTTATTATATTTTCTCTGTGAGATGGAATTTCCTCTATCTTTATTATCTCCGGCTGAGAGCTGTTCTTGCTGTATCTGTACACCATATCCAGCAAGCTGCCTCTTTTTCTAAGATATATTCTCAGCTTATTTGCCGCTATTCTGTATACGGCATTTTCTTCTGCTTGGATATTAAGCATAGTTGATTTTATTATTATTATACCAACTCTTCAAGCCTTCTTTTGGAAATTACTTTTTTATCCCGAACGCAGGGAGCGAGCAAAGGCTAGCTCCCTGCTGCCTCTGGCTGAGAAAGGCAGGCTTATTTGTCCTCATAATTATAATAGACATTAATGCTTGTCTTTTTGCCACATATGTGCCGGAGGCAGGCAGAGCCGTGCTCTTTTTTTTATTACTGTATATGACACGGCTCTGCCGTTCGATATAAAAATATGGGATGTTTTTTTTGTGTCTTTCTGCCGATTCCTTTAGCATGACTGTGATGGAAAAACTTGTTCTTTTGCGTGAAAGTATGAGGCGGGATAATGTATCTGCCTGTATTATAGCCGATGCCGATCCGCATAATTCTGAGTATCCTTCCGAGTATTACAGGGCTCGCTCCTGGCTGAGCGGTTTTAAGGGCTCCAACGGACTTCTGCTGGTTATGCAAGAAAGGGCAGGGCTTTGGACAGACAGTAGGTATTTTCTTGAGGCAGAGGCGGTGCTGCACAGTACTGGGATTGAGCTTTTTAGAATGGGAGAGCAGGGAGTGCCATCCTGGCAGGATTGGCTTGCAGAGCATGTTGTTGCAGGCGATACGGTAGCAGCCGATGCCTCATGTATGAGTCTGGCAGCATGGACAGAGCTTGCGGACAGGCTTGATAAAAAGGATTGCAGGCTTGCGGACAAGGATTATATAAGTCCCATTTGGACGGACAGACCTCCGCTTGTGTTTACAGATGTATGGGAATTGCCTGAGAATGCTGCCGGTGAGTCTTCTGTTGCACGTATAAAAAAAGTGAGGCGACTGGTATATGAGCATGATGCTGTAGGATTTATCCTTTCTTCCCTTGATGAAATCTGCTGGCTTCTTAATATCAGGGCAATGGATATAGCTTATAATCCGCTGGCAAGCTCTTTTCTAATAGTAAGAAATAACGATTCTCTTCTTTTTATCAAGCATGAGAAGCTTGACAGCACGCTTGTTGAAAAGCTTAAAAACACAGGTATTATGCTTTTTGATTATTATGAGTTTTTTGAGCTTGTTGGTAAGCAAAAAGGGCTTCTTCTGGCGGATTTTTACAAAACGCCTGCCTCTGTGAGAAAACATATTTCCCCTGATGCAGAGCTCAAACATGCTGAGAGCCCTGTTGCCCTTCTCAAAGCCAGGAAAAACACTACAGAGATAGAAAACATGCGTCAAACTCTTATTGCGGATAGTCGTGCGCTTGTCAAGTTTGCCATGTGGCTTGAGTCTGAGTGGGAAAAAGGCTCTACCATCACGGAGCAGGATGCTGCAAAAAAACTGGAATACTTTAGAAACCTAGACGAACGTTTTATCTGTCACAGCTTTGCCCCTATTGTAGGCTTTGCGGCACACGGTGCAATTGTACACTATAACACACTTTCTTCTCCCATATCTGACATGAAAGGCGACGGACTATTGCTTGTTGACAGCGGAGGACACTACAAATGGGGAACAACAGACATAACCAGAGTATTTTTAAAAGGCAGAGCAGAAAAACAGGCAATCTTTGACTACACTGCTGTATTAAAAGCACATATTAACCTTGCCAGGGCAGTCTTTCCCGTGGGATTGAGCGGGCAGCACATAGACATCCTTGCGCGTGGTGAGCTAGCAAGGCTTGGCCTTTCTTACGGACATGGCACAGGCCATGGTGTTGGATACCTTCTATCTGTGCACGAAGGACCATCTTCTATCCGTACTGACGGTGCAGGACATGCTCTTATGCCAGGGATGATTCTTTCCAACGAGCCCGGCCTATACAGAAAAGACCTCTGGGGCATAAGGCTTGAGAACCTTGTGCTTGTAAAACAAAGCACTGCCAATGAGTTTGGCAGCTTTTTGGAGCTAGAAACACTGACACTCTTCCCCTTTGAGCCTGCCTTGGTGGATTTTTCTATGTTGAGAGAAGAAGAAAAAGACTGGCTCTCCTCCTATCACAAGACCATCCTGAAGACCTTGGACTCAATACTGGAAAAAGAAGAAAACGCCTGGCTTTCAAAAAAATGTATGCCGTTTATAAAGCTTACAGTCTAGATTTCTCGGCTTGCAGGCTCATCTGCTAATCTGCTACAATAGCTTTTCTTACTTGGATTTTTACGGTAGATGGCTTTTTTATCCTGCATATATGCCCCTTGCTGGCTGTTTTTCCAATTGCTTGTTATTATATCTGTTGCAGGTAAGCATAACCCCGCAGCAATACAGCAATATAACAAAAGAGGTATAGCATGTATGCAGCAATAGAAGCCGGCGGAACCAAGTGGGTTTGCGCCGTAGGAAAATCTCCATCAGATATAGCGGAAATGACCCGCTTCCCCACACGCAGCCCAGAACATACACTCAAAGACGCACTGGATTTTTTCTCTGCAATGCAGAAAAAGCACGGCAAACTCAAGAAAATGGGCATAGGCTGCTTTGGCCCAGTCGAGCTGGATAAAAACTCCCCAAAATGGGGGTACATTACCTCAACACCCAAGATAGAATGGCAGAATACAGAAATAGCCCCTCTTATGGCAAAAAAATTGGGCGTTGATGTTGCCTTTGACACAGACGTCAATGCGGCAGCACTCGCAGAGCTTACATTGGGCGCCGGCAAAGGACTCTCCAGCCTTGTATACATCACAATAGGCACAGGCATAGGTGCTGGCATTATCGTTGACAAAAAACCCATCCACGGACTAGTACACCCTGAGGCAGGCCACATACTAGTGCGACGTCACCCTGATGACAGCTATAAAGGACTCTGCCCCTTTCATGCAGACTGCCTAGAAGGAATGGCAAGCGGTCCTGCCATAAGCGGGCGATGGGGACAACCGGCAGAAAACTTAGAAAAAACGCATAAAGCCTGGGAGCTTGAAGCCTATTATCTTGCGCAAGGCATAGCCAATATGGTACTCACCGTATCTCCCGAGCGCATTGTGATAGGAGGCGGCGTCTCACGTCAGCCGGCATTATTCCCGCACACAAGAAAACACCTCCTGGACTTTTTGGCAGGCTATATTGCGCACCCCTCTATTTTGCAAGAAACAGACAACTATATAGTCCCTGCAACCCTGGGACAAGAAGCAGGCATAAAAGGCGCATTCCTTCTTGCAATAGAATAAAAACCATAATACCGAACGCGCGTGGACGCACAGCGTCCCCGCGCTGCCTCCGGCAAGCCCGTTAGGTATGATGTATTGTTTTTTTAACGTTCTCCCAGTGCCAGCCGTATTCCCAGTACGGGGGAGTAAGAAAGAAAATCGGCAAAGGGTTTCCCAGGGGAATAGTTTCCTATGATCTGATAGCCTGCAAATCCTGATATATAGAACCAGTCTGTTGCTTGGATGGTGATTTCTCCTGTTGCTTCAAAGGTGCCTGTGATAAGTTCTCTTATAAATCCATAATCGGAGTATATTTGTATTGTGCCTGCACCTATCTTTAGATCTATTCCGGCTTTTAGCCAGTTAAAGATGTCTATTATTTTTATTCCGGTCAGTATGCCAAGTTCCCAGCCTTCTGGAGTGGTCTGTCCTCGTAGTGTTTCTGACATTCCCCTGGTTGAGGCAAAGTATAATCCGCCTTCTGTGTATTTGCCCCTGTCAAGGAAGTAAAATCCCGTCTGTGTTATACCTGGTGTTTTTACCGGTATGTCTTCTATATCTGTCTTTGCCATAATCTCTGGGAGTATGGAGCTTTCTGCAAAAAAACCGAAGGATTGTGTCCATCCTGCTGAGGATATCAGTAGGATTATGGCTGTTATTATTATATTTTTCTCCATAATCGCTGTGTCCTCCATTATGTATAAATATACATGTGGTTTTTGCATTTTTCACGGGTGTCTCAAAAAATATTTTGTTTTGAATTTTTTTGTGTTTTTTACATGTTGAGTTTATATGAGGGGGGCATGTTGTGTTTTTGTGTTTTATCGTGTGTTTATCCTTTTTGCTCTTGATTCTTCTATCACTGTGTCTTTGGACGGTTATAACGATTTTGCGCTCAGGCTCAAGGATGAGTTATACGGGCTTGACTGGTGTTTCTGGCAGGAGCGAGAGGGAGTCAGGGGCAGCTTGAATTCTTCTTTTTTTCTTGCTGGTCCTGTTGTAAGGGAGAGCCTTTTTGCTTCTGTGTGTGCTCCGTTTTATCATTCTTATGGAAAAAGCTCTGTTGTGTCTTTGCTGCCTTTTTCTGTGGATTATTCTTTGCATCCGTCTGCTTCTTATGCATATATGCTGTTTTTGTCTCCGGGACCTGCTGTGTTTTTTCTTGATTCTGTTGATGCTTCACTCTGTGGGGTGTGGGCGTCGTATGAGTATGGAGATTTTGGTGGGGACTTTATGGGGGTGCTTTCTTTTCCTGAGTCTTATTATCTTGATGACTGGTGGTTCTACAGACCTGTGTATTATGCGGAAGCATTCCCCTATGCTGCCGCGAGGATATGGAAAAGTATGGAAGACTGGTTGTTCTTTTTGGATACGGGGGGTGTATTCTTGTCTCATGATGTTCCTGCTTCTTTTGTAAGTTGTGGTTTTTATGCCGAATTCCCAAGAGGTTGGTGGATAAAAAGCGTTTTTTCTTCTGCAGATTATGGATTTGTAAGTCCTGACGGGTCATGGTCAGGTTGGAGCTGGAGGAGCAGAAATAGCGCGGGGTATGAGCATGGTTACGGGCCTGTGTTGTATCTTGGTTACGATGTGGGAAAAAGGTTTATTGATGGTTTTTCTCAGGATTTTTCTGTCCGGTTGGGAATAAGTCAGAAAAAGTGGCGGTTGATGTCTTCTTTTTCTTATGAGACAAATTACTGCGGTGGGGATTTTTACTTTTGGTTTTATCCTGTTTATGATGTTCTTAGGTTGGGTTTTGATTGTGATAAAGACAGTTTTTATGATTCTGAGGTTTCTTTTTCTGTAAATGTTGACTTGTTTTTTGTGTCTTTTTGTTTTCCTTTTTTGTATGACGGTTTTTCTTGGTATGTTGATGAGAAGAGAGTAATAAAGGCGGAATATCGTGTGCGTGATGTGGAGTTATGGGCTTCTATTGATATATTGGACAGTAAGGCTTTGCTTACGGGTTTTTCTGTTGGCTGCAAGGTCAATAATAAGTAATGTCAGTCCCAGTCTCCTGCAAATATTACTTCTGGTTCTATTGTAAAGCCGTATGCATTGTATACTTGTTCTTGCAAATATTCTATGAGCCTTTTTATGTCTTCTGCTTTTGCTTGTCCTCTGTTAATTATTATGTTGCCATGGAAGGGGGATACTTGTGCGTCTCCTATGCTGTAGCCTTTTAAGCCTAGGTTATCTATTAGTACTCCTGTTGGCTGTCCAAAATCTCTGTTGTTCTTAAAGACAGAGCCTGCACTAGGGGCAAAAAAGTGGCCTTTTTTTTCTCTATCTTGTTTTATTTCTTCTATGCGTTTTTTTAATATGTTTTTGTCATTGTAGTGCAGTGCTAGTTTTGCTTGCAGTATTAGTTTATCCCCTTTTTGAAAAGGGGATATTTTATAGGCAAAGTCAGAGGGGTTTTTTATATATGTTTTTGTCCTTCCTGTTGTCATATCCAGCCATATTACGCTTTCTAAGACATCGGATATGGATGTGTTGTAGCATCTTGCGTTCATCCTTATGCTTCCGCCAAGGCTTCCCGGCATCCAGGCAAAGTCCTCTATCCCTCCTAGTCCCTTTTCTGTTGTTTTTAACACAAGCTCTTCCATGCTTATCCCTGCCTGGCATTCTACAGTGTTGTTTTTTATATTTATGGCGCAAAGTCGTGTTGTGCTTATTACAAGACCTCTTATGCCGCGGTCAGATACCACTATGTTGGCACCACCTCCAAGGATAAAAAGAGGAATGTTGTTTTCTCTGCAAATGTTTATAAGCTTTATAAGCTCCAGTGTGTCGGCCGGTTCTGCAAACGCGTCTGCCGGGCCGCCTACTTTAAAGCTCGTATGATTGCTCATAGGTTCATCAAATAGTATCTCCGAGCTTATGTTGATTTTTTTGAGTAATTTACGTACGTTTACCACAAGAAAATATTATCTTTTTTTATCAAAAGTTGCTATATGACAGAGGAGTTTTTATGGATATAAGGCTGTTTAACAGTATGGGTAGAAAGGTAGAGGATTTTTCTCCCATGCAAAAAGATACGGTTGGGATGTATGCTTGTGGTCCTACTGTATATAATTATGCTCATATAGGTAACTTGCGTACATATATCTTTGAAGACTTGTTGAGGAGAACGCTGGAATATGCCGGATATAAGGTAAAGCATGTTATGAATGTAACTGATGTAGGGCATCTTACGAGCGATGGAGATGAGGGTGAGGATAAGATGATAAAGAGTGCACGGGAAAAGGGTATGAGTGTGTGGGATATTGCACACTTTTTTTCTGATGCTTTTTTTAACGATATAAAAGAGCTTAATATACTTATGCCCACTGTGGTCTGTCGTGCAACAGAGCATATACCGGAGATGATAGACTTGGTCAAAAGGCTAGAAAAAAATGGACATACTTATGTCTCGGAAGGTAATGTATATTATGATACTGCGACGTTTCCGGACTATGGCAAGCTTGCTCTTCTTGATAGACAGGAGCTAAAGGCAGGAGCCAGGGTTGCTGTTGATAAAAGCAAGAAGAATCCTAGAGATTTTGTTCTGTGGTTTACAAGGTCCAAGTTTGAAAATCAGGCTATGGTATGGGATTCTCCATGGGGAAGGGGCTATCCCGGTTGGCATCTTGAGTGTTCTGCTATGAGTATGAAGTATCTTGGAGAGCAGTTTGATATCCACTGTGGAGGAATAGATCATATACCTGTACATCATACCAATGAGATTGCACAGAGCGAAGGAGCAACAGGGAAAACGCCATGGGTAAGATATTGGCTTCATGGAGAGTTTCTTGTTCTTGACTCGGGTAAGATGTCCAAGTCTTCCGGCAATTTCCTTACTCTCTCTGTTCTCACGGAAAAGGGCTTTTCTCCTCTGGATTATAGATATTATTGTCTTGGTGCTCATTACAGAAGTCAGCTGGTTTTTTCCTTTTCTGCTCTTGAGTCCGCAAAAAATGCAAGAAGGTCTCTTATAGAAAAGATAAGTTCTCTTAAACCAGATGATAACTGGGCTGATAAAGATATGTCTGATAAGGCTCTTTCCTATAGGGATCAATTTGTGGACTATATCAGTAATGACCTTAATTCTCCAAGAGCAATAGCTGTGTTGTGGTCTGTTATAAAGGATTCTTTTCTGTCGGATACAGATAAGGCGCTTTTGGTATCTGATATGGATAGGGTTCTTGGTTTGTCTCTTGTCAAGGAAATTGGAGCAAAAGAAGCTGTTGCAAAAATTTCGGATGAGGATATGGAGCTAATTAGACAGAGAGAGATTTTTAGAAAAGAAAAAAATTATTCGGAAGCTGATAGGATTCGTAACTTGTTAGCGGAAAAAGGGATTATAATAAAGGATACTCCTCAGGGAACTGTCTGGGAAGTGTCAAAAGATTGGTAACAATAAGGTAACAATAAAAGCGGAAAATTGTTTATAATATGATAAGAGATGAGATTTTTGAGCAAGTATACAATGAGAGCTTCTCTATTATTTACAGGATGGTTTATAGGTTGACAGGAGACAGTAGCGTGGCAGAGGATATTTGCCATGAGGCCTTTTTGAAATACTATCCTAGAGTGGAAGAGATACCTGACAATAAACAGGCCCTCTATTGGTTGCTGCGGGTTGCAAAGAACATGACATATAACTTTCTCAAAAAAAAACAGAGAGAAGGGAAGTTGTTAAACAAGCTTTATAAGGAAATCCCTTATAAAGAGCAGAGCGAGGAAGGCAGATTTGTTGATAAGGAAGTCGCACAAGAAGTCAGAGCCAAGATAGAGCAGCTGCCATATAAACTAAGAGTTCCTCTTATTCTGAGGGAGTATGAGGGGCTTTCTTATAGGGATATTGCGGAGGTTATGAATATTACAGAAAATAATGTAAAAATAAGAATTTTTAGAGCAAGGAACAAACTGGCAGAATTACTTTCTTCCGGAGGAAGCCTATGAGTAAAGAAATTCTTTTCAATACCGAGAAATCGGGAGGGGATAAAGTAGCACAGGGTTTCTCTATCCCTCCTTATGATGTTCCGGAAGATATTGTAGAAAATGCCAGGATAAGAGTACGAGCCAGACTTGATAGAAGTATTGAGAAGCTTAAACACAGGCCTACAATACGAGGAGTTTTTGTTCCTATTCCTGTTTTTGTTTCTCTTCTTATGATTTCCATAATTGGTCTGGGCCTTATTGTTGGTATAACAGTTGGTTTTACTTCTCCTGTTATAGCGTCTTCTTCTGCTAATAATGAGGATGTTATGGCTGTTTCTGTCTCTGGTAATAAAGCTGATCTAAGCAAAATTCTTGATGATTCAAACTCCGAAGATGTTGTAATAGAACTTCCTTCTATGGATAGTACGGGAATTCAAGGTCAGCCGGTCTTTCTGAGAGCAGGCGGAGGAAGATGATATGTTAAGGCGTTTTATTGCTTTTGCCTTTTTTACGATATTAATATTTCCTGTCCTTGCGGACGATGACGAAACTATACTCAGCGATATAGAGGATGTGCTTAAGATAAATATATCCACCAAGCTTGTGGGACTTGAGAATATAAAATGGCAGGTTAATAAATCCAAGATTACCATCCCTGGAAAAGCTGTTACTGTAAAATTGATCAGCAAGGATATTGTTGTCTTAGCGAGGCTTACTCCTTTTAAGAAAAAAGACGGCTCATTTATTGTTTTGGCAGAAGGTCAGGTGTGGTGTTCTCAGACAGGGGAGGATGCCTTAAAGTATCTTGCTACGGTAAAGCAGATTCCCCTCAACCTTGGAGAGAAGATTATATTTTTTCCTCTGGGTAAGGTTGAGCTTAAGGCAGAAGATGAGTCTTTGTACAGGCTTGAGATAGAGATATGGATAGACGATACGGATAATGAGGAATCACATAAACCACCTTCTGCCTCCAACGCGATAAAAGAAAATGCATCAAAATAAGTCTTTATAAAAATCTTTCTAACTGATATCATTTTTAAATAAAAAGCAGTGGGGTTCTAATGAATAGGATACGATTATATATAGCTATTTGCATTTTGCTTGTACTTTTTGTCTTCTTGTTTCTTTTTTTTTATAACCCTACTATATATACTGTTACTCCTAATATAGCAAGTCCAGGAGATATTATAGAGATAAAGGGTCATGGCTTTGGCAAAGAACGTGGTAGAGTCATAGTTGGAGATATGCAATTATTAAACTCTTCCCTTTTATTATGGTCAGACAGGCTTATAAGGGCAAAATTGCCTGTTGGAGTTAGTTCTGGATTTGTACAGGTTTTTACGGCAAAAGATAAAAATAGCAATAGGATACTTTTTGCTCTCAAGTCGGATATTCCAAGACCAGAGGGAAAGTCCGTTATTGCTGCCGAGATTACAGATATAAAACCAGAGGTGTTGTCTCTTGCTTCCAAAGTTGTTGTTATGGGGCACAATCTTGATACTTTTAAAGATAGAGGCACTATCTATGTGACATGGATAGGAAAGGATATTGCAAAGAGCTCAGATGATGTTTTTTATCCTGTCCCTAATGATTATGTAATAAAATGGGAGTCCGATAAGATAGAGTTTTTTCTGCCTGAGGCTGCAACCTCCGGAGAGGTTTTTATATCTGACGGTGAGAATAGGACCAATGGAATTTTTGTAGATGTCAACGATTCGGGAGGACGATTTTATGCCGGAAATGCTCTTACTTATTCTCTTGAGTTTGACATGAGTTTCTCCGTATCTGCTGCTGAGTCTGGTGCTGCCATAGTATGGCTTCCTGGTATCGCCAAGACATTTTGGCAGAGAAATATACGTGTTTTGGAGGAGAATATACCACCGTACTTAAGAGATAAAAATAATATTGCCTATAGATTTTCCAGGACACAGACTGTTGCTATAAAAAGAGGGATAGTTCTTGATATTTATCCCGTATGGACATCGGATGTAGACGAGAATGCCCGTTTTTCTGCGGATGAAAAAGATCGGTATACTATATGGCAGAAGAATATATTTATAGATAAAAAAAATAATCTTATAGCTTCTCTTTTTGATTCCAAAGATTATAGTCCTTATGAGTGGGTATGGAAGTGTTATATATTTGTCAGAGACAGAATAGGATACAGGAAGTCTGCGGGGAATAGTCTTGATGCTGTTTTGCAATCCGGGCTTTCTGATTCTTTGGGAAGAGCCAGGTTATTGGTCCAGCTGTTGAGAGCAGGCGATGTCCCTGCACGTGTTGTCGGCGGTATTTTGCTGCAAAGTGGTGGTAATCTGAGCTGGTACTATTGGGCAGAAGCAGCTTTGCCGGCCATGGGATGGGTGCCTGTTGATCCAACGGCTCCATTTGAAGCGGTATCAATACCATCAGATTCTGATAAAGCAAAAGACTTATATTTTCTTGGGGGACTTTCTGCTCAGCATCTTCTTATGTTTAGAGAAGGTGATGCTTTTCCTGCCATGATACCGGGCTCTCAGAAACAGAAGAATGCTTTTCTGCCTGCATTATGGGAATATTCTTATGAATTGAGAAATTCTTCTATAAGTGATATATTCTTTAATGTTGCTGTTGCCGGAGTTTACTAAAAATGGCTTAATTTATTTCTAATTGATTGACAAGCAAAGATACAAGCTCTTATACTACAAAAAGAAGACTTTTCTTCAGGAAGTAAGATGGGTGACCCTTTACAGCTATCAGTAGTAAATTTTAGAAAAGATGCATATATCACGGTAGAAGGAAAACAGGACGCTGATTATTTTTATATAATAAGAAGTGGTAATGTTAGGCTTACTAGAGAAACTGAGGTTGTAGAAGAAGAAGGTGGCAATATTCTTAAGCCGGGTGATTTTTTCGGTGTTGTATCTACAATGTCTCATCATAGTCATATTGAGACGGTGCAGGCAATAACCGATGTTTCTCTTATTGCGGTACATCGGGATAATTATGGACTGCTCATAAAAAGAAATACTCCTGTAGCTCTAAAAATAATAGAAAAGTTTTCTAGACAGATGAGATATCTGGATAGAATGCTTTCAAGGCTTACTCTCAAGAATTCCACGGAGGAGACTGACCTGGAACACCTTTTTAGGGTGGGAGAGTACTACGTCAAGCAAAACCAGTATAGCATAGCTTATTATGCGTATTATCAATATCTCAAATATTGTAAAAATGGCAACAATATAGAACTTGCAAAACAGCGTATGGCTAAGATTAAGCCTTATGCAAAGCCTGTTTTCTTGGAGCCTACAGAAGGCCTCTCTCGAATGTATCCCAAAAATACGATGATTTTTTGTGAGAATATGCCTGGACAGGAACTCTTTGTAATACAAAAAGGGCAGGTTAAGATAACAAAAATAGTAGATAACAACGAGGTTTTGTTAGCTTTGCTTAATGCAGGTGATATTTTTGGTGAGATGGCTCTTCTTGAGGATAAACCGCGTTCTGCTTCTGCTATATCTTACGAAGATTGTGTGATGATGGTTATCAATAAAGAAAACTTTGAAAGAATGGTTACAAGCCAGCCACAGCTTATATCTAAGCTAACGACGCTGCTTGCTGACAGAATATGGTTTTTGTACAAGCAGCTTGCCAACACTCTGCTTACAAACCCTGTTGCCAAGCTTTATGACGGGCTTCTTATCCAGTTGGAACATAAAGGTGTCCCCTTAAAAGAAGGAACATCTTTCTCTATGCCTTTTGGCCCAAAGGAGCTTATCAATCTAGTAGGTCTCCCTGCTGACAAAGGCAAGGTCGCCATGCAGGAATTGTTATCTGCAAAGCATGTTAAAGTTGTGGATGACAGACTGTATGTACCTGATGTTGGAGAAATAGAAAAGCAGGCAAAGTATTTTAGAAAAATGGAAAGAATAGAACGTTCCAGGCGGGATAAACGTATAGTCTAGGGTATATTTTCTTTGCTGCAATAGTAATTCTTTATCTCTCTTGTACTAAAAAATACATTTTGTTAATATGCCATCTCAAGGAGTGATTGATGAAACAAAAAGCAGTTATACTCGATAAGGTTTATAACCCGCAGGATTTTGAAGATAGAATTTATAAACAATGGATTGAGACGGACTCTTTTAAACCTGTTGATGATAACGATAAAGAGCCCTTTGTTATAGTTATCCCTCCTCCCAATGTTACTGGAATTCTCCATATGGGGCATGGCCTCAATAACTCTCTGCAGGACATACTGATAAGATATTATAGAATGACTGGAAGACCCACCCTATGGCTTCCCGGAACGGACCATGCTGGTATAGCAACCCAGAGTGTTGTAGAAAGAAGATTGTGGGAAAAGGGAGTTGATCCGCGCTCTCTTGGAAGAGAAAAGTTTCTGGAAGAAACATGGAAAGTAGCTCTTGATCATAAGTCTACGATACTCAACCAGCTTAAGAAAATAGGATCATCCTGTGATTGGTCAAGGGAGCGATTTACACTTGATGAGGGACTGTCCCGTGCTGTAAGAGAGGTCTTTGTCAGTCTCTATGAGAAAGGCCTGATATATAAAGGAAGCTATCTTGTAAACTGGTCTCCGGGCCTAAAAACAGCGCTTGCCGATGATGAAGTAGAATACAAAGAAGTAAAAGGTAAGATGTATCATCTTCTTTACCCTGTTGTTGGCAGTGATAAAAAAGTTGAGATAGCCACAACAAGGCCGGAAACACTCCTAGGTGATACTGCTGTTGCTGTAAATCCCAATGACGAAAGATATAAAAATTTGATAGGAAAAGAAGTAATAGTTCCAATAGTAAACAGAAAAGTAAAAGTTATAGCAGATACTTATGTTGATCCTGAGTTTGGAAGCGGCGTTGTAAAGATCACCCCGGCTCACGACTTTAACGACTATGAGATAGGCAAGAGACATAACCTTGAGTTTATCAATATATTTAATCCGGATGCGACTCTAAATGAGAATGCTCCTGCCGATTATGTAGGTCTTACCAGAGAAGAGGCAAGAAAAAAGATAATAAAAGATTTGGAAGCTCAGGGGCTATTTGTAAAAGAAGAGCCGCATATACATCAGGTAGGGCATTGTTATAGAACTCACCTTCCCATAGAGCCATATTTATCTGAGCAGTGGTTTGTCTCTATGAAAGGGATGGCAGAAAAAGCTCTCAAGGCATGGGAAGAAGGGAAAATAAAGTTCTTTCCCAAAAAATGGGAAAATACCTATACCCATTGGCTTAAAAATATTCGAGACTGGTGTATAAGCAGACAGCTCTGGTGGGGACACAGAATACCTGTATGGTATTGCAAAGACTGTGGCAACATGATGGTTCTGAGAGAAGACCCGGATAAATGTAACAAATGTTTTGGGACAAATATAGAGCAGGAAAACGACGTTCTGGACACATGGTTCTCCTCGTGGTTGTGGCCATTTTCCACACTAGGCTGGCCTGACGAGACAGAAGACTTAAAACGCTTTTTCCCAACAACCGCCCTTGTAACAGCCTATGACATAATATTCTTCTGGGTTGCAAGGATGATAATGGCCAGCCTTGAGTTTACTGGAGAAGTACCATTTAGGGACATATACATAACAGGTCTTATAAGAGACAAGAAAGGCAGAAAGATGTCCAAGTCTCTTGGAAACGGTATAGACCCTCTTGAGATAGTAAGTGAATACGGTGCGGATGCCTTGAGGTTTACACTTGCCTTTCTTGCAGCTCAAGGACAAGATGTACTTATAGACAAAGAAAGCTTCCAGATGGGAGCCCATTTTGCCAACAAAATATGGAATGCCTCAAGATTTTTGCTTATGAACCTTGAGGGAAGAACCCTCATCCCCTTTGACAGTATAGAAAAGACAGATATAGATAAATGGATACTCTACAGACTCAACAATGCAATACAAAGAGTAAGAGCCTCTCTGGAAAAATATCGCTTTAACGATGCTGCACAGGCAGGATACGAATTCTTCTGGAATGATTTTTGCGATTGGTATATAGAGTCCAGCAAGACATCCCTCAATTCTGATGATGAAAAAGAAAAAGACAGAATAGTTTCCATGCTCATCTTTATCTTAGAACAGGCATTAAAAATCCTGCATCCTTTTTTACCATTTATCACAGAAGAACTTTATCAAAAATTGCCTGATACAAATGGCCAGCTCATAACAGCAGCCTTTCCGGAGACTAGAGAAGACTGGCAGTATGTAGAAGAAGCACAAGACTATGAGAAACTGCAAGAACTGGTAAAAGCGCTGCGCACACTTAGAAGCGAGTTTACTATTCCACCGTCGGTAAAGTTTTCCACAATCGTAAAAACAGAAGACAAAAGAGTACTTGATTACTTTAGCGCTCATGCTGGACTTATATCCAGCCTGGCTGGACTTAGTGAGCTTTCTATCCAGTCAGAAGAACCGGACAAAACCGGCTCCGTGGCAATAGTAGGGAAAGGCTTTGAGGGCTTTGCCTACATAAGGGACGTAATTGATGTTCCCCGTGAGATAGAAAGACTCAACCAGAGAATAGAAAAGACAGAAAAAATCTATGAGAAAGTGGACAAAAAACTATCCAACCAAGGATTCCTTACAAAAGCTCTCCCAGAAATAATAGAAGAAGAAAGGAAAAAACACAGAGAGCTTGCGGAGCAGATAGAAAAGCTAAAAGCCTATAAAAAACTGCTTGAAGAATAAAAAATAACACCTTATACCGAACGGCGCCCTATACGGGCGCCTTTGTTGTAATATAAAAAATCAGTCAAGCGTAATCCAACTGTTCTTTTCTGAGGACAAAAATAATGCATCCAGGACCTTCTGATTGGCAACAGCATCTTCAGGCAGGATAGGAGGAGCAGTATTTTCTCTTATTGCAAAAGAAAACTCAGAAAACTCTATACCATACTGATCTATCTCCTGTGTCTCTACAGTCCTTGTGCCTACGGAAGTTGTTATTCTAATCTTCCCCGGTACATCCGGATATGTGTTGAAAGGCACATCTATCTCCAAGTAGCCGGAGCTGCCATATACCTGTACTTGCTGCTTGTTAAAAGTTCTTGTTCCTACAGTAAAAACAGAACGCATTTCTCCAAAATCCAATATTCCGGAAGACAGTGTGTCTACCAGAGAATCCTTATCATAGTTTACAAGAGATATAACCCTCTTGGGCTCTGTTCCTGCTAAAAATCTTGCACAGGATACAGCATAACATCCTATATCTGGGATAGCTCCACCACCTGTCTCCTTCTTATTTCTTATATTGGAAGGATCCGGATTGTTGTAGAAAAAAGCAACATGGATACTGCTTATTTTTCCTATTTCTCCTGCTTTTATCAGTCTTTTTGCATACTCCCACTGCGGATGCAGTCTGTACATAAAGGCTTCCATAAGGATAACCCCTTTTTTCTTTGTGTATTCGACAAGCTCTATTGTATCCTGAAGGTCCATTGTAAGGGGTTTTTCACATAAAATGTGTTTTCCATTATCTGCTGCCATTTTTACATATTCTTTATGCATATGATTGGGAAGGGGGATATATACGGCTTCTATATCTTTATCCTCCAGAAGCTCGCTATAAGAACCGTAGGCCTTTTTAAATCCCATTTCTTCTGCAGCTTCTTTTGCTCTTTTTATATCTCTGGATGCTATTGCTGTTTTCTCAACAATTCCTTCTTCTTCCAGATCGGTCATCGGATTATTTATCCTAAGCCTATAGTGTCCGGATACTCCAAGGACACCCCATTTTACAGGTTTAAAATCCATACTTATTCCTCCATAATATTTATATAACTAAACATACTTATTATATCAGATAATAGCAAAGAAATATTGTCTTAGATAAATCTTTTTATAATAATATTTCTATGAAACAGAAGATGAATGTCAAAAGTATTTTTTATCTTCTGAATGATTGGGTTAATAGATTTGTAGATAGGCTTGCGGGTAATTCTTCTTGTATCGAGATTTCTCAGGATATTGCAGAAAGGTTTAGAAAGCTTGGGCTTAAGACAAGAAGAGAAAGCTTTGTATGCAGGCCGGAGGGCTTTATGGGCTATCTTATTGTAGTTTTCTTTCTATATGTTGCCGGGATAGCCTTTTTTGCATATTCCGCTTATTTTATGTCTCTCCTGTGTTTTTTGCTTGCCGCATTGTCCAATATCCTGGAATTTGTTCTTTTTTTGCCTGCTTTGGATTTTCTTTTTCCTGTGCGGCGTTGTGTAAATGTCTCAGCTGAGCTTGAGCCTTCCGGGCCTGTGAAACGTATTGTCTATGTTACTGCTCATCACGATGCTGCGCGGGAGCTACCGTATCTACTTCGTACACAGCTGTTGTATCCTGTAAAGGTTCTTGGCACTGAGATTTTTACGGTAGCAGGATTTTTTCTTTCTGTGTTTTTTCTTATTGTAGGGACAGATAGGAGTCCGTACTATGTATTGCTTTTCTTTATAGCCGGTGTTCCTTTTCTATTTCAGAAGGCTACTTTTGTCTTCCGTCGAGCGGTTCCTGGGGCAGGGGATAATCTTGTTGCATGTGCTATTCTTCTGGAGCTTGCTGCTTATCTAAAACAGAATCCGCCGGCAAATACGAGGGTTGTTTTTGTAAGTTTTGATGCGGAGGAGTCTGGATTGCGTGGTTCCCGTTCTTTTGTAAAAAGGCATGCTTCCGAGTTTGATGATAGGTGTTGCGTGATAAATATAGACAGTATATATAGAGAAAAGGATGTACATATTCTTGTCTCCGATATCAATGGTACGCTTAAGCTTTCTGAAACTCTTGCACGAGAGTTTGCTTATGTCGCGTCTTCTTATGGATTTTCTCTGGATATATGCAGGATGACCTTTGGTGGCGGAGGTACGGATGCTGCTTCTTTTGCCCGCTGCAATGTCCCTGCTGTGAGTATCATAGGTATAGAGAACAAGCTTTTTAGAAGAAATCTTGTTTATCATACGCGTTACGATTTGCCGGGCAGTATTGAGCCTGCTGCTGTGGAAAAGGTGTTCTACTCTGTTCTTGCTTATGTTTCTGCTGCGGATAAAGAATAGTTTTGTATCTGGCAGTAGGGTATATAAAAAAGCGCCGCCTGCTCGGCGGCGCGTTCGGTATAAGTTATTATCTAGCCCAGTACTACTTTTATTTCTATTGTTTTTCCGGCTTCCGCAGCTGGGATGAGAACTCCTGTTTCTTTTTTGTATTTTTCTATGTCCGCTTCTTTTCCGTTGATGTATAGTTTTGCAATGCCTTTTTCTTTTTTGCTTGGGTTTTCCACTGTGATGTTATACTGGCATCCTCTGTATTTTCTTGTGATTTTGTATCCGTTCCAGCTTGATGGTATGCAGGGGTCTATCATAAGTCCATCGTAATCAGGTCTTATTCCCAGTATCCACTGGCTGATTGCTACAAAGTTCCATGCTGCGGTCCCTGTAAGCCATGAGTTTTTTGCTTCTCCGTGTCTTTTTGCGTCTTTTCCTGCTATCATCTGCGAGTATACATAGGGTTCTGTTCTGTGTATCTCGCTTATTTCCTCAAGATAGGCGGGTGCTATTTTTTTGTAGTACTCCCATGCCTGGTTGCCGCGTCCCGCGCGGGTTTCTGCTATCATCACCCAGGGGTTGTTGTGACAGAAAATACCTGCGTTTTCTTTGTATCCTGGTGGATAGCTGGATATTTCTCCGAGCTCAAGATAGTATTTGCTGTAGTATGGCTGCTGGAGAACTATGCCATACTTGGTGTCCAAGTGTTTTTTTACGGATTCTAAGGCTTTGAGAGGATAGCCTAGCTTTTTTCCTATCTCTGCCATCCCGCAGAAACCCTGAGGCTCTATAAATATCTTTCCTTCCTGGCACTCGTTGCTTCCCACCTTGTTTCCGTAGTAGTCATATGCTCTCAGATACCATTCTCCGTCCCAACCGTACTTGATTACAGCTTCTTCCATCTTCTTTATATGCTCTTCTGCCTCTTTTGCTTCTTTGTCAAGTCCGCGTCTTCTGCAGAGCTCCACATATTCTTTTCCGGCGTATACAAAGAGTCCTGCTATAAATACGCTTTCTGCGGTTCTGCCTGTCTGATTGTCCGCAGTCTGGAAAGATTCGTCAGGATTTTTGGAGAAACAGTTGAGATTGAGACAGTCGTTCCAGTCCGCTCTGCCAATAAGAGGAAGTCCGTGAGGACCAAGATTGTTTACCACGTGGTAGAATGAGCGGTTAAGATGTTCGAAAAGTGGTTTTGCTTTTGCCGGGTCATGGTCAAAGGGTACCATCTCATCAAGAATACTATAGTCCCCTGTTTCCTTGATGTATGAGGCTGTGGAAAGAATCAGCCATAAGGGGTCATCGTTGAAGTCGCCGCCTATATCATTATTACCCCTCTTGGTAAGAGGCTGATACTGGTGATATGCTCCGCCATCCTCAAACTGGGTTGCAGCCACATCCAGTATTCTCTGTTTTGCAAGCTCTGGTGTCTGGTGCATAGAGCCAAGTATATCCTGGTTGGTGTCACGAAATCCGATGCCGCGGCCAATACCCGACTCAAAATAAGAGGCACTTCTTGACATGTGGTATGTCACTATACATTGATACTGGTTCCAGATATTTACCATTCTGGAAAGCTCTGGCTCTGGGTGTTCTATGGTATAGCGGCCAAGAAGGTCGTCCCATCTCTCTTTGAGAGAGGAGAAAGCCTTTTCTACCTTATCAACACTGTCAAAGGCTTTTTGAATTTCAAGAGCAGGCTTCTTGTTGATAATACCTGGGCTTTCCCATTTTTTATCCTCTTCTATCTCCACATATCCAAGCAGAAGAACTATGTCCTTTTTTTCTCCGGGAGAAAGTTCTACATCAAAGCGGTGCACTGCAATAGGTGACCAGCCATCTGCAACGGAGTTGCGGCTTGTTCCCTCTGCAACAGCCTGAGGCATCTCAAAGCCATTGTAAAGGCCAAAGAAACTCTCTCTATCAGAGTCAAAACCGCTGTGTGCCACGTTGGTAGAATAAAAAGCATAATGATTGCGTCTTTCCCTGTATTCTGTTTTATGGTAGATGCAGTTATCGTTTATCTCCACTTCTCCTGTGGAAAAATTGCGCTGAAAATTGGTCATGTCATCCAGAGCATTCCAAAGGCACCATTCAAGACCAGCATAGAACTTAAAACTCTTTTTACTATCGGAAGTATTCTCCAGAGTAACATGTTGGACCTCTGCATTTATCCCAAGAGGCACAAAAAACCTGATTTGAGCGGCAACACCATCTTTCTCACCTCTTATTATGGAATAGCCCATACCATGTCGGCAGGAATAGCTGTCCAACTCTGTTTTTACCGGCTTCCATGTAGGTGACCATATATTGCCGTTGTCATAGACATAGAAAAATCTTCCGCCCTCGTCCGTAGGTACATTGTTGTATCTATACCGCACAATACGCCTAAACCTGGCATCTTTATAAAAAGAATATCCACCTCCAAAATTGGAAATAAGGGAAAAGAAGCCCTCCTGTCCGGAATAATTAATCCATGGGTAAGGAGTCTGGGGAGTTGTAATAACATACTCCCTCCTCTTGTCGTCAAAGTAACCGAATTTCATAAAAACCTCTCTTATCTTATAGTTATTTTTTAAAGTCAACAAACTATAAGGCAGTATTGGCTTGCTGTCAAGGATAAGTTTGCCGTCTGTTATAAGGCTAATTTATTGGCACCTGTAAAATCAAGGCTCAATTGTAAAATCATATCCGGCATAGAGATAATTGTTTATAAAAATTAACCTATACCGAACGTCGGGAGCGCGCACATAAAGCAAAAAGGCAAGAGGCTGCGCTCCCTCCTGCCTACGGCAAACATGGGGATAATCTGGAGCTAAAGAGCAAAATTGACAGTATGCATATATTAATCTAGCATTATAATATGCAGGATATAATAGCCAAAATTTATGATTATGATGCGGAAACGGATTCTTATATAATCAAACTTTCCTTTGACAAATATCTGGATATCTTTAACAGTATTGACCACTATCCGATAAGAAAGAGAGATATAAGCGACCCTGTATTAACTTATATAGAAGAATGTTCGGAAGACATTCCCTTTAAAAGCAATATAAGGATAGAAATAGCAATAAAAAGAGAAGCTCGTAATTCTGAGCTGGAAGAAAGAACAATAAAGGGAATAAAAAACTATTTTAAATATATGCTGTTTTTCTATCGCAAAAAGAGTAAGTCTGTTGCAAACACATCGATTATATATTTTCTGCTTTTTGGTCTCTTTGGGTTTATTTCTTTTTATACTGAGTCTTTGAGACTTGATATCAATAGGATTTTTCTTAAGATGATTCTAGAAGGTCTTTCCATAGGCTCTTGGGTTTTTCTATGGGAGGCTATTGTAGGTATTGCAATAGAAAACAGAGAAAATAGATTCTATGTAAAAACATACAAAAGACTTCTGGACAGTACTCTTGTTTTTAAGTATGAGTAGATTTTCCTTGCCGAAGGCAGCACAGCCTGCGCTTTGCTCAGGCTGTGCGTTCGATTTTTTTTGTTTTGGTGCTGTTTTGGTGCGGGTGTTATTGTTGATGTGTGATTTTGCTGTTATACTTTTGTGCTATGAGAAAGATTGCAGATTGCAGGCTTGGTGAGTTTTCCACTGTTGTAAAGATAGTGTCTCTGGATGAGCTTTTTTCTCCTTCTGGCAGGGATGTTCTTGTAGTGACGGATAGTAATGTTGCTCCGCTCCTTCCACCGGATGTACCCTTTCCTGTTCTTGTTTTGGAGGCAGGTGAGGAATATAAGAGATGGGATAGTGTAGAGAAGATTTTGAGCAGGGCTGTTGAGCTTGGGTATGCCAGGGATTGTGTGTTTATAGGTGTGGGCGGGGGTGTTGTCACGGATATGACTGCTTTTGCGGCTTCTGTTTATATGCGTGGTGTTTCTCTTGTGCTTGTGCCTACTACTTTGCTGGGAATGGTGGATGCTGCTTTTGGCGGTAAGACGGGTGTAGATTTTCTTTCTCTTAAGAATATGGTAGGGACGTTTTATCCTGCAGGAGAGCTTCTTATTGCTCCTGCTTTTGTGGCTTCTCTTCCTGAGAGGGATTATATTGGCGGTCTTGCGGAGGTTATCAAGCATGCCATGCTGGATGATGAGAGGCTTTTTGAGCTTCTTGAGACTGAGCGTGAGCGGGTTATGATGCGCGATTTTTCTGTTGTGTCTGAGCTGGTGGAGAGGGCTCTTATGGTCAAGGTCAGGATTGTTACCGAGGATTTTAGAGAGAAGGGGAAGAGGGCTTTTCTCAATCTGGGGCATACTTTTGGACATGCGCTTGAGGCTGTTACCGGATTTACGCGTTTTACTCATGGCGAGGCTGTGGCATGGGGGCTTAGGTGTGCTATGGCGCTTGGTCTTTCTATGGGGCTCTCTCCTGAGTCTTATGTGTATAGAGTTAATGCTCTTCTTGATGCCTATGGCTTTTTACGGGCTGTAAGCGGGGTTTCTGCTGAAGAGCTCCTTGAGGCAAGCAGGATGGATAAGAAGAAAAAGGGTGGTTCTGTCAGGTTTGTGCTTCAACGGGGGCAGGGGGATACTCTTCTCACAGAGGTCGATGATTCTGCTTTTATAGAGGCTGTTTCCGCTTTTCTTGTCTAGTTTATTTTCTTTGTTATGTTTTTGCCGTAGGCAGTGAGGGACGTGGGGCGTCCCTCACGTTCGGTTTATTGTGTTTTTGTGTTTTCTGTTTCTGATTCTACTATATTGCTCAGTTTTCTGTATATTTTGTTGATTCTGCTTTTCTCTTCTTGGGTTATGTTGTTTGCTGTTTGTTCTATAAGTGTTTCTATTGCTGCGAGGCTTTCTTTTGCTGCTTCTATGTGATTCTTATGGCAGGCATACCAGTATGTGCCGTTGTTGTCTGTTCTTAGTGTGACAAATCCAAGTCGTTTGCTCTGCTTTTTTATAGGGGATGTAACCATTATGCTGTATATGCTCTGTAAAAGCTCGCTTTTGTGTTTCTTTATATAGAAGTTTATGCCTCTTGGCCAGTCTTTTTGTAGATCTCTAGGGAGTTTTATATGGCGGGCTGCTTCTACTATGTCTATTAGTTTCTCTCCACTCATGAGCTGATACTGTCCGTAGATTATTTTGCCTCGGATGTCTGCATAGTAGTGTGGCAATTCTGCGCCTTTCTTGATTGCAGCCTGCAGGTCTTGCCATGGGAGTACCACTTGCTTTTTTTTGCCTTTTTTTGTTGCAAGTGTAAAGTGTTTTCCGCCCAGAATTATTTCCTGTAGTGCTCCTTTCTTGCTTTTTTGCTTTTCTGTTTTTGTTTTGCGTTCTTTTGCTCTTTCTTCCAGGCGTTTTGAGAGCTGGTAGGAGATTTGATCCAGCCATTGTGGTTTGAGTGGGGATACGGACCGGGCAAAGGTTTTGCTTGTTTTTACTATTTCTCCTGCTACTATGTACTGTGGTGTTTCTCGAAATATTACTGAGCCGGGATGGATTTCTATCTTGTCTGCTGTCAAGCTCTTATAGCTACTTCTGCCTGCTTTTATGCATACAAATTGTATGTGCCCTCTGGCTATTGCGCAGAGATAGTCTTTGATTGGTCCCCCTCCTTCTACTCTAAAGCCAAGTTCTTCTACTATGCTTTCCAGTTGTTGTTCTATATTGAGTATTTCTTCCATTACACGGATATCCAAGTAGTATGTGTCGCAGAACTTCTCCCGGTTTTTGCTTGTCCTGAAATCTCTAAATATTTTTAGATATGATACAAAATCACCCTGCTTATCTCTAAAGTGGTGATGAGCATTTCTGGCTTCCATTTCCTGGTCCTGAGGGAGGAGAAAAGGGGACTTCGTTGTAAGAAAAGATGCTGCTATAAGGACTTCTCTTACTACGGACGGGTATTTGTAGATAGCTTCTATTATCATCCTTGAGTGTCTTGGCAGCAGAGGAAACTGAACCATCAGTTTACCTATGGGTGTAAGTTCTCTGTTGCTGTCTATTGCCTCAAGGAGTTCCAGTGTTTCTATTGCTGATAGGATTCCTGATTTTTCCGGCGGGGATATAAAGTCAAAGGATTCAAAGTCTTTTATCCCTAAATCAGCCATCCTTAAAACAACCTCGGAGAGGTCTGTCCTGTATATTTCTTCTTTTGTAAACTCTTCTCTGTTTTTAAAGTCCTCTGGGCTGTATAGTCTGTAACAGGTTCCCGGTTGTGTTCTTCCTGCACGTCCTGTTCTCTGCTCTGCGGAGGCTTTTGAAATTGGCATCTCCACTAAAGAGGATGTGTATGTCCTAGGGTTGTAATAGTTTAACTTTGCCCTTCCCGGATCTATGACAGTTGTTATTCCATCTATTGTTACGCTAGTTTCTGCTATGTTTGTTGCAACTACAACCTTGGTTTTACCCCTGGGAGCAGGAGGGAAGACTTCTTCTTGTTCTTCTTTGCTCAATCGAGCATATAGAGGCAGTACTTTGAGCTTTTTTGCTATTGGGCTTTTTTCCAGATATGATATTGTAAGTTTTATGTCCCTTTCTCCTGGTTCAAAGATTAGTACATCGCCTTTTCTTCTTTCTCGTACAACCTTCTCTACTATACCGATCTTTTTCTTTATTATTGCTTCCTCATCATCCTGTTCTTCTTCTGTTATAGGTATGTACAGTGTATCTACTGGATATGTTCTTGTTTCTATTGATATTATAGGACAGTTGTCAAAGTATTGTGAGAATACTTCTGTGTTGAGTGTTGCCGATGACACTATAACTCTAAATGTAGGGCGTTCTTTTAATATACGTTTTAACAAACCGAGTATAAAGTCTATGTTGAGGCTTCTCTCGTGGGCTTCATCCACTATGATTACGGAGTATTCCAAAAGTTGAGGGTCATGCTTGAGCTCTTGTAGCAGAATCCCGTCTGTCATTACCTTGATTTTTGTATCAGGACATGTCATGTCCTCAAATCTCATCTTATATCCTACATGCCCGGGAATCTTGCTCCCTACCTGTTTTGCTATAAAATCACTTACAGATACTGCTGCTATTCTTCTAGGTTGAGTTATTCCCACTACGCCTTGATATGTGTATCCTGCTTCGTCCAATATCACGGGAATCTGTGTTGTTTTACCAGAGCCCGTGGGGCTTTCTACCACTATCACCTGATGTTCTCTAAGTGCTTCTAGTATCTTATCTTTCTGTTGATATACCGGTAGCTTTTTTGAATCCATATTTTTATACTTCTCCTATCATTATAAGAGACTGCCCTTGTCTTACAAAACCAGTATCCATAATAAAATTATTTTTTGTTTTTATTTCTGATAACCAGAGAGATAAGCTCTTCTTCTGAGGATAGGCTATACTGTTCCCTTGTTGTCAGATCTTTAAGTTCTATCTTGCCTGATTTTTGTTCGTCTTCTCCGATTATTATAGCAAAAGGTATATTCTTTTTCTCCGCATATGAAAACTGCTGTTTAAACCTCTTATTATCCGGATAGACCTCTGCCTTTATCTTATTATCCCGCAATGTTTCTGCAAGCCTGTGATAAAGAGGCAAAAGTTCTTCTGACATGCATAGAATAAGAACATCCGGATTATCACCCTGCATATCCTCTGTTATCCCAAGTTCTGTAAGACCTGCTATGAGTCTGTCAAGACCTATAGAGGCACCTATACCCGTTATATTTTCTTTGCTGTAAAGCCCCACAAGATTATCGTATCTCCCTCCAGAACATACAGAGCCAATCCCGGGAAGCTTATTTAAGAAAGTCTCAAAGACAACACCTGTATAATAATCCAGCCCGCGAGTTATACTAGGGTTTATCGTATACACATGAGAAAGCCCCAATTCTGACAATATATTCCAGATTCTTAACAGACGCATTATATGCGGATTATCCTTCCCGCATACATCAGAAAGCCTTGCCAGAGTCTTTTCCGGACTATCTTCCATAGTGAGAGTATCTAAAATCTTCTCGCAGATGGACTTATCCGCAATACCCTCAAGCTCCTTTATCACACCCTCACGTCCTATCTTAAAAAGCTTATCGATAGCTCTCAACACTGGCATAGGGTCATCTAGCCCCAAAGCAGAAAGAACAGAAGAAGTGACACCTCTGTGAGCAATATTGATAGTTATATCCTCCACACCAATAGCCTTAAAAGAGCGATACATAAGAAGAAGAATTTCCACATCTGAGGACACACTATCTGTTCCCACAATATCAAAATCACACTGAACAAACTCTCTATAGCGCCCCTTCTGTGTATTCTCTCCTCTGAAAACCTTATCTATATGATAACGCCGAAAAGGAAGATAAAGCTCATTGCTATGCTGTGCCATAAACCTTGCAAAAGGAACAGTCAGATCAAAACGCATGGCAACATCTCTGCCGCCATGGTCAGAAAACCTGTAAACCTGTTTTTCTGTATCTCCGCCGCTTTTGCCAAGCAGAACATCAGCATACTCTAAAACCGGAGTATCAATAGGCATATAACCACAGGAAACAAAAGTCTCCTCCAATCTTCTTATAATATTTTTCCTTATGGACTGCTGTTCTGGCAAAAAATCTCTGAAACCCTTGAGAATACGAGGCTCAATCATCTATATTTTCTCCTTGTGCTGATTATACTAATGTTGTATATTGTAATATCTTTTACGTATAATAACACTTACACAGATAAAAAGGGAAGTCATTAGTGCGGATAAGATACAGTCTTGACGAAAACAACAAACCAGTGCCTGTTGCAAAAATATACACAGATGCGGAGCACCCCATAAAAAGAAAAGACATAGACGGAAATGCAGTGGGAATAATACGCCGCCTGCAAAAAGCAGGACATCAGGCCTATATAGTTGGAGGAGCTGTCCGTGACCTCATATCAGGCAAAACGCCCAAAGATTTTGACATAGTAACCTGTGCAAGCCCCTCCGGGATAAAAAAAATATTTCGGGGAGCGAGAATAATAGGAAAAAGATTTCGACTGGTTCACGTCTATGTGGGAAAGAAATACATAGAAGTCTCTACATTTAGAGCACTGGACTCAGACGACCTCAACACCTACGGCACAATAGAACAAGACGCCTTTCGCAGAGATTTTACAATCAACGCCATGTATTACGACCCCATAACAGGCGAGCTCATAGACTTTACTGATGGATACATACACCTTAGGCAAAAAAAACTCATACCCATAATCAATCCTGACACCATCTTTACGGAAGACCCCGTCAGAATCATACGTGCATTAAAATATGCAGCAAGAATGGACCTATCTATAGACAGAAAACTGGAGAAAAAAATAAAAGAACAAAGCTGGCTTCTAGAAGAAGTATCTGCCTCCAGATTAACAGAAGAAATATTTAAAATACTCCAATCCGGAGAATCCGCAAAAATCTGGCAAAAATACAGAGAATACGGCATCATGCCCTATCTGCTTCCAGAAATAAGCTCACTTTGTGAAGCAAAAAAAGACAACCTCTCCTGGCAAATCTGGGACGAAATATTTATAGAACACGACCTATACATAAAAGAACTCACAAGAGAAACAACAAAAGAAGACCTCATAATCCCATTTGTAAAACTCTTCCTCATACGGGAAGGCGCAGTTCTCATGCTCTTTAAAGACATCTACAAGGCAATAAAACACTTTATAAGCCCCTTTACCCCGCCCAACAGAGACATAGAATCCGCAATAAGGAGACTAAGACACAAGAAAAAAAGAAGAAAAAGAAAAAAGAAAACCAGACCCAGAACCATATATATAGAAAAAAAACAAGCCCAATAAAAATAAACCGAACGGCAGAAGCCGCGCCGCATAAAGACAAGCAGGCAAGAAGGCGCGACTCTGCCTGCCAAAAGGCACATAAAAAGCAAAAAATATGGTAAAAATAGCACAAAAAATGCTATGATAGATAATACAGGGAGTTAAAAGGATGAATAAAACAAGCCTGTTCCTTTTCCTTCTTATAAATACACTATTGTATGCTCAGATGGCTCCTTCTTTTTCCGGGACATATCCTGTTATAGAGAACGAGAAATGGACCGGCATCAAGTTTGAGCTTACTCCGCAGCTTGCCTTTGGCTCACTTCCGTCCGAGTTGGTAAAAACAGACTACTGGGACTGGGGCATGCCAGTAAATCCTGCGGAGAGGGTCTTTTATTTACAGGAACAGTTGGAACCTTTCTTTAACATTAAGCTTTCTGGAAAAGCAGGAAAAGCCGGAATATATATGGAACTACCTCTTCAGAAAGAATACAATACCAGGCTTACCGATTTTTACAGCAATTTTTTTGCTCCATATGACGGTCTTCTTGATATAAGCAAATACTCCGTTGATATGACAATCCCCCAGCTTGCTTATATCTATTATCAGGATGGACCTGTTTTTTTCTCCATAGGCCGGTATCCTTTAAAGTGGGGGGATGCAAGATATCCGGTTGTAGTGTCCCCTGTAACATATCAGGATAATCTCAGCCTTGTAATAGATAACAATACAGTAAGATACAGCTTTGGAATCATAAGCTCATTCCCATATCTTGCTGACAAAGAATACGATATCCAGACCAAGTGCTATGATGAGCACTCTACGGATAGAATATATTCTGAGCCTTATAAGACAATAGCCTTGCACAGACTTGATATAAAGTCAGATAGTTGGAGATTGGGAATAGGCGAGCTCAATGTAATAGGGGGTAAATTCCCTGACCTTATTGACATAAGCCCTGTAGTTATATTCCACAACACTTATGGAGAAGGATATTCCAATGTGCTTATGTCTCTTGATGCCTCTATTGTGCCCATATCAGGGCTAAAAATCTACGGAGAACTTGCAGCAGACGATGCAAGTTTTCCGACAACAGAGAAAGGAAGCGATTATAAACCTGGGGCATGGGCATATAATATAGGTGCAGAATATACAAAGAAAGAGTGGGGAGTATGGCTTGAGTATGACCATACGGACCAGTGGATGTATACGACAAGCTATCTGCCATATTTACATATAAGTGTGAGGCATTTTTACATAGACAATCAGACAGCACCCAAGAGAATGCTTGCAGAATATCCCCTGGGTTTTGCCTATGGTCCGGATGCAGATATGATATCTGTTGGTGGATTTTTTAACCTCTCGGATATACAACTGACAGCGGAATACAACTTTATTATAAAGGGGACAGTAGTAGATGGTTCTGTCACAAGATGGAAATGGTTGTGGGATGGATGGCCTACAAGTGTGGTATCCACTGACTCAACGCTTATCCCGGAAGCCCTGCCGGCAGGAGATGATGAGTATATCAATAAATTTTACCTGTCTGCCTCTTGGAAGAAAATAACGTTGTTTTCCTGGCTTATAGCAGAAAAGAATATAAGCTGGCTTATGGGAATAAACTATAAAATAGCTTTTTAAAATTATTTTATAGCTATATAAAGTTGAATACAATTTATTGTTGTATAATAATTGGATATAAGGCATGAAAGAAAGAGAAGACATAGAACTACTTTTGGAGACCACAAAGAAGCTGGTCAGTGCAATAGAGGGAGCCCCATATCCTCAGCATATAAAAAACGAACTCTATGATATATGGTATGAGAATGCCGTGATAAAGGTTGGGGAAGCCTTGTATGTTCTTAACACTATGTTTGGGAAATATCACTCTCGCTATGCGGATGATGAGCAGGAAGATAAATGATAGCGGAAAAAACAAAAAACGTCTTCTTTATAAGAGAGACAACTTATAATATTGATAATATAAAAGAATCAATATTAAAACTTATCGATTTGGCTGATATCAGTCTTCCTCATAATTCTTATGTTCTTATAAAGCCCAATGTTCTTGGGGCATACACACCTGATAAGAACGTTACTACAAATCCCAATGTGGTAGCAGCTGTTGCAGAGCTTCTTATAGACAATGGCAACAGGGTTGTTATAGGTGATTCCAGCGGTATGCCTGTGAAAGATGGGACAAAAAAGGCTCTTTTTGACTCGGGACTCAAAAAGCTTGAGGAAAAATACCCGGGGATAAAGGTTATTCCTTTTGAAGAAGTGCCTGCAGTCAGTCTTAGAGTAGAAAATCCATATGTTTTGGATGAGGTAAAGGTAACAGGTCTTATTACGGAGGTTGATTATATAATCAATCTTCCCAAGCTTAAGGCTCATCAGCTTACCAGGTATACGGGTGCTGTAAAGAATTTTTATGGTTGTATTCCGGGAGGGCTTAAGCAGCAATACCATGCTATGGCATCAAAGCCCCTTGATTTTTCTAATCTGCTTCTAGATTTGTATTCTGTAATCAGGGATAAGGTTCTTTTTTCTCTTATGGATGCGATAGTTTCTCTTGAGGGGCATGGTCCTGGCCCTACAGGAACACCTGCTAATACGGGTTTTCTTGCGCTTTCTTCCGATGCTGTTGCCCTTGATATTGCTTGTTGCAGGGCTACAGGGATGGATCCAGAGACAATAATGGTAAACAAACTGGGTGTTGCAAGAAATCTGGGAAGTAATTCTTTTGATTTGCCTGATTTTACAGTTCCTGTTATGCAGTATCCTGTTTCCAGCAGGTTGGGCTGGCTTGGAATATCTGTGAGTCGTCTTGTACGTACAAAGCCTTATGTAAAGGCAAATGTTTGCAAAAGTTGTTCTTATTGTGCCAGAGTATGTCCTGTATCCTGTATTACAATGAAAGATGGCCTTCCGTATTGGGATTATAAAAAGTGTATATATTGTTATTGCTGCCATGAAAATTGTCCTCATAAGGCCATAGACCTAAAGGAGCCACTTGTTTTAAAATTGTATAAGATATTCTCAGGCAGATAATAGCTTACTATGGAAATATGTTGTGTAATGTATTAAAATGTGCATAAAAGGGGTGTCCCCTGATGAGAAAAACTCTTCTTATAATTTTCTTTGTTTTACCTTTGAGCTTTATTTTTTCTCAGCAGGATGGTATGCCTCCTTATGCAAATTCTTCTTCTCTTTCTTTTATAGCTGATATGCCGATCTATGTTATAGATACAGAGGATATTGCATCTTCTTCCGCTAGAACGATTTCTGATCTTCTGGCTACCAAGGCCTTTGTTTTTTTATATAACAAGGGCAGGGTAGGAGAGATTTCTATGTCTGGTATGGCAGGTTCTCCTGCGGGATATATAGAGGTTATGATTAATGGAGTCCCGTATAAGCTTCTTACTATTGGCAGAGCGGAGATTCCTCCGATACCTGTATCTGCTGTGGAGAGGATTGAGATATACAAGGGGCCTGAGCTTTCTGGTATTTATTCTCAGGGGGCTATTGCCGGGGCTATCAATATAGTGACGAGGTATGATTCGGATGCTTTTTTATACGGTAAGATAGGTCTTACTGCCTATCCTCCTGGAAGGGGTGTTGAGATATATGATAACTCAGGTTCTCCAGATGTAAGGGATTATGAGACGTTTTGGGAAGACAGTTTATTGGATACTGTTTATCTTGATGGGGCTATTACTCCTCTGGATGGTCTGATAGCTGCTATTGGTTTTATATCTTCTGCCAATGATTTTTACCGTTCTTATTCTCCAGAGGATTTTAACAGAGCTATACCTCTGGGTGTTGTTGATAGTGTTGATGTCTATGCCAATGATAATAACATTGCAACCAGAATTTCCGGCTCTATTGCGTATTCTTTTTCTGTAGGCTCTACAGGTGTGTCCAGCTTTTCTTATGCCGGCTTGACGGATGCGGGAGGTCCTGTTGCTCTTATAGATAAGGGTACTTTTTATGATGATACGCGATGGACTCTTTATACTCAGTGGGGGTTTTCTTCCGTAAGCTCCAGTAGCTCTTCTTCTTTTTCTGTTGTGGCCCGTTATGATGATAACTGGATAAGTTCGTGGGGGTCCTTTAACGAGAACCTGGCTTTTCTTGAGATATATCGTCTTGCTTTTGACTATAAAAAGCTTTGGGCCTATAGCTGGGGTAGGGCTTGGATTTTATCTTCTGTTGTTACAGAGTTTTCCGAGTCTCATGCTATAGGTGAGCCTGTTATGCAAGGGCTTTTTAAGTTGGGGGGAGGATTTGTATGGTATCCTCTTCCTTGGCTGGAGGTGTTTTATTCTTCTTCTTATTCTGTAAGTCCTGTTTTGTACTGGACTTTGTTAAAATCGGATGGTATGACTTTGATTTTGCCCTGGGATTCTTCTCTAAGGGTAACAGCTAGTCCTTATGATTTTGCTACTGTTTTTGTTTCTGCTTCTCATTCTTTTTCTCCTTTCCCTTCTATTTATGGTTTGACTGTTCCTGTGTCAGGTGACCCTAGCCTTTATGGGGGCTATGTTTCTTCTTCTGCTCCTGCAGGGATGGAGCTTTTTACATTGCGCGGTGGGGCTGATTTTTCTTTGGATTTTGCGGATTTGTCAGTGTGGGCTGATTATGTTTTTACCAACAATATGCCTGTGGTGGATGCGTCCATTACTCCTTCTTCTGTGGATACTATGAAATATGATATTTTTTATGTTGAGTCTGTTTTAAGGCTTGCTCCTTGGGATTTTATGTCAGCTGAGTTTATGGTTCATTATGCTCCTTTTGTTGATGTTCCTCTTGGTAAGAAGATTCCTGATCCGTATTATCTTGTGCCTGTGTGGGCTGTCCCTTTGAGGCTTTCTACGGGGCTTGATTTTTATGTTATGGGTGATGTTTTTTCTATTGATGTGCTCTATAACGGGGATGTAGAGCTTGATTTGCCTTATGATACTGTTGTTTCTTCTTATGTTTATCCTGGCTATGTTTATGTTGAGGTTGGTGGACATTTTGTTTTGCCTATGGGCTTGTATTTTGATGTAAAATTTCGTAATGCTCTGGGAGAGGATTATTATGTAAATCCTGTGCTAAAGGGTGCTCCAATTTCTCTTGATCTTGCAGGAGGGATTGAATTTTAATGTTGTAAGTGCCGAAGGCAGGCAGAGCCTAGGGGCTCTGCCGTTCGGTTTTTTTATAGGAGGGGGGTAAGGTATGATAAAAGTCCGTCAAGCAGCATTTGGATTGACATTGCTATGAGTAGCATTCCCATGAGTCTTTCTACGGCTGCTATGCCTTGTTTTCCAAGTAGTTTTTTTATTATGCCTGCGGATAGAAGGATTATGAGACTTACGGCCCATGCGCCTGCAAGTGATATGGCCAGACGGGTTTTTTGTCCAGGGTATTGGCTTGCAAGTAGGGTCAGCATGGCTATTGCTGAGGGGCCTGCTATGAGAGGCATTGCTAGGGGGACTATGAGGGGTTCTTGTCTGAGTGCTTCTTGTTCTTTGCCTGTGGGGAAGACCATTTTTATGGATATCATTAGGAGTACTATGCCTCCTGATATTCCTAGTGCTTGTCTTTTTATGTGCATTGCACCAAGTATGTGTTCTCCTAGGTATAGGAATGCCAGCAGTATTATAAGTGCTATGAGCATTTCTCTCACTATTATTATCTGGCGTTTTTTTGCAGGATATTCCTTTAACAGCGATAAGAATGTGGGAATGTTGCCAAATGGGTCCATTATGAGTATGAGTGTTATCATTGTGGCAATGATGTCCATTTTTTTCTCCTTGTGCTCTATAGGGGCTTTTCTTATTTTTTTGTTATGTGTAGCATGTTTTGATTATAACATAAAGTGAGGGTTTATGAGAGAGTTGTTGCTTGGTCTTGATATCGGGTCTACTACGGTGAAATCTGTTGTCCTTAACAGGGATTCTTATGAGCTTCTTTTTTACAGGTATGTAAGGCATAATGCGGAGCAGGCGCGCTGTGTAAGGGAGCTTCTCGCAGAGATATCTGAGTTTTTTCCGGAGGATTCTTTTAGGGTGTCGGTGTGTGGCTCAGGTGGAGAGGGTATTGCACGTGCTATGGGTGCTTTTTTTGTCCAGGAGGTTGTTGCTAATGCGATTGCTGTGCGTGCTTGGTATGATGATGTGCGTGTTGCGGTGGAGCTTGGTGGACAGGATGCCAAGGTTGTGTTTTTTTCCAGAGACGATAAGACCGGGCAGCTTGTTGCAAGCGATATGCGGATGAATGGCAGTTGTGCAGGTGGTACAGGGGCTTTTATAGACCAGGTTGCAGAGTTGTTGGGTATTTCTTCCGAAGAGTTTGAGTCTTATGCTTCCAGAGGGTCTACTGTTTATGATATATCCGGTCGTTGTGGTGTTTTTGCAAAGACAGATATCCAGCCTCTTCTTAATCAGGGTGTAGGTAAGGATGATATTGCTTTGTCCACTTTCCATGCTATTGCAAAGCAGACTATAGGTGGGCTTGCACAGGGTATGGAGATCAAAGGGCCTGTTATTTTTGAGGGTGGTCCTCTTACTTTTAATCCTACTCTTATAAGGGTTTTTAAAGAACGTTTGGGATTATCGGATGAGGAGGTCATTGTTCCTGATAAGCCAGAGGTTTTTGTCGCTATGGGCGCTGCTCTTGCAGGTCTTACTCTTTTTGCCAATGATAAGGCTTTTTTTGATATGGAGCGTTCTATTTCTTCTCTTGATGCTTATATAGAGTCAAGGAGAACTTCTCATACGGATGATGGCAGGTTGCTTTTTAAGGATGAGAAGGAAGAAGAAGAGTTTTTTAAAAGACATGAGCATAAAGAGGTTGTGTTTCCTTCCTTTGCTCCTGGAACTGTTCTTGATGTCTATCTTGGCATAGATGCCGGTTCTACTACTACCAAGTTTGTTCTTATAGATAGAGATGGTAGGTTTGTAAATCGTTTTTATCAAAGTAATCAGGGGGAGCCTCTTGCCTTGCTTAAAAATGCTCTTATAAGGATGAGAGATACTTATAGAAGCCAGGGTGTTGAGCTCAATATAATAGGAGCAGGTACTACCGGATACGGTGAGGTTCTTTTTGCCAAGGCTTTTGGTGCTGATTATCATGTAGTAGAAACTGTTGCTCATGCTAGGGCTGCAAGAGAGGTTGATCCGGAGGTTTCTTTTATCCTGGATATAGGCGGACAGGATATGAAGGCTATATGGCTTTCTGATGGTGTTATATCTTCTATTGTCCTCAATGAGGCCTGTTCTGCAGGCTGTGGTTCTTTTCTTGAGACCTATGCCCGTTCTCTTAAGATTCCTCTTGATATGATTGCACCACTTTCTTTTAAGGCGCAGCATCCTTCGCGTCTTGGTTCCAGATGTACTGTTTTTATGAACAGTTCTATAATAACTGAGCAGAAAAATGGTAAGGGTGTTGATGATATTCTTGCCGGCCTTTGTATGTCTATAATAGATAATGTATTTACCAAAGTCGTAAGGGTTCGTAACTTTGATCTTCTTGGTGAGCATATTCTTGTGCAGGGCGGTACGTTTAAGAATGATGCTGTTCTTAGAGCCTTTGAGCTTTATACTGGTAAGATTCCAATAAGACCTGCTTTGTCAGGAGAAATGGGAGCCTGGGGAGTTGCTCTTCTTGTAAAAGAGTATGTCGAAGATAAGATAAAGAGAACAGGACACTACATAAGTACTTTCTGGGATTTGGATAAGCTTGAAGATTTTGAATACAGGAAAGAGCCGGGGGTTGTCTGTCAGCTTTGCTCCAACAACTGTAAGCGTACTATCGTACGTTTTTCCAACGGTGAGGTATATATAACAGGTAACCGCTGTGAGCGAGGTGCAATAGTAGGCGATCCGGATGATGATAAGTTTAAAGAAGCTGTAAAAGAGGTTACGGCAAGAAAGAAAAAGACTCCTGACTGTATATCTTTGCATGCATCTCTTATAGCTGGTAAGTATAACGGAGAAAGTGTCTGGAACGGAACTGCTCCTGCCGTAGGTATTACGGACAGATCAATGCATATAGGAATTCCGCGTGCCTTGGAGATGTGGAACAGCTTGCCATATTGGATGGGAGTATTTGGTTCGCTTGGTTTTGAGGTAAGTGTCTCTAGACCAAGCTCTTATGAGCTTTTTGAAAACGGGCTTTCTGGAGTCCCTTCCGATACGATATGTTTTCCTGCCAAGCTTGTACATGGACATGTATTGGATCTTGTAAATAAAAACGTAGACAGAATATTTATGCCAATGATGATAAGAGTTCCCAAGGAAAACAGGGTGGCCGAAGGTTCTGAGACATGTGCTGTTGTACAAGGGTATCCCATGGTAGCTGCTGAGCATGAGGATACAGAGGAAAGATACGGAGTAGTCTTTGATTATCCTGCTTTTCACTTTTTTAACACTAGGCTCAGGGCTTCTCAAACAATAGATTATCTTGTTGATAAGTTTGGGATTCCTCGTAGAATTGCAGGCAAGGCTGTAAAAAGAGGGGAGATGTTTCTTGCTGCCTTTAAAGCCAGAATAAGAAAGGAAGGTAGAAAGATTCTGGACTGGCTTGCAGAAGATAAAGACCGTTGGGCTGTTCTTGTTGCCGGACGTCCGTATCACTCCGACCTTCTGGTAAACCACAGCATGACAAGATTTTTTACGCAGAATGGTATTCCCGTTCTCAGCCTTGATGCGATAGAAGAGCTCAACAAGCAGGATGTAAGAAAATCTAGGATGGACAGTTATAATCCGTTTCACACCCGCATGTTGGCAGGAGCTATGTGGGCAGCCAAGCAGCCACAAGTGGAACTTACTCAGATAGTGAGCTTTGGCTGCGGACACGATGCTCTCATAAGCGATGAGATGCAAAGGCTTGTGCACCAGGTAAGCAACAAAGAAGTGCTTATCCTCAAGCTTGATGAGGGAGACAACCCGGGACCGCTTAATATAAGAATAAAATCTTTTATAGAAACAGTAACTCAGAAAAGAACGAAAGGTCTACTCAAGATAGAAGGGGAAATAGAAGAACCCTTTAAAGTAAAGTTTAAAAGAAAGGATAAAAAAGAGAAATATATCCTTATACCCAATCTCTCAGAATCTTTTACTTATATTAGCTCCAGAATTCTGGAAAACCTTGGATATAAAGCTGTTCCGTTAAAGGTGGCAGAGAACAGAGCCATAGAGCTTGGCAAAAAATATGTACATAACGACGTATGTTTTCCTGCGCAGGTTAATATAGGAGAACATCTTGCTTTTATAGAGAAAGGCGAGGTTCCTCCAGAGCAGATAGCAACAAGCTTTGCACGCAACTGTGAGGCATGCAGAGCGGGAATGTACAACGTACTTGCCCGCAAAGCTTTTGATGATGCAGGATATCCCGAGATACCAATTGTAACAACAGGAAAAGACGACAAAAACATGCATCCAGGATTTACGCTTGGAGCGCCCTTTGTACTGGGAATGTTGATAGGCTTGTCTGCTATGGATGTATTGGAGTATCTAAAGCAGAGAACACTACCATATCACAAGAATCCAAAACACGTGGAAGATCTGTTCTGGGAATATCTAAGGAAAGTAGGAGATGCCATATCCGGAGGCTGGGGACCTGTCTTCCGAGCTGTAGACAGTGCTGTGGATGCTTTTAACGGTCTTGATATTGACCGCAGCGTAAGAAAGCCCAGGGTAGGTGTGGTAGGAGAAATTCTTATGAACTACCATCCTACAGCCAACTACAGAATAGTAGAATACCTTACAAAAAACGGCATGGAACCTATAGTGCCTGGAATGGTAGAATTCTTCCGACGCAAAAACCTTGTAGAAAAAGAAATGAGCAAACGTGGATTTCACCCCATGCCTGGACTGCTCAACCTGCTTGCCACAGCAAAAGACAGCGCCTATGAGCTGGCACACCGCCGTGTAAAGAAAGCACTCTCCAGATTTAAGTGGAGAGACGAGTTTTACACAATAGAAGACGTTGCAAAGAAAATAGACGGCATGATAGACCGCTCCTACCTCATAGGAGAAGGCTGGCTAATGCCTGGAGAAATCATGATGATGGCTGACCAAGGCGTAAAATCCTTTGTAATAGTCAACCCCTTTGCCTGCCTGCCCAACCACATAACAGGCCGCGGCATGATAAAGCCCATAAAAGAACGCTATCCCAACATTCAGATACTCTCGCTTGACTACGACCCTGACGTCAGCTTTGCCAACATAGAAAACCGCCTACAAATGCTAATAATGAACGCAAGAGAACTGGAAAAAATCCCTCACACGAAAACAGCAGAAGAAAACGTATAAATCATACCGAACGCAGGGGACGCAGCAGCGTCCCCTGCTGCCTCTGGCAGAAAGAAACTACGCAAGAAAACGAATAAGCAAGTTATAGCAAGTATGAAGACCATAGGCTGACAGAAAAGCAAGGCCAAGCCTTGCAGTCACTTTTTCCTCAGATTCCTGCATCTTATGGAGACTCATAATATAGAATCCGCTTGCAACAAGGTGAACAGGAAGAGAAGTGAAACTCCGTAAAAAAAGAAGCTGCATATTATTAGGACTTGTGAGAAGAGCATTCTCAAGCATTGCAAAACCCGCAGGAATAAGAAAACATGACGTCCTGCTGTATTCCTCATTGCTTTCTGCAAAAACATAAACAGCAACGAGCTTAAAAAGTTCTTCTATAAAAGGCACAATTAAAAACAAAATAGAAGAAGAGACAAAAATTCTGATAGAATTTATCGTATAAAATGCAGCAAAAGCGGATATGATACCCAGGAGAATACCAACCGTAATTTTTACAAGGCCTGCTCCCTTTTGCCTTGTGATAAAAGCAATCACAACAACAGGAAGCATAAGAACAAAAGTATAGAGAATCATCTATACCCCTTTGTCAGAAAGATAAGAGCTCAGTGCTTTGATAAAAAGTCTGTTTTGTTTCTCCGTACCTATGGTAACCCTTATCCAGCCTGCAAGTCCAAAGCTGTCAAGAGCCCGTATGCTTACTCCTCTTTTTGCAATCTCCAAGAAGGCCTCTCTGCTGTCTCTATCCAATCTTATGCATATAAAATTTGCCTCTGTAGGGTAGAAGAACAGTCCCATATTTTTGAGCTCTTTATAGAGATATTTTTTCCCTTTCTCATTGATATTCTGGCTTTTCTTTAGAAAACCATCGTCAGAAAGTGCAGCAAGGGCAGCCTTCTGAGCAGGAATATTATTGTTAAAAGGCTGCTTGGTGAGAGAAATATCCGCAATACGCTCTGGGGAAGATATGGCATAACCAATTCTGAGGCCGGCAAGTCCGTATACCTTGGAAAAGGTATGAAGAATAACTACGTTTTTCTTGGAGTCTATGAGTTCCCTGTCTGATGGATAATCAGCAGCAGTAACATATTCTGCATAGGCATGGTCAAATACTACAAGAATATCTTCCGGAATCTTTTTGATAAAGTCAAGAATCTTTGTTTTACCTATATATGTCCCTGTAGGATTGTTGGGATTGCATATAAATATTATACGCGTTTTGCTGTTAATAAGAGAGAGAATGGCGTCAAGGTTAAAGCTGCCGTCTGTCATGGGGGCTTTTTGTGTTTCTGCATCCATAAGGTTTGCAGCAAATTCATACTCTGAGAATGTGTTTTTACCTGTTATGATATTGTCTCCGGGATTGAGATATGTTGCTGCAATCATTACCATAAGCTCGTCCGAGCCGTTTCCTGTTATTATCTGGTTTTCCGTAACTTTGTATTTTTTTGCAAGAGCTTTTTTTAGATTGCTGCAAGCGGGGTCAGGATATGTGTTTATATTTTTTAAGTCCTTTTTTATTGCTCTTATTGCAGCGGGAGATGGTCCCAGGGGATTCTCGTTGGAAGACATTTTTATAGTGTTTTTGTATTTTTTTCCCGCACTGTATGGTTTTATTTTTTCCAATGTTTTTCTTTTTCTCATGATATTTTCCGATTGTTGTTTTTATAACTGTATAGTAGGATAGCTTTATATAATGGTCAATCGATAGGGGTGTTAGTATGAGGGTTTATTGTATACAGCATGTTTCTTTTGAAAAGCCGGCTATGATAGAGGACTTTTTTACAGAAAGAGGGGCTGTTTTTTCTTCTGTGTGTATGTCCGAGGGGGACAGTTTGTGGGAGGATGTCCCCGATGTGCTTGTTGTTATGGGCGGTCCTATGGGTGTGTCCGATGATGCTATATATCCGTGGCTGAGGGATGAGAAGGCCTATATAGAAAGATGTCTTAAGGCGGGTATAAAAATAATAGGGGTGTGTCTTGGAGCTCAGATTTTGGCTAGTATTCTGGGTGCTTCTGTTTCCAGGGCAGAAAAGGGCAAGGAGATAGGTTGGTTTCCTGTTTTTGTAAGTCCGGAGGGGTCTCATACAAGTATAGGCTCAAGTTTGCCTGTTTCTTTTATGGCTTTTCACTGGCACGGGGATGAGTTTTCTCTTCCTCCTGGGGCTGTTTCTCTTTTTTATAATCATCATACGCAGGTGCAGGGGTTTTTGTGGGATGATAGGGTGCTTGCTTTGCAGTTCCATCTTGAGGTCACGGAGGATTTGGTCGTCTCTCTTGTAGATAATTGTGCAGCTGAGCTTGCAGATGGTGGCGATGATGTTATGAGTTCTGCTGCTATTCTCGCAGGTGCAAGGCTTTATAAGGATGCTTTCCGTACTTTGCTTTTTCCTATTCTTTCTGATTTTATGTCTTTGTAGTTTTCTTCTGCCAGAGGCAGTGAGGGACGCTTTTGCGGCCCTCACGTTCGGTCTATTGTTTTTTTGGTTTTATTTTCTTCATTTCTTTATGTTCTTCTGTTACTTCCTGGATGAGGTCAATTACTTTCCATTGCAGGTTGGTGTCTGTTGTCATTGCAAATACGATTTCTTTTTCTTTGTCAGCTGCTTCTCTTATTGCTGGTAGCAGTCTGTGTATTTCCTGGTTAGTAAATCCGTGGAGGATTACTACTTTTTCCTGTGTTTCCATTTTGACTCCTTGTTTGACGATTGGGTCGTTGTTGTTTAATTTAAATATACAGATAAAAAAGATAAGAACAAGCACGCCGCTTTAAAATTATTGTTAAAATGAGGTTTTTCTATGGATTTAAATAGGTTTACTGTTAAAGCTCAGGAGATTTTGCAGGATGCGGGTAATATTATGCATCAGTATGATCACAGTATGCTTGAGCCGGAGCATATTGCGCTTGCTGCAGTAAGACAGGATGACGGGGTTGTAAGGCCTATTATGGAGCGTCTTGCTGTGCCAAGAGCTCAGCTTGAACATGAGCTTATTGCGCTTTTGTCACATAAGCCCAAGGTCACTGTAGAAGGTGGAAGTGGTGCAGGGATTAGTTTGTCCACTCTTGCTGGTAGGGTGCTGAGTAAGGCCGAGCTTGAGGCCAAGAATATGCAGGATGAGTATATCAGTACAGAGCATATTTTGCTTGCGCTTGCACGTGATGGCGGGGATGTTGCTAAGGCTTTTTCTCGTAATAATCTTACTTATGAGGGGCTTAAGACTGCTGTAGAGGGTATAAGAAAGGGTAAAAAAGTTACTTCTCAGGATCCCGATTCTTCTTATCAGGCACTCGAGAGGTTTTGCCGTGATTTGACTGCACTTGCAAGACAGGAAAAGCTTGATCCTGTTATAGGGCGGGATGAGGAAATACGGCGAATGACGCAGGTCCTTCTACGACGTACCAAGAATAATCCTGTGCTTATAGGTAATCCGGGTGTAGGTAAGACTGCTGTGGTAGAGGGGCTTGCTCGGCGTATTGTTGCTGGTGATGTGCCTGATTCTCTTAAGGATAAGCGGATTCTTGCTTTGGATTTGGGTGCTCTTGTGGCAGGGGCAAAGTTTAGAGGTGAGTTTGAGGAAAGGCTTAAGGCTGTTATCAATGAGGTTGTGGAGTCCGAGGGAAAGATTATTTTGTTTATAGATGAGCTACATACCCTTATGGGGGCAGGTGCGGCAGAAGGAGCAACTGATGCTGCCAATTTGCTTAAACCGCCTCTTTCCAGAGGTGAGCTCAGGACTATAGGTGCTACTACTCTGGATGAATACCGCAAGTATATAGAAAAGGATGCTGCTTTTGAGAGGCGTTTCCAACCTATTTATGTGTCAGAGCCTTCTGTGGAGGATAGTATTTCTATCTTAAGGGGGCTTAAGGAGCGTTATGAGGTACATCATGGTGTGCGTATCCGCGATGAGGCGCTTGTTGCTGCTGCTGTATTGTCGGATAGGTACATAAGCTCCAGGTTCCTTCCAGATAAGGCTATAGATCTTGTGGACGAGGCTGCAAGTCGCATTAAGATGGAGATAGAAAGCATGCCTACTGAGATAGATGTGATTGACAGAAAGGTACTGCAGCTCACTATAGAAAAACAGGCCTTGTCCAAGGAAAAAGATGAGGCTTCTGCTCGCAGGCTTGCCAAGATAGAGGAGGAGTTGTCTAGGCTCAAGGAAGAAAAAGATGCACTTTACCTTAAGTGGCAGAATGAAAAAAAGCTTATAGACAGGGTTAGAGCTATCAATGCTGAGCTTGAGGAGCTTTCTATACGAGAGCAGCAGTATACAAGAGAGGGGAAATTGGATAAGGCTGCAGAGATACGGTATGGGCTTATTCCTCAGAAGAAGGCAGAGCTAGAAGAGCTTACGGAGAAGCTTTCTGCACAGCAGGCAGAGGGTGAGGGTGGACTATTGCGAGAGGAAGTAACAGAAGAGGATATAGCAAAAGTGGTGTCAAGCTGGACAGGCATCCCTGTTGCTAAGATGATGGAGTCAGAAAAACAGAAACTGTTGCATTTGGAAGAAGAGCTTGAGAATCGAGTAGTAGGCCAGGACGATGCTATAGTAGCTATTGCGGATGCCATACGCCGTAACAGGAGCGGTCTCTCCGATCCGAGAAGACCTCAGGGGGTTTTTCTGTTCCTTGGTCCAACAGGTGTGGGAAAGACAGAGCTTGCAAGAACTCTTGCGGACTTTTTGTTTAATGATGAGAAGGCGCTTGTGAGAATAGATATGAGCGAGTACATGGAACGCCATGCCGTATCCCGTCTTATAGGAGCGCCTCCCGGATATGTGGGGTATGACGAGGGAGGACAACTTACTGAGGCAGTTAGGAGAAGACCGTATTCTGTGATACTCTTTGACGAGATAGAGAAAGCTCATCCTGATGTGTTTAACATAATGCTACAGCTTTTTGACGACGGCAGACTTACAGACAATCAGGGACATGTGGTGGACTTTAAAAACACCATAATCATAATGACCAGCAACATAGGCAGTCAGCTTATCCTTGATGCTGAGAACCCTGAGTCTGTTGCGGACAGGATAAACGAAATGTTGCGCGCTCATTTTAAGCCTGAGTTTTTAAACAGGATAGACGAGACAATCATTTTCAACAGGCTCAGCAGGCAGCACATGGACAAAATATTGGACATAGAGCTTAGACGACTTTCCGAGAGGCTTGGAGATAGACGCCTTAGCCTTGAGCCTGACACAAAGGCCAGAGAACTGATTGTGAGAGAAGGATACAGCCCAGAGTTTGGGGCACGACCGCTTAAGAGAGCAGTCCAGCGCTTGCTATACAATCCCCTTGCCAAAGAAATCCTTGCAGGCAAGTTCTCAGAAGGGGACACAATCTTGGTTACCGAACAAAACGGAGAACTTGTTTTTAAGAAGAAATAAAACCGAACGCAGGTACGCTATGCCGCGTACCTGCTTTTTATTGATGTTCTACTCTATTCCTGCCGCTGCTTTTTGCCTTATAAAGCATGTTATCAGCCTGGCGTATTATATCTTCTATCTGCCAGCCATCACGATATCCGGCGACCCCCAGGCTTATTGTTATCTTCCTGCCGTTGCTAAAGATATGTGTCTCTACTACTCGTCTGAACTTTTCTGCTATGTTAATTGCATCTTCCAGTCCCGTTTCTGGACACAAAAGGATAAACTCTTCTCCGCCCCAGCGTGCAAGCGTATCTGTAGTTCTTAGTATTGTTTTTAACATATCTCCAAGTTCTTTGAGTATGATATCTCCCTCCGTATGACCGAATGTATCATTGATAGCTTTAAAATGGTCTATATCGAATATTATAACAGAGAAAATACTATTATAACGCTTTGCTCTGTAAAGCTCTATATTTAGGTCTTTTAATATCTTTCTTCTGTTAAAGAGGCCTGTCAAAGGGTCTGTTACGGACAAAATTTCCAGCTGAGCATTTGCAGCCTTAAGTTGCTGATTTTTCTTGTATAACTCCTTGTCCGTTATATTCTGAATCGCCTTAGCTATACGACCTATTTCATTGTTGGGATATTCTGTATTATTATTTCCCGTACCTGTTTCTGCAAAGGTCTTAACGTGTTTTTCCAGTTTATGGAGCGGTTCTACAAGATTATTGGTCAATATAGTACTTATCACTCTTCCTGCTATCATTGCCGCCATAAGCATCCCAATCAGTATAAGTCCTGTTCTGAGGACTATGGGGGTTAAAATCTCTTCCTTGTTGGCTACTGTTATAAGTATCCATCCAAGCTCATCCAACCTGTTATAATAAGCTATCTTATGCACTCTCTCAAAGCTATATTCAAACTTGCCTTCCTGTGCATATAGTCTTGGCATTGGCGTTATAAGCTCATCAAGACTTCTGTTGAGCAGGTCTTTTCTATGGTGAAGAATAAGCTTATCGTGTCTGTTTATAACATAGCTGTAAGAAGTCTTGAGGCTGGGGTCTCCTTTGCTTATGAGCTCTAATATTGTGTTTAACTTTGCGTCTACGGCAATAACCCCGACTATATTGTTATTTCTATCTGTAATGGTTTTCCCTAGGGATACTAGCCATGTCTTATCCTTGATTTCTTCGTATGGTATCCCATCTGATACATCCGGATGGGATTCTACAGCTTTTCTATACCATGGTCTTATAGTAGGGTCATAATTGGGAGGAGGTGTGTAGTCATTTATCAAAAGCGTTTTATCCTTATAAGCAGAGTATACATAATTGATATTGGGGTTAAGGGCTTTTACTGTTTTATACATGCCAAGAACATATTTTTTTTCCTGCTCTGTAAGGTCAGAACCCTTTTTTATTATAGGATCTTCCGACAGCACTTGCACCGTATTCTTAAGGGGCATAAAATATCCTAAGATGAAGTGCTTCATAGCAAGATTTCTTTGTCTTATAACAGCCCATGCACTATCTATATCCGTTTTATAGAGGATTATCGAAATAGTAAGACCGAATAATATGAGAAAGGTGCTTGCTATAATAACAATGCTGCCAAATATCTTTTTTTTTAGACTATTTTTGCCCATTATGACCTTTTTTCCTGCATATTATAAAATTATAAGCAGTATTGCCTCTATTTTCAAGAAAATTACCAGCTTTAAGGTTCTAACAGTAAAATCTTATACCTTTTTGCGTTGTCAAAAACCAATATCTCCTGTTTTTATACAAGCAGATACTTTTCCCCAGTCTGTTGCAAAGCTATTTTTAAGATTGTCCCATATTCTTTACGCTTTTTCTTTCTATGAGTGTGCTTCTTGCTCTGATTGCCTTGGGGATGGAAAATGGGTCGTTTATCTCCTGTATGACCAAGTCCGCTGCCCAGCGGCCTAGAATGTCTTTGGGGTGCGAGAATGTTGTGAGTGGCGGGTTTGTTATTGCGCTCTGAGGCAAGTCGTCATGACCTATGACGGATATGTCTTCTGGAATGCGTATGCCTTTTTTTATCAGTGCCATTATTCCCTTAATTGCTGTCTCATCATTATAGAAAAATATCGCAGTAGGAGGGCTGCTCAGGCTTGCCATCTGCAGTGCAAGACTTGCTCCTGGGTTACCATGCTCGTCTTTTTCTAAGAAGCTTGCATAGTAGTCCGGATTTTCTTTAAGCCCATTATCTTTTATTGCTTGCAGAAAGCCTTTAAAACGTTCTGTTCCGGCTTGTGTGTTTTTTTTGTATATGCATCCTATGTGTTTGTGGCCTCTTTCTATAAGATAGCTTGCTGCTTGATATCCTGTTTTCCAGTCATCTATGTTGACTGAGGATAGAGATAAAAAGGGAAGCTCACAGTGAATAAGGACTACGGGGATGCTGGCATCTGTTATGATTTTTACTAACTCGTCGCTTGCACTTATCGATGCTGATGCGTAGGGCTCAAGGATTAGACCTTTTATTCTTTCTTTGAGAAGTCTTTTTATATTTATTATTTCTCTTTTCTTATCCCTGTTGGATGTTGACAGTACCATACTGTATCCCTGGTTATGCAGACTCTCGTCTATTCCGCGTATTACATGGGGGTATATGTTGTCTGTTATGGAATGGTGTACAACTCCTATAAGTCTGCCGGACTCATTGTCCTGAGTCTTTTTTTCTACGATGTATGTGCCGGAGCCCTGTCTCCTTTCCAACAATTCTGCGTATACTAACTCGTCCACCGCAAGTCGTACTGTATTTCTGCTTACAGCAAATAATTCTGACAGTTCGGCTTCCGTAGGTATGCTGTCTCCCGGTGTTAATCCCTTTTGTTTTATCAGCTTGATTATTTCTTGTTTTACTTTTTTATATTTTGGAATTTTTTCTTGCATAAATTTTCTCCGTTTTTTATATGTTAAAAGCATATCACTTTTGGGTATCAGTTAAAAGCAAATGTTATATAATACTGGATTTTTTATTAAATAAACCAATGTATTCTTATAAATGATACCATAGTATTTAATTGGGCCTTTTGAGAGAGGCTTTGATACTTGTTGAGTTGTATTTTCTATAAGAAAAAGTCGATGATTGTTGTATTTTATGATTCTATCTGCTTTTTGGACTTGGCATGTTCTTTTTTCTTATGTATAAATATTTTTATGGAAAATCCGTCTGTTATTATTGTTATGGGTGTCTCGGGTTCTGGAAAGAGCTTTATAGGTAAGATGCTTGCAGAAAAGTGGGGTGCTGTATTTGAAGATGCGGATGATTTTCATCCCCCTTCCAATATAGAGAAGATGAAGAACCATTGTCCTCTTACGGATGAAGACAGACTTCCCTGGTTATCGGATCTGAGAAAAAGGATTATTGCTTACAGAAAATCAGGAATACGTTATGTTCTTGCCTGTTCTGCTCTCAAGGAGAGTTATCGCAGTATTTTGAGGGGTGATGATGATAATGAGATTGTATTTGTCTTTCTGCATGGGGATAAGGAGCTTATAAGAAAAAGAATGGAGGAAAGGGAGCATTTTATGCCTCCTGCTCTTCTTGACAGCCAGCTGGCTACTCTGGAAGTGCCGGAGTATGCTATACAGGTGGATATAGATAAGAATCCTCAGGAGATTGTAGATTATATTCTGGATTCCATAGAAAAGCGTAATCTCAATGCCTTTGTATAAACCTTTGTTTTGTAGATTGTAATTGTCCTGTTAGTGTTGCTGTGCTTTTTCTTGAGTTTTGCCAAAGGCAGGCAGAAGCGCACCATACTTCCTGTTTTGCTTTTTTTGTGCGACTTCTGCTGTTCGGTATTTTTTGTTTTTCTGTCTTTATTGACCGTTATTTTTTTGCGTGCTATTGTTCTTTATCGTTGTTATGTCTATTTAAGGAGCCCGCTCTGTTATGACTGTTCATGATCCTTCTTCTTTAGGTATTGTCGCTTGTCCCGGCGGTGAGCGTTTTTCGAGGGAGATTATTGGTCACTTGAGGCAAATTTATAGGAAACAGTTTGAAAAACGTGTTTCCAAGATTGTCGATAAGTATGATATTGCTCGGGAAGATGCAATCAAGGAGAGTCATCTTTTCTCCGATCTGATGCATCCTGTTATTTCCGGTGGAAAGGAGTCCTTGGCCTATGAGCCACCCAATTTTCATATCCCTGCCAATTTTACGCGTTTTGCCAATGGTGAGGTTAAGACAGAACTGCTTGCTTCTGTGCGTGATAAAGAGGTCTATATCATACAAGATGTGGAGAACCGTTATCCGCAGAAGTTTTCTGGTGGTGAGCAGTGCCTTAGTGTAAACGATAATTTTTTTGTTCTGCTTGTTACTATTGATGCGGTATTACAGTCAAGTCCCAAGAGTGTTACCCTTGTTCTCCCTTCTTATCCTTATGCCAGACAGCATAAGAAAAAGGGAAGAGAAGGCCTTACTGCTGCCCGACTTGCTCAGATTTTTGAGTTTATGGGGGTAGGCAGGCTTATAACACTGGATATTCACTCTACCGAGATACAAAACAGCTTTAACAAACTCAGACTTGAGAACTTGCATGCTTCTTATCAGATTCTTCTCAAGTTGTCGGAGCTTGTGGATTTTTCTAACGATGACCTTGTTGTTGTTGCTCCGGATACGGGTGCTGTGGGCAGAAACAAGTTTTATGCGAGTTCTCTCAAAAAACCTCTTGCTCTTATTTACAAAGAGCGCGATTACTCCAAGGTTTCTACTGATGCCGGAAACTCCAACATATCCTCTCTCAGGTTGCTTGGTGATGTAAGCGGCAAAACCGTATTTATGGCTGATGATATGCTTGGTACTGGCGGTACCCTGATAAAAGCCATGCGCATGCTTAGGGAGCAGGGTGCGGAGCGCATAATCTGTGCAGTTAGCCTGCCTCTTTTTACAGGCGAAGCTGCCGAGCATTTTGACAAGGCTTATCATGAAGGCCTATTTGACAGAATAATAGGAACCAATGCTGTATATCACGACGAGAGCATACTTTCCCGTGAGTGGTATATCTCCGCCAATGTTTCCAATTTGTTTGCACGTGCGATATCTCGCCTTCATCACAGACAGAGCCTTAGTCCTCTTCTTGACAACAGCAAGATAATCCAGTGGCTCATAAAAAAACAAAAAAAAGAAGAATAGAATTTATTTTATACCGAACGGCCGGCCTGTGCGGAAAACATAGAGTACGGGCCGCCTGCCGGCCTGCCGCCGGCAAGCATAATACAAAATGTGCTGTAAAATATCTGTTGTTTTTATTATTATATCAATAAATAATATGCTGTTTTTTACATAAAGGCTCTATGTGTGAAAAATAAAAAAATACTTGCTATTGATATAGGAACTTCCTCTGTAAAAGCCGCACTCATAGGCAAAAAAGGGCAGATCTTTGCCCACGAACGCATCAGTCTTGTCAAAGTTTCTGGTGCATCTTATAAAGATAAATGGCTTTTTGATTCCTACAGGTGGATTTCTGCCATAAAAAAGCTGTGTGCTGGGATGGATTTTGGCGAGGTTGCTGCACTGTGTGTGACAGGTCATGGACCATCCATTGTACCTGTTAAAAAAAACGGCAAAGCGACAGGACCTGCTCTTATGTGGAATAAGCCTGTAGAGCAAAGAGGGTATAAGAGTGCATATTTGCCGCGTATAGAGTGGTATGTGGATAATACGCTCTTTGCAGAGAAGCCGGATTTTTTTCTTGGAGTGCCTGAGTTTGTTTCCTTTTATCTGGGAGCGGAGCCGGTTATGTTTTCTCCCTCTCCTGAGTTTGACAGCCTTATATGGAGTTATGAGGAGAAAAAAGCTTCTGGGTTGGAAGAGTATTTGCCTGTTGGAATTGCGAGAACAGGCAACTTGTGCGGACTTACGGGGAATTCTGCAAAAGCTCTGGGAATCCCTGCCTCTATCCCTGTTGTAGCTGGTGCCTCAGACTTTATTATGGCAATAGTAGGCTGCAACGTCCTCACAGAAAGAAAGGTCTGTAACCGCGCTGGAACATCGGAGGGGATAAACTTTGCACTTTCTATGCCTTGCAAGCTTGACGGGATAAGAAATACTCCGCATCCTGCAGAGGGGTTGTACAATGCTGGCCTTGTTATTCCTGCTTCTGGTTCTATTTTTGAGTGGTTTAAAAATCTTACAGGTAGAAGCTCTGTTTCTTATCTTGAGATTGTAAAACATGCAGAGAAGTTATGGGACAAGAATTGGCTAAAACGCAAAGGCCCGTTTATCTTTCCTCACAATAAGGGAGGGGTTACCGATGCATCTTTTGGAGATTTTGTAGGGCTTGACAGCTCCTTTTCTCCTGATGTCGTTTTTGCTGCTCTTTTGGAATCTCTTTTGTTTATGGTGCGCGATGCATTTTCTGTTTTTTATTCGGCAGAGGTTTACCCTTCTGATATTGTTTTGTGCGGAGGACAGGCTCTCAATATGCCATGGGTAAGGGCAAGGGCTGATGTCCTTGGCAGAACGATTTCTGTGCCGAGTATTTGCGATGCGGAGCTTGCAGGAGCTGCGGCATATTCTTTTCTTGCCTTGGGAGATTTTTCTTCTCTTTATGATGCAGCTTCTTCTGTTTTTTCTGTTAGAACAATGGTTTCTCCTTCCGAGGAAAAGGTGGATTTCTGGAATAAGGCTTATCAATATTACTCTTCTTTCCGTTATTCTTCTTGATTGTAAAGGTTGTTCTTGTATTTTTTGTGTGTATTTTAGGATAGTTTTTCTTCTTATTGTTTTTCTCTGATAATCTTTTTTGAGAGATTATGGTTACATGTTTTTCCCGTATTGTTTTATTTAAGCCGCAGGCAGGATTGCCCGCATTTTAGTTATCTTGATGCTTTATTTTATGCGGGCAATCCGTTCGGTTTTTATTGATTATATTATTTTGCTCTATTTGTTTATTTTTTTAAACTAATTAAACTACTAGTATTTATATTTTATAAATAGATTTATTGGAGATAATAAATTTTTTTGACAATTTTTACGAACCCATGGTATAATAATTCAGATACTTTTACGGAGGGTTTTATGAAAAGAGCTTTATTTTTATTGGCAGCTGTTTTTTTGCTGCTGCTGACCGGTTGTCTGGGCCCTTTTGCTCCTTCTGCCGGGGATGTGGCTGAGTTGTCCTCACGGGCTGCTTCTCAGAGTTTGCCCTATAATATCGTTGTATATTTCCCTGAGTGGGGAATATATGCGGGGCATAACTATTATTATCCTGAGCATGTGCCTTTTGAGTACATAACTCATCTTCAGTATTCCTTTCTTGAGATAAAAAAGGTGAGTCATACCAATTTTCAGCTTGGTATAATTGATTCTTGGGCAAGTCTTGAGAAGGCTTATGGTACTTGGGATCAGACCGAGCGAAAGGGAAATATTAGGGAGCTCAAATATCAGAGAGATTTGCGCAATCCTAATGCAAAGCTTCTCTTCTCTGTAGGTGGCTGGTCAAGAAGTGGATATTTCTCTGAGATGGCTTATACTCCGGAGGGTAGGCAGAGTTTTGCTCAGAGTTGTGTGGAGTTTTTGAGAACTTATGGTTACGATGGCATAGATATTGACTGGGAATGGCCGGGTGTGGCACGTGCTCCTTCCAACAGTCCTCCCGGAGATCAGGGGAATGTTGTTTATGGTACTCCCGAGGAGGATAAGGTTAACTTTACTCTTCTTCTCAAGGATCTCAGGACTGCTCTTGATGCTGCAGGGCAGCAGGATGGTAAGCACTATATTTTGAGTGTTGCTGTAGGTGCTGGTAAGGACAAGATAGATCTTACTGAGCCCAATAAGTATCATCAATATCTGGATTTTGTCAGTCTTATGACTTATGACTATCATGGTGGTTGGGAAAAAGTAACAAACCATCAGTCTCCTCTTTATCCTAGTCCCAATGATCCTTCTGCAACAACTCCTGTTAATCAGAGAACAACTTATAATTCCGATTGGGCTCTCAATTACTTTAAGACGACTTATGGTGTTCCTGCTTCCAAGCTCAATATGGGAATCCCGTACTATTCTAGAGGATGGAAGGGTATTGATGCCAATACTGGTATAAACGGACTTTTTGCTAATGCTCAGGGTGCTGCTGATACCGGCGCTTGGGATGGAAATACTGCTCCGTATTATCAGGCAAGAGCTTGGGCTGCCGGTGCCGATGGTTTTGTGAGGTATTGGGATAATGATGCCAAGGTGCCATGGTTATATAATGCTGCAAAGGGTATAATGTGGACATACGAGGACCTTGAGAGTATTACTATAAAAGCCAATTATGTTAAGCAAAATGGTTACGGTGGTTTTATAATTTGGGACATAACAGGAGATTATCCCAACACGGCAACAGAAAAGGGAGCAGAGCTTACCAAGGCAATATATAATATTTTTGGCGGAGGGAGTGTACCTACTCCAATACCTACTCCAACAATGACAACAAGTCCTACGCCAAGTGCAACACCGACAGCAACTCCTAGCCCGACACCTACTGCTACAGTAACGCCTACGCCTACAGTGACACCTACACCTACGGGAAGTGTATATCCTGCATGGGATGCTTCTGCCGTGTATAACGGAGGAGATAGAGTATACTACAATGGTCACAACTGGGAAGCAAAGTGGTGGACACAAGGTGATAAGCCCGGAAGTGGAGGAGAATGGGGAGTATGGAAAGATCTTGGTCCTGCAGACGGTTCTACTCCCACACCAACGCCCACACCTACAGCAACACCTACAGCGACTCCAAGTCCGACACCTGCTGCTACAGTAACGCCTACGCCTACAGTGACACCTACACCTACGGCTACTGTAACACCCACACCTACTGCAACAGGCAGTGTAGCAGAATGGCAGGCTGGTACTGCTTATGTTACTGGTGATGTTGTTTCCTACCAGGGTGCACAGTATAAGTGCCTACAGTCTCATACAGCTTTAACAGGCTGGGAGCCTGCAACAACTCCTGCTTTATGGCAGAAATTGTAATTTTCTGGTCTGGCAGAGGCATAGCCTCTGCCGGCTTTAAAAACGTAAAAAACAGAACAAGGAAAGGATAGAACAGTATACAATCAATATCCTGTATGGAATTCCAATACCATATATCATAGAGCTGATGGGGTATCCTGGAATGCCCATAATTATGGGACAGGATAGTGGATTGATTATAGTTTCTCATCATCGTGTCATCCAAGTGGTAGAAATATACAAAGAATATCAACATCTATTTGCTAAGCATCTTACTTATCCACGATTATGTGTAGTATCCCTGTGTTTTAAGATTGGAGTTCTTTATCTCGGGATACAGATACATAAAGGGGAGGAAAGAATCCGTCCTCCCCTACCTGTGATGTTAGAGAACTACTAGTTAAGAAATGGATACAGTAGGAGCATTCTATCCCGGTTACCGCTTCCTCAAAAAATAAAAGACTTTATACCTGTTTATTGACTTCACCTGCATATTTCATGAGCAGTTTTTTAGATGTTTTGGGATGAGCGATGGCACAGGGCCCCCCGACACACCCGCCTTCACACGCCATAACCTCAACAAGCGTACTTTCCGGTGAATCAATACTCCATCGAGCGATCTCCTTAAGAGAGTCAGAGGATAGTCCGTCAATTACCCTATGTTCTATCTTTATCTCGGACTCCAACTCATCAATGGCATGGAGCACCGCGTAGCTAACCCCTGAGGAAGCACCGAATCCTCTTCCATAGGATGATATTGTCTCCTCCAGTGGAAGCTCTTCCTCTTCTCCTACCTCTATTTCCATGGCGACTAGGAGTGCCCCAAGCTCTTCTATAGTAATGACCGCATCTACTGCCTCTTCCTCCTTTCCCTCTTGTTTCTTGGCAAGACAGGGACCAATGAAAACCACAAAGGCGTTGGGATTCTCCTCCTTTACAAGTCGGGCACCCATCACCATTGGGCTCGGGGTGTGAGAGACATGATCAGCGATCCCATCCAGTCTAGAGGCTGCACGAACCCAAGATGGACAGCACGAGGTGGCTACGAAAGCCTCTCCAGTAGATAATCGCTCTACTATTTCCTGAGCTTCTTCTTTTGCCACACGATCGGCAGCAGCAGCCACCTCCACTACCTCATCGAACCCTATTCTACGAAGGGCAGAGGGAAGTCGTCCAGGCGAAGTGGGAAACTGGGCCATTGCTGCAGGAGCCAGCATTGCTATTACTTTCCTTTTCATGCGAAGAGCAGTCACAACGCTGAAGAGATCTGACTGTTCCTGTGGTGCACCAAAGGGACAGTTTTTGAGACACTTACCGCAGAGAATGCATGTCCTATGGTCAATGCGAGCCACCCCGTCTTTTCCCTTTTTGATCGCACCTACAGGGCACACTTCTTCGCATGGTACTGGTATTCTCACGATGGCGTGAAAAGGGCATACCCTTGCACAGAGGCCACAGTTGATGCATTTTTCGTAATCAATATAAGCCCGTCCTCTAACGATAGAGGTTGCATCCTTGGGACATCCTGTCTTACATGGACGAGCTACACACCCCTGACATGCCTCCGTCACCATGAATCGGGCTCCCTCACAGGCGTTGCAGGCTTCGGTAATCATATGGAGGGGGAATCTATCGTTCAGTTTTAATGGAGCAGTAAGGTCAACTGCCACATTTGCCTCCCTCTCCAGCGAGACAGAGCTGTGGCTGCTTTCTATCTCAGTCTTTGCTTCTGGTTCTTTCACTTGGGAGAAGACGTGCTCTCTGCTCACCATGTTAGACACATGTTCCATGAGGATATGTGCGTAATATCCGAGCGGTCGTACTACATCCTCCTTGCCTTCCACCTCAAAGCCCATGAGAGCCAGTAGCCTTAGTCGGAGGAGTGCCCGATCATGTTGTATGCAACATCTAACCTGTTCCCATCCCTCATTTGTCATATCAAATGGAATGGCATCTATCTCTTCTTCTATGGTCCCATTAGTGAGAAGTCGAGCTATTCTCACAAGAAGATCCCTTCTGATCTTTGTTCGGTTATCTTCTCTAGGCATCGGACACTCCTGCAATGAGATGTGCTATTTTGTCCTTAAGGCGTTCTGGAGTTGCCCCTTCTAATAGGTTCCCATCGACAAGGACAAAGGGTGCCCTCTCTGTTCCCATCTCTCTGCAGTGGTTTAGGCAGGGTGAGCCCTCCCATTCCAGATGCTTATCCCATTCCTGTGGAAGATCGTCCCGGAGTGCCAGTATGTCTGCTCCTCCCATGACGTAGCATGCAGTACCTACACATACTGTGATTCTAATTTTTCTCATTAAATAACTCCCTTAGATGAATCTTATACTGGTTTTCTTCAAGTATCGCTGTTCCAAAAGCCCAGCGATTTTTCTCACTACATTCCTACGGATCTCCAGCTCCACTGGCATAGAAGGATCCTGATGAGCCTCGTTTATCCTTGTACCGACCACAAATTCGATAACGTCGGAATTGAGCATGAGGCGTAGGATGTCTGTAGCTGGATTACGAGGAAGGTATTCCAACACTTCGTTTCTCTCGAGATAGTCCGCTACCTTTCCAAGTGTGAGGATTCCCTCGGTTACTAGGTCAGCTCCCTCCATCTCCCCTGGTGGAGGCAATGACGAGTCGATACAGTCGAGGCTAACAGAAAGCTGCTTGTTCAATTCCCGGGCAATGATGGTGGCAGTGGTTCCCCCAGAGATAATACGTTTGCCTTTAAAATCTCTGAATAGTATGGCTAGGTCTCTATCGCGATCCTTCCGGAGTGGAGGGCCGGTCATCACGAGTAGCCGTCGTGCATTTCTGAAATAGATGACCCCACAGGTGATATCATCTTTGGCCTTGTTATCGTCTATCAGCATGGCCCGCTGCACCACCAATCGGGCAAGATCCCGCGCCGATATATTGGGTGTGGCGGAGATGAGGCTTCTCACGTAGTTGATCACGCCATCCAATCCCCATCCCAGGGGGAATTGACGACTTCCCATACCGCATTGGGTCACACCATCAGAGAAGAATATGAGTCTGTCATTGAGGATAGCTTGGAAAGAAGAGAGAGTTACTTCCATTAAAGGAGGATGTCCTTTCCCATGTCTTCGAATGATCCTCTTCTTTCGAGTTGTTTCAATGAGACGATCTCCTCTCCAAAGGAGATAGGGGGGATTGTCGTATTCCAGACAGGAGACTCTGTAGTCCGAGTCTATGTCCACGATGGTAAATGTTGCATAACTTATTTTGCGTTTAGAACATACAGGAAGAGTTCGCATGAGAAGCCATCCTGTTCTTTCTAGGGAGAGCTTGTGTGCAATGCACCCCGCTCCGATAGTAGCTGTGAGAGTGGCTAAGACAGACGCCTTGATCCCAGAACCCAGACCATCTGAAAGTACGGAGACAATACGCTTACCGTTGAGATCTTTCTTTGAGAAGAAGACATCTCCCTCTGCATGTTCAGCATACTTGGGTATCTGGAACGAACCCACTTCGACAAAGATGTCATCCATGATTCTCCCCCTCAAAGGATTCTACTATGGAACTCAAGGTTGCTTCCATCTCTGCTGCGTTTTCTCCTAGGAGATAAGCCACCTTCTGGACTGTACGGAGGTGATCTCTCATGACTTTTCTTGCTTGTTGAATGATTCTGTCACGTTGTATCCATGGAACCGTGATATCCTGAAATAATCCTCCCGCAACCGCCCCCCGTTCGATAACGAAGATACTGCCATGAATAATCCGCTTTCCTACTTTAAAATCTTCCTCCACGAGTTCAGGACCCTGCTCATCTAGGACGAGCTTAAAAGCCTTCCAAAAGGGGACAATCTTTCTCAAATCTGCTCCTTCCAGACCGGGCTTGACCCCATACATACCCTCTATCTCGGTTCCCCAGAGATGCGCAAAATTGGAATTGCATTCCACAATTTTTAGCTCCTGATTTACCACCACGGCGGCCGATGGCATAGTCTTAAGGAGTGCATTTGCCTTCTTCTGTGCCAACTTCCTCATGTAGGAGACACACATGGATCGTTCTGCTCTTCTCCGCACCATGGCCTCAGCAAAGGCGCGACACGTATCATAACCGCAGCCAGAACAGTTTAATTCGTCTTCAATGGTGTACTTGCCTACTGAGCGGAGGGCTTCGCGTATCTCATCATCCGATATAGGAGGCTCAATGTATGGATCGCCGTCTGCCTTTACCTCGAGTGAAAGAGCGTATTTTATCGGCTTCTTGGATGCCCCTTCTGCGTACGACAGGACCTTAAGATGTCGCTCTAGGCTTCCTCTGCAGCTTCCAAACGCTGGGCCGTTGATGCATCCCCCCTCACATGCTAGAAGTTCTAGAAAAAGCGGTATGTTTAGAGAATTGATGTCCAGACCATCTAAAGCATGAGCAATCTGTGTGATTCCTGAAAACGACTCGCAGACCCACGAGTCGGGAATTCCTATACTCTCAAGGCTACGAATGGCACCTCCCTGTACCGGGTACAAGGAGCCATATGATGATCGTGAGGGATAGAAACTTACTCCATTGCTATTGATCTTTGATGGATAGTTCTCCACCACATCCTCCTCCATCCAAGCACCAAGCTCGGAAAATGTGAGAGCAAGATCTACAACCCCTCCAGAATGATCAGCCTCCTTCTTCTTTGCTATGCATGGGCCTGCAAATACGACTGCTGTGTCATATCCGAATACTGATTTGAGATATTCGGCATGTGCTCTCATGGGAGATCCCACAGGTATAACATAAGAAAGCAGGTCCGGACGATATCGCGAGATGTATTCCACGATCACAGGACAGGCCGAAGAGATGAGAAGACGTCCCGATTCTTGCTCCACATGTTCTGCGAGTATTTCTCTTGTCTTCTCAGATACGATATCTGCACCCACTGCTGTTTCTGACACAGCATGGAAACCTAGCTTTCTGCATGAGTTAATGAGTTTCTGTGGGGAGATGTCCCTGAAGAACGCGGTAAAACTAGGTGCTAGAGAAAGAACTACTCTTGATCGGAGAGAAAGAATCGTTTTGGCCCTATCTATATCGGAGCGCACCCTCTTTGCGCCGGAAGGACAAACTTCCACACAGTGGCCACAGTATATACACAACTCTTCTATAACCTCCGCACGGCCAGCAGATATGCGTATGGCCTTTACAGGACATTCGCGGATACATTTGTAGCAATCAAAACAGTCAGAGGTAACTGTATAGATGAGGCGATGTAATGTCATTCATTTCTCCTCTGGGAATTCAAATGAGAGGATATCAGGAATCGCCTCCGGCTGGACATGCTCATATATTCTGGAACCTATCCGTACAACAGGACCTTCCTTACACCTTCCGGAACAGAGCTCACCTTTTACCTCTATCTTCTGATTCAATCCATGTTCTTTTAGCCATGTGCTGATCATCTTTACCGTAAAGGCATTTCCACGAGAATGACAGGAACTTCCCATACAAACTATGATATTTCGTTCTTTATTCATCAATATAAAATTATATATATTTTTTTATCGTGTCAATATTGAAGAGGGGCTAGATGTATTGCCTTCTGCCTTGAGATGTGTTCTGTGGAGAAGATGTCCCTGTTGGTTACTTCTAGTAGTTTTCTACCGGAGTACTTCCTCTATTTCTACTATAAAGTATGGGTTCTATATTCTTAAGCATTTGTAAAATATGAGAATCATAAATAAGCTACTGGTTATGCTGAAACTATAGTTGTTCCATATATTATTGAATATATTATCAACATTCCTGAGTATTGCATTATAAAGATTATTTATACAGGATGATATATTTAACTTTATTATAGACCTTTTTGATTTCTTTTCATAACAAGTTTTTAATGGAGAAATTACAAAAAAGATAATAGTCTGGTCGATCTCATTACATAGGATTTTTCTCAAATAATAGTAAATACAGAAGATAATAAAATATTACCTTATTTTATAGAGAGTCTTATAGATGTTTACAATCTTCCATATCTAATAAATGCACAGTATTTAGATGTTATGGTTATGTAAAAAATAAGAAAAATAAAAAGATTTTGGAGAAAGAATCTTCTACCCTTCCCTGATTACAAAGAATCAGAAGTTGACATTTATTCCTTCGAAGTAAATACTGTATTGTAAATGGATACATCTCCCAGTTTCGTTTATATTTGAGATAAATATTTAGTAGAGAATCAGATATAAACGCTATATATTTTGAGGTTACAGAACCTTAATCTTTGTATTAAAAAATAAAAAAATAGCTAAGACTATTTTAAAGATAACCTGTAATTAAGTTTATAAGGAGTTTTTAGTTTTATATAAGCAATGATATCACAACTATGCAAAATATTCCAAGAGAAGAACTTTATTCCAACAATAAAATAGTATTTTTTCTAATCAAATAAGAAAACCAGAATAGACTAACAAAATGTCGAATTAAGAATACAATTATAACTTAAGGTTTTAGAATCTTATCCACAATTGGGTACAATATTGACCTGTATTCCTTGTTATCAGAAAAAGAAAAGTCATGAATAAATCCCAAACGTACAACGGGAATATATGGCCATAGCTCTGAAAATAAAGAAAAAGATTCATCAGCTATTTTTTTATCCGTATATGGGTACTCATTATAGATAATTCCCAGCACAGATATGTTTCTGTTTTTTAAGACCTCCATGGTAAGTCTGGTGTGATTTATGCTTCCCAGTCTGGATGAAGATACAAGAACAACAGGCAGCCTGTTTTCTGCAAGAAAATCACAGGTAGTATATTCCCTCGTCCATGGTACCATAAGTCCTCCCGCAGCCTCTGCGATTACAAGAGAAAATTTATCTTCTAGTTTTATTAGGTTTTTTATAACATGCGCTTTATCTATAACGGTTCTTGCATCTTCTGCGGCAAGATGTGGAGATGCTGGTAGCGGAAAAATATAGGGACATGTTATCCCCTCTCTGTCCTCATCAAACAACTCTATACCCATTATTTTTCTGTGTATGAGAATGTCATCTGCTATACTAGAAGCAGATCCCGTCTGTATCAGCTTTGCGCTTATGCATGCTATTCCTCTGGTCATAATTGATTTTGTAAGAAGACCTGTTACAATGGTTTTCCCTATACCTGTATCAATTCCTATTACACAAATTGTTCTTTTAAGCATTCTTTTTCCTTGCTATAAACCATATAGGGTGATATGTGAGATATACACCATTGTTCTTTTTAAATTTTTTTTCATATTCGTTTATAAGAAATTTTACTGATCCATCCCAATATTTACCGCAGGCATTAACACCTGTTCTTTTTATGTGTTTTAGCACTTCCTGTGCAGAGGGAAATACCATATGCAAGTGTTTTTCTCCGGTATATATAATTTCCATTTTGCAGGCAGAAAGCATATCAAAAAGTTCTTCCCAGCTATTATACTCCAGACCTGCTCCTGATATCTTCTTTATTTGTAAAAAATTATCTTTACCAAAACTCGATATTGCAATGAGACCGTTCTTTGATAAAGCGTAATATATTTTTTCTAGCAAGGATTTTTTATCGTTTATCCATTGTAACATGGCATTAGAACAGAATAAGTCTATATTGTCCGGAAAAACTGCTGAGCATATATCACCAGCAATAACGGATATATCATCATAACATAGATCTTCTTCATATATTATATCGTTAATGTATAGTTTTCTAAAGCTAAGTTCTTTTTTTATACGATTGGTAAATATCCCTGTGCCTGCGCCTGCTTCAAACACGGTTTTGTAATTTTCTCTCTGTTTTTTTATCTCTTTTATAAGCAGATTTGCCATAAAATCCTGGATAAAGGCTTCTTTATCATATGTATTTATTCTTTTTTTAAATTTTTCTGCAATATCATACGCTGATAAAGTTTTCATAGTCTAAGTGCTCCCATTTTTTAAGGTTATAGAAAGGGTAGTGTCCTCCGTCTGTTTCTATGTATCTTACGGACATACTTTCCCAAAAAATACGCTGGGCAGCCGGTGGGAATATTTTGTCATGTTTTCCGCATACAGCAAAATCAAAGCTTATTGTTTTTATATCCGGTTTTATATCTTTTCTTTCCCACAAAAAATTCAATTCCTTTCTTATATTTTCCATGCTGCGAGAGGGAGTGTTTGGAATTTCTGCCCGTTTTAGAAATAGTGTATAGTTTTCCTTGGAAAAATGTTTGACAGTTGCTTTAAAAGTTTCCGGTGATATCCCGTATTGTTTGTCTATTCCATACGGTGTGCCCATTAGTGCTATTTCTTTATATGGCTTATAAGTGAGGAATTGTCGGATATAACACGAATATGCCCATACCCCCATTGACCAGGCTGCCACTATAAGTTTGCCTTCTATTTTGTTAAAAAGTTCTATGACATTATCACTGTTATCATCCGAATAATCGTATACAAAAATCGTATTGATATTACCTGCTGCTATGTGTTTGGTTATAGTGGGGTCTGCACTCCATCCGAGAAAAACAGCACAGTATGGTAGTGTCTTATCTTTTATATTTATTTCAGCTTTCATATTGTGTATCTCCTATTGATTCTAAGAGTTGGTGTATATCGGTTTTTTCCATAAGGGATGTTATAGATATTCTTACACAGGATTTTGTTTCCCTCACAGTGGGAGGGCGTATTGCAGGAGAGTATATTCCGTTATTTCTTAGTTTTTCTGATAGGAAGAGAGCCTGTTTTGAGCTTCCTGTTATAATAGGTATGATTTGCATATTAGAATTGCCCGTATTGTATCCTTTTTGTTTAAGTTTTTTTCTTGTATATTCCCATAGTGATTTGAGCTTTTCTCTTTCTTTCTGCATTTTCTTAACTTTTTCCATTGTATAACTTAACCATGCCGCTATTATTGGTGATATCGCTGTGCTGTATATTAATGGTCTGCTTCTATTTATGAGAAATGTGCGTATTTTGTTTGAGCATGCAATCAGTCCTCCTGCTGCCCCCAATGCTTTACCTCCTGTCGCTATTATTATATCTATGTCCTGCTCAAGTTCTGTTTTTCTTGTTATACCAGCACCATGGGGACCTGTTATCCCAATGCTATGAGCTTCATCTACTATACTTATACAGTCGTATTCTTTTGCAAGTTGCGAGATATTTTTTATATCTGCAGTGTCTCCATCCATTGAAAAAAGAGCTTCTGTAGCTATTATTGCGTTTTTATGTTTTGCTCTGTGTTTTTTGAGCAATTTTAACAGCATTTCCATATTGTTATGTGGGTATCTGTATAATTTAAGCGAACCGAGTTTTACTCCATCGTACATACTTGCATGGCAGCTCTTATCCATGAATACGCATGTGTCTGTTTCTTGGAATGCTGCAAAGATACTTATGTTTGCATGATATCCGCTTGGTAAGATAAGGGCTGTTTCTTTTTTTATCCATTTGGCAAATCTTTCTTCTGCCTCTCTTAGCTCTGGGCTATCTCCTGATATAAGTCTGCTTGATGTGCTTCCCATAAATATGTTGTTTTTATATTGTTTTAAAAAATCTTCTATGTGTTGAGAATTGCCTGCTAGTCCTAGATAGTCATTGGATGCAAGGTTGAGGACTTGGTTTTTGCCTGTTATTATATGTTTCCCTTTTCTTAGGATTGCCTGTATCTGTCTGTATTGGTTTCTTTCTTTTAGCTGGTATTCCTGTTCTGCAAAAAATGTTTCAAACCAACTCATCTTTGCTTTTCCTTACTACGATGTCTATTGTTTCTATGCTCTTTTGTATGGTTTCTTCTATTTCTTTTTCTGTTGCATTTAGTCTGAATAGCCAGTATATAGTGTCTCCCAATGGCCTTATAAATAGACCTTTTTTAAGTGCTTCAAAGTATATTCTTCTTCCTATTCTAATATCTGCCGGAAAATTGGTTTCTCTGTCTATTCCTATATCAACTGCTCCGGTGCAGCCTTTGTATCTTATGTCCTTTACCCATGGATAATGTGCAGATTCTTCTAATAGTTGTTTTATCTTATAAAAGTGGTTGTTTTTGACAGGGTTTGTTTTTTCCCAGAGTTTTATATTTGCTAGTGCTACGGAGCAGGCTAGTGGATTACCTGTATAACTGTGTCCGTGGTAGAATGTTTTGCCTTTTTTGAAGTCATCGTAGAATGCCTGATATATTTCTTCTGTGCATATTGTAAGTGCAAGGGGCAGTGTGCCGGCACTAAGGCCTTTTGCCAGGACCAGTATGTCTGGTGGGGTATTTGCTTGTTCATATGCCCACATTGTACCGGTTCTACCAAAGCCCGTTACGACTTCGTCAAAGATTAGAATGATATCGTGTTTGTTTGCTAGATCTCTCAGTATCTTTAGGTAGTCGGCAGAGTAGACTTGCATTCCTGCTGCACCCATTAGTATGGGCTCTACTATTATTCCTGCGATGGTGTCTGCATTTTTTTCTATAAAGTCACGTGTTTCTTTTTTTGCTGTTTCTGTTATTTGCTGGTCTTCTCCGCCCTGAGTGAAGTTATGTGTTAGATTTTTATAGTGTTTTTTTATTGGTGCTTTTATCTCATAACTTTCTACCATGAGGTCTTTGTAATATTTTATATATAGATCTATACCTCCTACGCTCATACAAGCTGAGGTGTCGCCATGATACGAGTCCGACAGGTGTACAAATCTTGTCTTTTTGCTTTTTCCTTTGTTTTTGTAATACTGTAGTGCTATCTTTAATGCTATTTCTATGGCTGTTGAACCGTCATCGGAGAAGAAGTATCTGCTTAGTGTTGTGTCTATGTGCGATGATAGTTTTTCTATAAGTTCTGTTGCATAAGGATGTGTGCAGCCTGCAAATATCAAATGGTCCAGCTTTCTTGTCTGCTTCCTTAGTGCTTTCATTATATATGGGTGGTTGTGTCCCCAAATGCTTGTCCACCATGAGCTTATTGCGTCATAATAGCGTTTGCCGTGTATGTCGTATATGTACGGGCCTTTTGCTTTTGTTATTGCAAGGTGGGCGATGTTTTCATAGTCTTTCATCTGTGTATATGGGTGCCAGATGTGCTTTTTGTCTATGTTTTCTATGTTTGTTGTTTTATTGAATAGTGTTAACTTATTTTTGAGCATGGTTAACGTTATGTGTTTTTTAGATTTTTTTCAAGTATAAAAAGGGCTGCCTGCGAATGCTGACAGCCCGTTCGGTATAAATTATTTTATCCTATTGCGTTCTCGCCGCGTTCTTTTGTTCTTATTCTTATTGTCTCTTCTATGGGGAGTATAAATATCTTGCCGTCTCCTATGCTGCCTGTCTGGGCGCCGGCTATGATGCCTTCTATTGTGTCTTCTACAAAGTTGTCGTTTACTGCTATTTCTATGCGCACTTTTTTTAGCAGATTGACTTCTATTTCTACGCCTCTGTAGTGCTCTGTAAAGCCTTTCTGCTGGCCGGCTCCCATGGCGTTGGTTACTGATATCTTGTATATCTTTCTCTTGTATAGTTCTTCTTTTACTGCGTTTAGACGGTGTGGCTGTATGTAGGCTATTATTAGTTTCATATTTTTCTCCTTACATGTTGCTGAATATCTGGAACCCAGAGTAGCTTTCTATGGAGTGTTCGCTTATGTCCAGTCCTTTTAGCTCTTCTTCTTCCGATACGCGGAGTCCTACTGTATAGCGTATTATAAGGAAGAGAATTAGTGCTGTTCCAAAGCTCCAGGCAAATGCGGATATTATTCCCAGTGCCTGTACGCCAAGCTGCCTGAGGCCTCCTCCAAAGAAAAGACCTACTATAGAAGAATCATTTACTCCATTTGCAAAAAGCCCCACAGCAAGTGTTCCCCATGCACCACATACTCCGTGTACGCTTATTGCGCCTACTGGGTCGTCTACATGCAGAACTTTGTCTATAAACTCAACGCTTAGAATTACAAGTATGCCTGCTATAAAGCCTACTACTATGGAAGAACCTGGACCTATTACCCATGTGCCTGCTGTTATTCCTACAAGTCCTGCAAGGGCCCCGTTGAGGGACATGGACGGGTCTGGTTTCTTATACAGTATCCAGGAGAATATCATGGCTCCCACTGAGCCCGCGCCTGCTGCAAGAGTTGTTGTTACTGCAATGTGGCCTATTGATAGGTCGCTTCCAGATAGAGTGCTTCCTGCATTAAATCCGTACCAGCCAAACCATAATATGAACACTCCCAGAGCTGCTATAGGTAGATTGTGTCCGGGGATTGCCTTTACCTTGATTCCTTCCGGCGTTCTTATGTACTTACCCTTTCTAGCTCCAAGGACAATTGCTCCTGCAAGCGCTGCCCATCCGCCAACCGAGTGAACAACAGTGCTTCCTGCAAAGTCATGAAATCCTAGGCTGCTTAACCAGCCTCCACCCCATACCCAGTGTCCAGATACGGGATATATAAGTGCTGTTATAAACACAGAGTATATCAGATAGGATGCAAATCTGGTTCTCTCTGCCATGGCCCCTGATACTATGGTGCTTGCGGTTCCTGCAAAAACAACCTGGAACATCCAGTCCCTGTATATATCGCTCATACTACCTGCTCCATAAGCTGCTAGACCTTCTGCATTGTAGTGCAGAAAGAAAGCATCTGTTCCTATTAACCCCAATGCATCTGCTCCGTACATGAGAGCCCAGCCTATTGCCCAAAACGCTATTGAGCCCACAGAAAAGTCCATGAGGTTCTTCATAAGAACATTAGCTGAGTTTTTTGCTCTGGTAAGTCCTGTCTCCACCATAGCAAAACCAGCTTGCATAAAGAAAACAAGTGCGGCACTTAGGATAAGCCATATCATATCAATGGCTTGCCCATGCAGTGCTACTGTTTCCTCAAGACTCTGTGCAAACAAACTTCCTGTACCCGCTATGAGGAATATCAGGACAGCTGCAAGTTTTGTTTTTTTGTGTAGCATATCTGCCTCCATCTGGTGTTTTGCAGATAATGTGGCATTTTTTGTGCCAAGCGGAGGATGTTTTTCTTTACTGGAAAAATTATCTGTAGATATTTTATTAATATATAAAGAGATATAAAATAATTATTTTTAGTAACTTTTTGAGAATATACCAACCAGAGAGAATGTTTTGCAAATATATTCTACAAATATGTATGATGTATTATATTTACATACTAATATGTGGTTTTTTTCTGGGTTTGTACATTTTTGTGTCAATGTTATGCTTTTTTACACGCAGTCCCATGATTCTTTCTGTTATTCCCAGCATCTTTGCGGCCTTGGACATGTTTCCTCTGTGAGTTTTGAGTGCGTCTTCTATTAGTTCTTTTTCCAGTCTGTCTAGGGTTTCTTGGAGTGTGCCTCTGAATTCTGTATGAGAAGATTCTGCGCTTTGGAGACTTGGAGGCAGGTGATAGCTGTGTATAACACCGTCTGTACTGAGGATTACGGCCCGTTCTATACAGTTTTCTAGCTCTCTTACATTTCCAGGCCAGTGATAGCTGGTAAGAAGATTGAGAGCCGGTGTAGATATCCTCTGGATATCTTTGTTGTTCTGTTTTGAATATTTCTCTGTAAAATGGTCTGCAAGCAATATGATGTCGCTTTTTCTCTCTCTAAGTGGTGGAATATGAATCGGAAACACGTTGAGCCTGTAATATAGATCTTCTCTAAACTTACCTTCTTCCATTAGTTTTTCCAGATTCCTGTTTGTTGCTGCTATGACCCTCACATTGACTTTTATGGTTTCTGTTCCTCCAACTCTTTCAAACTCTTTTTCCTGCAGTACTCTGAGTAGTTTAACCTGCATCTGAGGTGAAAGATCGCCTATCTCATCCAGGAAAATAGTTCCTTCGTTTGCAAGCTCAAAGCGTCCTTTGCGCCTGTTTATCGCACCGGTAAAGGCTCCTTTCTCGTGGCCAAAAAGCTCGCTCTCAATTATGGTCTCAGGCAGTGCTGCACAGTTTACCTTGACAAATGGCTTGTCTGCTCTAAAACTGTTATAATGTATTGCGTGAGCTATAAGCTCTTTTCCTGTTCCACTCTCTCCTCTTATAAGCACTGTTGCTTCGCTCTTGGATACAGTTGCCAGCATATCGTAGACATCCTGCATGGCCTTGGATGTTCCTACAATATTGGCAGGCTTAAAATGCTCCTTGAGTTCCTCATGCAACCTCTGGTTTTCCATAAGCAGTTTTTCTCGTTCTTCTGCCATTTCCTGCTTAACTTTTACTGACTGTGCAATAAGAGAAGCCAGGATGGACAGAAGTCTACCTTCATCCTCTATATCCATCTCCGGATCATAATCCCTGTCTGCACTGAGCGTACCTATAACCTCGTTACCGCTCTTTATGGGAACACAGAAAAAAGAAAGCTCCTTCTCCAGTTTTCTGGAGCCTGTTTTATTAAGAAACTCCTTGCTCTCCGACAATTTCCTTATGACAATTGGTTTTCCTGTTTCTACTACCTTACCGGTTACCCCTTCTCCAATTCTGTATCTACCGCGTTGTTTTTGGCTGGTAGAAAGACCGTAAGCCTCTTCTATAACTATTTCTCCGGTCTGTCGGTTAAGCAGCGTGATTGTTCCCCTGTTCATCCCCTCGTGCTCGGATATAAGTCTTAGAACAGGTTGGAGAACATCCTTGACATCGATAGCCTGTGCAAGAATCTGACTCACCTCAAACAAGAGCGAAAGCTCTCTTACTTTCTTTTCCATCTTGGAAATATTATCACCCATATCTTCTCCCGGAGAAAAAATTTATACCGAACGGCGCAAGGCTACGCCTGCGCCTTTTATCCTACAAAATAGTATGATAGCATCCTACCTTTTTGTATTTTTTTTTGCAATAGTTCTTGCAAAAAAAAAAGTCGGCACGCATTGCGTGCCGACGTTCGGTCTATAGTATCCTATTCTTCCGGTGGGGCAAGCAGACCAGCCATTTCTTCCGGGGATACCATTTCTTCATCCCTATGTGTGCTAATAAGCTCCCTAATACGTTTTATTTCTTTTTCCTGATTATGTTTTGCGGATTCCAGTCTGTTTAGTGCTGGCTTGAGAGGCAGTGATTTTGCAGTCTTGCCTGATAATATATCTGATATGAGATGCTCAAAGTTTCCTCTAGCTCTTGCTATCAAAAGAAGAGTCTTTTCTCTTTCTGCATTACTTTGTATTTTCTCCGCTGCCTTTTGTATGATAGAAAGACTTCTGTCTACAAAAAAAAGTTCTTCCAGCACATGATCTATAAAGATGTCCGGATCAAGAGGAAGTCTGGTTGTTTCTGTCAAAGTCTGGATGTAAACTTCAAGAGCATAGATATTTTCTTTAAAAGCTATTATCCTTGCCATCAGGTATATTATCGTCGCCTATGGTCGTATGCTTGACATCTATATTCTTACATGATAGCCTAAAAAAACTCTTTAATCGCTCTGTAGGGGCGGTTCGTAAAGGCCATAAGGAGTCGTACATGAGAAAATACGAGCTAGTGTGTGTGTTCCGTCAGGAACAGGACCAGTACACCCAGGCAAAAGCCAAGGTGTCCGAGCACCTCTCTAAAGTGGGTGCTGAGATAAAAAAAGAAGAGGATATGGGAGAGCGTCAGCTCGCATATCAGATAAAAAAACAATCCCGAGGTCATTATTATCTGTGGCTGTTTACTGCAGCACCGGATGCTATTGCCAAACTTGAGCATGAGCTAAAATATGTGGATGGAATCCTGAGATTTCTTGTGACCAGGGTAGAAGACTGAGGTATTTATGTCGGATATCAACAGCGTAGTCCTTGTCGGAAGAGTTGTCAGGGATGCGGAGCTCAGATATACAGGTGGAGGAATGCCTATCTGCAGGTTTTCTCTTGCTGTTAACAGATCCAGGAAGGAGGGTGACTCCTGGACAGATGAGCCTAATTTTTTTGATATTGTTTTATTCGGAAGACTGGGCGAAGCTGTTGGGAAATATCTTGTAAAAGGGCAGCAGGTAGCTGTGCAAGGTGAGCTTAGGCAAAACAGATGGGAGCAGGACGGACAGAGAAGAAGTAAGGTTGAGATAGTGGCTTCAAATATCCGTCTTATGGGAGGAAGAGGACAGGCTTCTTCCTCTAATACCTCTTCATATTCCGATATTGGATCGGATATGAATGATGATTTTGTAGATAACTTACCAGAAGAGGATATACCATTTTAACCAATATATTTTACGGAGGATGATATGGCAGAGGATATAAAAGACAGAGATAATAACAATGATGATAGGGCTACAAGACAGAGAAAGCCCTTTTTTAAGAAAAAAATAGATAAGATTGCGGTTTATAATCTGGACATAGATTATAAGAAACCAGAGGTTCTCAGACAGTTTTTAACAGAAAACGGTAAGATTCTTCCCAGGAGAATAACAGGAACTTCTGCCAAAAATCAGCGCAGACTTGTCAGAGAGATAAAGAAGGCAAGAATTCTTGCTCTGCTTCCAATGGGTTGATTAATTATTTATAAGACATTGTGTTATTAGAATACCAAGGAGTGTTGATATGAAGTCTACAAAGGTAATATTGACTGCTGATGTTCCCAACTTGGGAGAAGAGGGAGATGTAAAAACAGTTGCTCCCGGATATGCAAGAAACTATCTTGTTCCCAGAGGTCTTGCCCTTATATTTAATAAGGCAAGTCAGGCTCTGATAGAGAGCAGAAGGCATAAGATAGAAAAGAAAAAGGCAGAAAAAAGAGAAAAGGCCAAAGATCTCAAGACCCGTCTGGAGTCAGAAGAGCTTACAATCTATATGCAGGCCGGAGAGAAAGGAAAACTCTTTGGTGCTGTTACCTCTGCTCTTATTGCAGAAGAGCTCCAGAAAAAAGGTATCGTAGTAGAGAAAAAGCGCATAGATGTTCCGGGACATGGTATAAAGATGATAGGAAAATACAAGGTTTCTGTAAGCATCTATGAAGATGAAAAGGCTATTCTTTCTATAAACGTAAAGGCAGAAGGCCAGCAGGAAGAAGAAAAGAAAGAAGAAAATAGTTCTCAGGAATAATCATGCAGAATCCTTCTGCTTTTGTTCCACCTTATGACGAACAATCCGAGATGGCAGTATTGGGAGCGCTTCTCCTTGACGGAGAAGCGCTCGCTGTTGTATTGGAGATTCTTAGACCGGATGATTTTTATAAAAGGGCTAATCGCAACATATATCAGGCAATTATAGACAGGTATAATCGAGGAGAATCTACAGATATCATTACCCTTGTCGAGGAACTCAAGGCAAAAGACTTACTTTCTGAGAGCGGAGGACCTGCTTATGTTGCCTCTCTAACAGCTGCCGTACCGACTTCTGCCAATGTAGAATACTATGCGAAGATAGTAAAAGATAACAGTGTAAGAAGAACCCTAATAAAAATATCCCAGCAGATGATGGCTTGGGCTACCGATAAGGCTTATGACACACGCTTATCGTTGGAAAATATAGAAAAAGAAGTTTTTGAGCTTACAGAAGCAGGAACCCAGTTCTCCATAAAGCCACCCAAGCAGCTTGTATCAAGTACGGTGGAAATAATAGAAAGATGGGTTAAAGATAAAGATTCTTCTATAGGAATACCTACGGGTTTTAAAGATCTTGATAGAATGCTTACAGGCTTTCACGAATCTGAGTTTATAGTAATAGGAGCCCGACCCTCAGTAGGAAAAACAGCCCTTGCACTGAGCATGGCTACACATATTGCAATACACAAGAAAATACCTGTAGGATTCTTTACTCTGGAAATGTCAGATATGGCTCTTATGCTAAGAATACTCGCAGGGGAGGCAAGAATCAATTTTAACCACATAAGAGCAGGATTACTTAAGCCTGCCGATTTCCAGAAAATCTCCGAGGCTGCGGGAAGAATATATGAGGCTCCCCTCTATATAGTCGATGTTCCCAATATACGACTTCTTGATTTGAGAGCTCAGGCAAGGAAAATGTGTCTGCAGTATGGAGTAAAAGTTATTTTTATAGATTATCTTACTCTGATAACATCAGAAGATAAAGCAATACCACGTCATGAGCAAATAGCGGAAATAAGTAGATCTTTAAAGGCTCTTGCAAGAGAGTTAAGTATACCGGTGATAGCACTTTCTCAGCTAAGAAGAGAGTCAGAAGGAAAAAGACCATCCCTTGCGGACATAAGAGAATCTGGCTCCATAGAACAGGATGCTGATGTTGTCATCTTTATACATAGAGAACGACTTGCCTCCGATGATAATAACAAGGCATCAGAGATAGAAACAGAATTGATAATAGCCAAGCAGCGTAACGGTCCAATAGGTACTGTAAAGGTTGCATTTATTCCGGAGTATACAAAATTTGAATCTTTTGCCTCGGATGTATAATAATATAACATAGATATTGTTATCAGGTGGGGATATGGAATTTTTAAAAGAATATGATTTTTCTTCTCTAGCCAACGAATCAGAAAGGCTTGTTCTTGATGAGCTGGAAAAACAGCTTAAAGCTCTGGGAGATGAGAGGCTTATGTCAGAAGAATGTGTCCTGGATATAGCTGCTTATGCATTAAACCATGTAAAGCCACGATACAGAGCCACTTTGCTGGGGAGAATATATGCCTCTTCTATCTCGGAAGAAGAGGCATATGAGATAAAAAAGGCTGTTACTACGGCTATAAAAAAAGTATTAGCTGATTTATAATATTATCCTTTTGCCAGTTGATATATTCTTTCTTTTATTACTTCCTGTGAGGAAGGAATGAGTTCTCCGTTTCTCCCCTCTATTATCCAATTTCCGTCTGCAAATATGTAGACATCATAAATATGCTTGCCAGTTATAGTATCCCACATAGAAATGCTGCCATCACTATTGATAGAATATAATATGTTTTTAAAAGTCGACAATTTCCTTGGTATGTGTCCAGTTGCTTCAAATGTTTTCTTTTCAGATTGTCCTATCTTGACAGGAGAAGAAAAGCCCACGGTGGTATAGATATAGCCTGTATCTTTATCTATTATTATATCTGCATTTGAGTCTATCTGTGCTATATTGTACAGAGTTCTTATAGAATATATGTTACCATTGTCGCTATTTATGCTTGCAGATTTTACGCTGGTCGACGGATTGGAGGAGATGTTTAAGAAATATATTTTATTTTTGATTTTGTCTGTTAATATCTTATAGATAATTTCATCATTGGTCTCTATAGGAACTGTTTCGCCAAACAAAGTATCGATTTTTATTAAAGAGTAGGGTGGGTCGCTTGTTTTTGTTCTTGCCGCATATATTATATGTTCTTTTATAGAGGCGATATCATTTATACCTTTTGCTGGTATTCTTAGTTTTTCTGTCATGTCCGTTTTATCGAGTATTCTTATCACACTGTCCTTTTCCAGTATTACTATGCTCTCATCCGTAATAAGTATTTTCTGAACATATGCCGTAAGATTGGATATTTCTTTTTCTATTTTATTTTCTTTGGCATTATATACTAGCAGCCTAGGTGGAAAAGGATAGCCTGTTGACCACATCAATATTTTTTCTGACCCTTCTATAGGTTCTATACCTGCATTGGTAAAGTTTATAGGTATTTTTTTTGCCTCTACCAGGTTATCACTTGGTCTGTCAGAAAAAATAGAAGCTTCCCACTGCAGAGTAAACTCCGATGTAGAACAAAAAGCATTGCTTTCTGAGAAAGATATTTGTTTTATTGTTGTCATAGAGGAAGAAAGCACGGTTTTCTGTTGTCCGCTTTTTGTACTGAGCATTTTTATGGTGCCTTTTGATGTTCCTGCTATTATATAACCGTTAGCATCACATGTAATGCTTGATATGTCAGATAAAAAGGAGCTTGCATCAATTTTTTTTTGTTGTTTTAGTTTATTTTCTTCTATTGTGTATAGTATTATGGAGGCAAAGCTACTATTTTCTGTTACAACTATTGTGTTATTTGTTACAAGAATATTTTTTGCATCGATTGCTATGCTGTCTATTATTTCTCCTGTGTATAAATCAATAGCATATATGGTCTTGTTTGCTTTACCTATCATGATTCTTTGAGAATACAGTACAGGCTTATCCAGTTTTACCCTGGTTCTCACAGAGGCTTTTTTGCTCTTATTTTTCATATCCCAGTATATAAGTTCTTGGGAGGAGGACTGATATGTTACCAATGTTTGCTCTGTTTTTGAAAAGAACATATAATTGATTATTCCAAATCCGGCATTAAAATTGACAAGAGAACCTGAAGTATTGTATATTCTTAGACTGTTCCACTTTGGAACAGAAAGGAAAATATACGTTCCTTTTGGCGAATAATCAATGAATAAAGGTCTATCAGAAATTTTTATACTTTTAAGTTTTTGTGCAATAAGCCAATCATATATTTCCAGATAATAGTCTTCTCCTCTTCTTACTATAACTGCTATCTGTGTTTTTACAGGATTTACAGCTATATATTCTATTGTAGAATCATAGATAAGTATCTCCTGTATTATCTTGTTTTCTTCTCTGCTAAAGATTTTTATTTTACTATCTACTCCGCTTGTTATAATATATTTACCATCAGAAGATTCTATAATATTATTTATCACACCGGTGTGCCCTGTTTGTATTATTATGGAGGAGTTAAAAGCATATAAAAACATCTGGCTGATAAAAAAAACTGTTAGTAGGCAACATTTCCTCATAGATTCTCCTTAGAAGTTACTCACGGTAGTCAAATCAAGTGATAATACTATTATAAATAGAATAAGAGCTATAAAAGCTCCTGTTATCTGATATCTGTACATTGTTTTGGGATGGAGAGGTTTTCTTTTTATCCATTCTATGAAGAAGATAAGGATTTGGCCTCCATCCATTATAGGAATGGGAAGTAAATTCATTATTCCCAGAGCAATACTTATTATTGCAAGTAGTTCTATAAATGGTGACAAGCCGGCTTTGTTTTTTCCGCTTATACCTTGGCTAAGCATATCTCCCATATAATAGCTTATGCTTATAGGTCCTGCTACGGTATTCTTTGCAGCAGGGGAAAAAAGAGTGGATAGTCCAATAATGTTTTGTTTTAAGATTGTCCCTATTTCTAAAAATGCCTTTTTTACAGCTTCGAGAGGATTTTTTGTATATTGTCTATATTGTTCCAGTCTAAAGCCTATTCCAAGCTTTACTTCTTGGTCATAATATATTGGGACTAGTGTTATATCCTTCTTATAGTTATTCCTTAATAAAGTCAATTTTATTTTGGAAGGCCTGTTTTGTGTTATATAATAATTTAATTCCATGGTATTGTTTATCTTAGTATCATTTATTGCCAATATTCTGTCTCCCTGCATTAGCCCTGCTATATCCGCGCTACTGTTTTTTTCTACATAATCGATCACAGGCTCTATCCATGGATACACCCCTATCCGGTATGTTCCTGTATTGGGATTTTTTATAGGTTTAACAAATAATTCTTTCTCTTCTCCATCTCTCTCTATCGTTATTTTTAGATTCTTGCCTCCCGATGTAGGTATAATCTCCAAAATATCTCTAAAATTCTCTATATTCACATTGTTTATTTTTTTTATTAGATCTCCGCTTTGCATCCCAGCCTCTGTTGCGGGATATGTTTCTTGTTTTAATAATGGATAATCTGATTCTAGAACTATTTTTGCGGGAGGAGCATACACCGTAAAACCTATTGTCCATAAAAGAGTCACAATAATAAATGCAAAGATTATATTCCCCATTGGTCCTGCCAGACTTACGGCAATCCTTTTGAGTGGTGAGGCGGAGAAAAAGGATTGGGGTTCTCTTGGAATACTATTTAGATTTTTTTCCAGTGCTTCTTGAAAGGCTGTTTCTCCTTTTAGCTTACAATAACCGCCCAGAGGCAAAAGAGATATCTTGTATATTGTCCCTTTGCGTTTAAAGCTAAATAATGCTGGACCAAATCCTATGGAAAAGGCTTCTACTTTTATACCAGCCAGCCTTGCAGCAATATAATGTCCTAGCTCATGAAAGAATACAACTATGCTAAGACCAAATATAAGTCCCGATAGTATTTTCAAAATTGTCATATTATCTTTTCTCCACAATTTTTCTTATTTGTGTTTTTGCAATTTCTCTTGCTTTTTTATCTATTAACAGTACTTCTTCTATATCTATTACCTTATTTGTCCAATTGTGGTTTATTACTAATTCTACTATATAAGGAATATCTGTAAACTTAATTTTGTTACATAAGAATGCATCAACTGCTTCTTCATTAGCAGCATTAAAAGCAATGCTTTTACCTCTTGATCCTGCTGCTTGGTAAGCTATATCTAGCATAGGGAATTTGTCGTTATCAACAGGATAAAATGATAATTCCATAGGTTGTGTGATATCAATAGGCGAAGGAGCATGTGATAACACATCAGGATATGATAAGGCATGTTGTATGGGAGTTTTCATATCAGGATAAGAGAGTTGAGCATATAGAGAACCATCTGTTTGTCTTACCATAGCATGGATAATACTTTGCGGATGAATTACTACTTTTATTTTTTCTATAGGCAGATCAAACAAAACTTCTGCTTCCAAGACTTCTAAGCCCTTGTTAGCAAGAGAAGCAGAATCTATAGTAATCTTTTTTCCCATATTCCAGGTGGGATGATTCAAGGCCTGGTTTGGTGTCACTTCTTGTAGTTCTTCTTTTGGAGTATTTCTAAAAGCACCACCTGAGGCTGTTAAAATTATTTCATCAATATTCTTATATCTTAGAGCTTCCAGTAGCAAAAATACGGCAGAATGTTCCGAGTCCACTGGTATGATAGACTTTTTATTTTTTCTTGCTGTTTCTTTTATTATTTCTCCAGCCATAACCAGGCTTTCTTTGTTGGCAAGAGCAAGATTTTTACCTGTTTTCAAAGCAGTTATGGATGGCAGTAATCCTTTTGCACCGGCTATACCATTTACCACTATATCTGCTTCTGTTTCCAGAAGAAGCTGTATAACAGCATCCTCTCCAGAGAAAAGAACGTCGGAATCTTTGTTTGTACCGGAAAGAGCCGTCTTATTTATATTGTATTCTTTTGCTATTTTTAGTAGTTCTTTTTTTTTGCTGTGAGCTGATATTCCTGCTAGTTCAAATAGGTCCGGATTATTTTTTATAACATCCAGTGTGTTTTTACCTATTGTTCCGGTTGCGCCAAGCACTATTATTTTTTTTTTCATAATCATTTTCCAGATTAAAAAAGCAATATATAGAGGTAGAAAAATAGAGGAGCCGTAAATACAGGAGAATCTATGGAATCCAGCATTCCTCCTCTGCCTGGTATTATTGAGCCAGAATCCTTTACATTGCAAGAACGTTTTATTGATGATTCCAGTAAATCACCAATAATTGTAGAAAATCCTATTATAATACCAAAAAACACTGATTTTATTATATGCCCCGGAAAAAGTTTTGGGAAAATAAGTTGAGCAGATACTGTTACTGCTATTGATGCCGTAAGCCCGCCTACAAAACCTGCGATACTTTTATTGGGACTTATAAATATAATATTATTGTTATTCTTACCTAGTAATTTTCCTGTGACATATGCCATGGAATCATTTAGATATACTGATAAAATAAATATTGCCATCAATATGGTCCCACCGGAAAGAGCTGTGAGTCTAGGGATAAACATCAAGAATGCACCAGGATATACTATGAGAAGAAACCTCTGTCCTATTCTAGGTATGACTAGTGGTAATTCTTCTTCTGAAGAAACAAAAGCTGCTATTGACAGGTTTATAACTATGATAAAAATAAGAGAGAAGATGGCTATTTCCATATTGTTAAAGAAACTGACAGATATATAAGAGGTTAATGGTAAGGAAGCTCCTATTAATGCACCTGCCACAGAAGGAATATTGGAACCTTTGTTTTTAAGCATGTTGGCCATTTCTATCCCGCCAATTGCCGATGCAAGAATAGCTATAATATTTATTCCTATGTTATTATAAAAAGGCAAAAAATAAACCGTTACTATCAATAATGGTAATCCCAACAAAAAAAGCAAGATCCTATTTACTATGTTGCTCAACCCATTCCTCCGTACTTTCTCTTGCGCTTTGCATAATCTTTTAGGGCGTCGTCCAATTCTTTCTCGGAGAAGTCTGGCCATAAGACATCTGAGAAATAGTACTCCGAGTAAGCACTTTGCCATAAAAGGAAATTGCTGAGTCGTTTCTCTCCTGCGGTCCTTATTATGAGATCAGGATCAGGCAAGAAAGGGACATCCAGAAAATTCTTAAAATTATCTTCTGTCAGAGGAAATTTATCTTTTGTTTCTTTATATCTGCTTATAGCGCGTATTATCTCGTCTCTTCCACCATAGTTGAGTGCAAGATTTAATATTAGTCCAGAAAAATCCCTGGTATCATTTATTATCTCTTTAAGATCATTTTGGATTTCTATAGGAAGTTTTGATATATCTCCACTATGAACTATTCTTATCCCATTTTCTTTATAGAAATCAAACTCTTTTTTTAGGTGCTTTCTTATTAAACCAAATAGAAAAGAGACTTCTTCTTGAGCTCTTTTCCAGTTTTCTGTAGAAAAGGTATATAACGAGAGGTATTTTATACCTCTTTCCGATACGGCTTTTACTGTGTTTTTTGTGGCTTTCAAGCCTTCTTCGTGTCCTTTGTATCTGGGGAGTCCTCTTTGTACTGCCCATCTGCCGTTGCCATCCATTATTATTCCAACATGGCGAGGGATTTTTAGATTTTCTTCTGCCATTAATCTTCCATAATCTCCTTTTCTTTTGCTTCAAGGAGTTTGCTTATCTCTTCTACATATTTGTCAGTCAGTTTTTGTATTTTCTCTTCGCCTTTTTTGAACTCATCTTCGCTTATGTCACCGTTTTTTTCTGCTTTTTTAAGAGATTCGTTGGCATCTCGACGTATGTTTCTTACGGCTACTTTTGCCTGTTCTGCTGTGTTTTTTGCCATTTTTATATATTCTTTTCTTCTTTCTTCTGTAAGTGGGGGGATATTTATCCTGAGAACCTTACCATCGTTTACAGGGTTAAGAGAAAGATCGGAGTTTTGTATGGCTTTTTCTATTTCTCCCAATACCGATTTGTCCCACGGTTGTATTACAATGAGTCTTGGTTCTGGTGCAGATATTGATGCTACCTGATTAAGAGGACTTTGTTGTCCGTAATATTCCACTGTTATTCTATCAAAAAGGGCAGGTGTTGCTCGTCCTGTTCTTACGGTTGCAAGTTCTTCTTTTAAATTAGCTACAGATTTTTTCATTCTGCTTTCTGCATCTTGGATAATCTTTTCCATAAATAATCCTCCTAAAAAAAACACGCACTGCTATATAGAATAGCAGTGCGTGCGGTATTCTGACAAGTGTCTAGAGTTCTTCTCCGACCTTATAATATCTATAATCTATAAGCTTTATAGTAGCGCCAAGAGATTTAGAAAGTTCGTCCATAACCTGTTGCACTGATTTTTTATTGTCTTTTACAAAAGTCTGTTCTGTAAAACATATCTCAGCTAGATGCTTTTTGAGCTTTCCCTGAGCGATTCCCTGGATTACCTTCTCAGGTTTTCCTGTATTCTGAGCCTGTTTTACAAAAATTTCCATCTGTTCGTTTTTATAGTCTTCCGGTACCTGTGCTGCTGTCAGATACATAGGTGAAAAAGCCGCAGCATGGAGAGCGCAGTCAAAGGCAAAAGTCTTAAACTGCTCATTGTCTTTTATCTCCGGTTTCTCTACGGAAAACTTTACGAGTACTCCTATAGAACCTTCGCCGTGTATATATGAGGTTATGTACTCATCATCTGCAGCCTCCAATACGTCGGCTCTTCTGAGGTTGAGATTCTCTTTAACCTTGATAGAAAGATTGTTCATGGCTTCTTTTACTTCTTCATCTTCTATTGTAAGATTCTTATCTACAATAAGGTTGAGAATCTCTTCTCCGGTACTTATAAAATCGCTGTTTCTTGCAACAAAATCCGTTTCGCAGAGTATCTCCAGCAATCCTGCTTTATTATCTTTTACAACTGCAAAAACTCTACCTTCTTTTGTTGCTCTATCGCTTCTTTTTGCTGCTGCAGCAAGCCCCATTTCTTTTAAAATCTTTTCTGCCTTATCAAAGTCGCCATTGGCTTCTGTAAGAGCTCTCTTACAGTCCATTATCCCTGCGCCTGTCTTATCACGCAGTTTTTTTACATCTGCTGCTGATATTGCCATATCTTACTCCTCATAATATTTATCTTCGTCTACTATTTCCTCATCCTCGGAAGGAATATTGTCTTCCTTTGTCTGCTCTTCCGGTGTGTAGTCGGAGTAGTCCTCTGCTGTATATCCCGCATCATCATCTTCTTCCTCTCTTCCCAGTTTTGCGCTTACTGAGACCTTGATCATATCTGTTTCATCTTCTTTGCCTGTTTCTATCGTACTCTCGTCTATTTCCTCATCTTGGAGGGAGTCTACAACCTCAAGGCCCATCTCATTATCTGCCTCTATTACAGCATCTGCAATTATAGACGTAAAAAGATTGATAGCCCTTATTGCATCGTCATTGCCGGGAATAGGATAATCTACAACATCGGGATTACAATTGGTATCCACTATACCTATGATAGGAATACCTAATGTTTTTGCTTCTGCTACTGCTATTGCTTCGTGACGAGTATCTATTATAAATATCACGCCCGGAAGCTCTTTCATTTCTTTTATTCCACCAAGATTCTTGATCAGGCGGCTTTTTTCCTTGAGAAGCCTTGAGACTTCTTTTTTGGACATTGTATCAAATGTACCGTCCACTTCCATCTTCTCAAGTTTTTTAAGTCTTAGAATTGATTTTTTTATTGTTTCAAAGTTGGTTAGTGTTCCGCCTAGCCATCTGTTGTTGACATAAAACATGCCACAGCGCTCTGCTTCTCTCTGGATAGCTCCCTGAGCCTGTCTCTTTGTTCCTACAAAGAGAACGCTCTTGCCTGCAAGAACTGTTTTTCTTACTACATCGTAGGCTTCTTTTATAGCCTGAATTGTTTTCTGCAGATCTATTATATGGATCCCATTTCTCTCGGAAAAAATAAACTTCTTCATTCTGGGATCCCATCTGCGTTTCTGGTGTCCGAAATGTACACCGGACTCCAGAAGGTTTTTCATGGTTACTACAGCCATTTCTCCTCCTCTGCGTATATACGCAGTCCTTCTCTTTTACTCGTCCAACGGACGGAAAATTTTCCTATACGGAAAGTTTATTTTTCTAAGAATGCCATAAAAACATGACAGGGGCAAGCCCATTACACAGGAATATGTGCCTTTTATCCATTCTATAAACAGCTCTCCCATACCTTGGATTCTGTAAGCTCCTGCTGCTCCTCTCCATTCTTTTGTATTTGTATATGATTCTATTTCCTCGTCGGAAAGGCTTGAGAATTTAACATAAGTTGTTTCTGCATCGGATATTATCTTGCTATTCTCCTTGTTGTAGAGGCATAAGGAAGTTATAACTCTGTGTTCTTTCCCGGAAAGCAGGGATAAAAATCTTTTTGCTTCTTTTTTATTTTCTGGTTTTCCCAGTACCATGCCGTTTATTTCTATAATTGTATCTGCTGTCAAAACCAGTGCAAATTTTTTTGTTATTTCATATTTCATAACTTGTTGCAGCTTGTTTTTGCTCAATTCTATTGCAGCATCCCGGATGTCCTCAGTGTTCGGAAAAAACTCATCATAGTCCGGAGCCCATTGATAAAATTCTATCCCTGTCTTTTTTAGTAATTCTGCTCTCCTTGGAGAATTAGAAGCAAGAAGAAGCATGGTTTATCTCCTGTAATGTTATGAAATTAGATTTTAAAGAAAACAAAAGTCCCCACCCCTATTCCTATAAAGGTGCCGGGATTTAGTCTTATGCTTATTTTTATAAAGTATACATCTAGCGAAATCTCCGGCAATGTAGGAATGTCGGAAAAACCTGCGTTTCTTAGCAATATTTCTATCATTGCCCAGATGAGAGTCCCCAAGGTTGCAGAAAGAAAAAAAAGTTTTAGGAAATCATTTTTTGTCTGTCTGGTAAGTTTCACATTTATTTTTTACAGGAAAGTAACAAAGCTTTCAATAGATTTGTTTTTTTTATAGTTTTGCAAGTAAAAGGCAAAAATATCAAGTATGTATAGTGGAGGTAATATTACTGTAATATAATAATTTATGTTATTGACTTTTGTTCAATATACCCTTATTCTGAATAACTAAATATAAAGTGGAGGGAACTGATGAGTATAATTCTTTCAGTTGCCCTTCCTCTTATAGGTTTGGCGCTGGGGTGGACAGCTAGATGGCTATATGCCAAATTTCAGCTTAATTCTGAAGAACAGAAGGCTGAGAGAATAAAAAATGAAGCGGCAAAAGAAGCAGAAGCTAGAAAAAAAGAAATATTATTTGAAGCTCAAGAACAAATACATAAGGAACGTATTCAGTTGGAGCGCGAGGTCAGAAACAGAAGGGCTGAGCTTCAACGAACAGAAAGAAGATTAGAGCAAAAAGAAGAGAATTTAGAAAAAAAGCTAGCCGCAACAGAAAAAAGAAGCGAGGCGTTAGCAGACCGAGAGAGGAAACTGGCTGCCAAAGAAAGCCAGTTGGGCGAAAAAGAACAAAAAATAGAAGAAGAGCTTACTAGAATCTCGGGTCTAAGCAAGGAAGAGGCAAGACAGATTATTCTTGACCGTCTCCAGGAAGAGGCAAAACATGATGCACAGGTGCTTATAAACAAGATAGAAGAAGAAGCCAAGGCAACGGCAGAACGCAAGGCAAGAGAAATAATAGTAAGCACAATACAGCGTATAGCTACGGATGTAACATCCGAAATTACTGTTACAACTGTTAGTCTTCCCAATGATGAGATGAAAGGACGTATAATAGGACGGGAGGGAAGGAACATCCGTACGCTTGAGACTCTTACCGGTGTAGATATCATAATAGATGATACTCCGGAAGCTGTAGTACTTTCATGCTTTGACCCTGTGAGAAAGGAAATTGCCAGACTTTCTCTTGAACGCCTCATATCCGATGGCAGAATACATCCTGCCAGGATAGAAGAAGTTGTCCACAAGGTAACCAGAGAGATAAGTCAAACTGTATATGAGGAAGGCGAGAAGGTATTATTTGAACTGGGCATACATGATTTTTCACCGGAAGCCATACAGGCTCTAGGACGACTTATGTATAGGACCAGTTATGGCCAGAATGTTCTGGCTCACACAAAAGAAGTTGCAATACTTGCGGGTATGCTTGCAGCAGAAGTTGGAGCGGATCCTCAGATTGCAAAGAGAGGTGCACTTTTGCACGATATAGGAAAGGCTATAGAGTCTCAGGATGACAGCACCCATATTGAGCTTGGGATAGAGCTTGCCAAGAGAATGGGTGAGGACAAGCGGGTGATCAACTGTATTGCTGCTCACCACGGAGATGTGCCTCACAGCTGTCCCGAGTCCGTAATAGTGCAGGTGGCAGATGCTATTTCTGCGGCAAGACCTGGGGCACGCCGCGAGTCGCTTGAGAATTATATAAAGAGGCTTGAGAATCTTGAAAAGATTGCAGAATCTTTTAGCGGTGTCGATAAAGCCTTTGCAATACAGGCTGGACGTGAGCTTAGAATAATGGTCAACAATGATAGCGTAGATGATATGGGTGCCAGAGAAATGGCGCGTGATATTGCAAAGAAGATAGAAGGGGAGCTAAGATATCCCGGAAGGATAAAGGTTACAATAATCCGTGAGACACGGGTTGTAGAGTACGCAAGATAATCAAAAATATTTATTTATACCGAACGCGGGGCATTCTGCCCCGCTTTTTTATTTTTCTTTTATCATGTAAAAAAAGGCAGACCTCATACAGAGGTCTGCCGTTCGGTTTATAACTTTTAATTAATTAACTGTATGTGTTAAGACTTCTTCTACTGCTTTTCTAAGTGATTTTATCTGTCTTTCTGATACTATAAAGTATGTTTTACTGTCTCTCTTAGCAGCATAGAAGCCTTCTTTATATGGTATATAGTCTATTCTTTTTGTCATATCGCCCTTTTCTGTTTCTACTTTAAAGTACATGCTGATTTCTGATTTTCCGCTTATGTTTTCGTCAGGAGACCATGAGTCTGCAGTTATGCCTATGCACTGCTGAAAGAATTGTCTAAAGGCTTTTTCTTCTATTTCTTGCCCATTTACATAAAAATGTTCTTCTATCTGCTTGCTTTCTTTGTTATCATCTGTTTTTTCTTCTTTTTCTATACGTTTTATCATTGCTGTATATGTCCTGTCAGGGAATTTTATCATAAACTCCTTGGTGTTTTTGATGTCAACAAGGAATATAAATGTGTCTGCTATGTCTTTTGCATCCTTTGTAAGTGCATCAGTGATGTTTCTTATTGTAAATATTTCACTGCTGTCTGTGGTCTTTGCGTAGTATTTACCATCCTCTGTTTGTTTTCCTATGAGCAGTGTGAGGTTGTTTTTATCGTCTTTGAGAGTCAGTCTATAATCTGGGTTGTCTAGTCCTGCTTCTGCCATACTTATATCTGCAAAATTTTCTATTCTTATGCTGCTCAATGGATTTATAAAACTTTCAAGTTTTTGGGGATCTGCTGTTATTGTGTAGGCGAAGGGCTTGATTATTTTGTATCTTGCCAGCGGCATAAAGGGCTGATCTTCTTCTGTTTTCTCTAGTATTTCTATGTCAGGGAGTGATTTGCGTTCTAGAAGAATGTGCTTTAATTTGCTGCTGTCTATACTTGTCAGGCTCTTATCTCTAAAGTCAGATAACTTGGTAAAGAATTTTTCTGCAAGGTAATTGTAGATAACATAGACTGTATTATCACTTTTTCTCTTGGCATAATAACCGCTTCCCGTAGGGGTTTTGTTTCCTAGAAATATAGTCTGCACATTGTTGTTTTTATCTGTAAGAGTTATGGAGGCTTGAGGTTTATCAAGGCCATATATGGACAAGTCTTTTGCCTCTTCTTCTATTATTCTGTCTGCGCTTATTCCGGTAAGACTGTAGCAAGTAGAAGTTATACTGCTCTCGTCAATTTTATAAGGAGCATTTTTTTCTGTCGTCCATGTGCCCAATCCTGTTTTATCTTCGTTAGTGTCCTGTTTTATAAATACCAGATTTGTTTTATCTATTTTTATTTTTGTTATATCTTCTCTGTTGAGACTGACTACATATAGCGTCTTATTTGTAGTGCTCTCTGCTTGAGGTTTATTCTTTAGAACAGGTATAAGAAGCAACAGCAGCACAATGGCTGCTGTTGCTGTTGCTAGTAATATAAGCTTGCTTTTTCTGTTCATAGATTTTTCCTCCTGAGCCATACGACAAGTGCTGTGATTATAAAAGCAAGAGGTATTATTATGACAAAAAGTACCGTATATATTATTTGCATACGTCCATCTATGCTTAAAGGAAGTGCCATAAGACTTTTCGACCCTACGGAGATAGAGTCCTTTCTATCAGTACTCCAGAGTATAGAGCCGATAAAGAAATCTATATTTGCTGGTATCTGAGCGTTAAATGGATATAGATTTTCCATAAGACTGTCTGCTGCTATTGCTACGATTCTGGTTGTCTTTCCATTATCCTGTTTTTCTTCTATTGCTACGGCAAGGTTAAAAGGCCCTGTCTCATCCTTTGAAATCTGAGCTGTATTTTTACTTTTATCAAAGTTTTTTGTCATAAATGAGGTCGCAGTCGTTGTAAGGAGAGGTGTTATCTTGATTGTTTTTCTCTTGATAGACTCTTCTTTTATGGCCATGCTCCATTGCAGAATCATTGTATCTTTGTTCTCTGTTATTTTTTTGCTTATGTCGTGATCTGCTATGATTGGTATAACTTGAAATGGATTGCCCATATTTTTCTGGCGGTTTGGTTCTCCTACAATCCCGTAGTCAAAGCGTATACCGTATGATGAAAGAACCTTATCGAGATTGGGGGTATTTTCCGATGTTATGCCTTTTACTACTATGAGATGACCACCTGTATCCAGATATTGCTGAAGAAGTTCTGCTTCTCCAGGGCTTATATCTCTTCTTATTCCGTAAATTATTATTGCCTTGGCATCTGCCGGTATTGCAGGGTTTTTGATAAAATTGAGAGTTTTTAAAGTAATATTTTCTCTTTCCAGAAGTTCTGTTGCTTTATATCTGGATAGAGGAGTTTCCTGATGCCCTTCCAACTCATAGACTATAGGACTTTTCCCCCCTGCTACGGTATATATTGTAGTTGTTATTATTTTTTCTGCTGCAAATCCTGTAATTTGAGGACCTTGCTGGGAGTATGTTATCTCGTAAAGGTCATAGCTGCTAAGAATCTTTTTTGCTTTTTGGCTTTCTATTATAATAGAACCGTTTTCTATTTTTTTGTCGCTGTCCTTATATTCTGACAGTATGCCAGGATTTTTGTCCAGGTCTACAAACCTTAAAGATATGTGAGGGCTGTTTTTAGCATATAGGTTTAAAACTTCTTTTATTCTCTCAGGTTCTTCTCCCTCTTTGTATATGGCTGTTATCCGTATGTCATCTTTAAGATTTTTTATAAACTTTATAGTTTCATCCGACAGGGAAAAAAGTTTTTTTTCCGTAAGATCGAATTTAAAATCAAGGCTTGTAATTGCTATATTGAATAGTAGTAATATTAGAGCAAAGGCTACGGTTACTATTGCTGCATAACCGCCGTATTTTACGGTATCTTTGCTTAGAGATTGAATGCCTTTGCTGATGGTTTTTCCTATGTTTTTTATGAGTTTCATGTTGCCTCCCTCAGACCCATCTTCTTCTTTCTACGGCATGAGTGGATAGAAACAAGAAGAATGCCATGTACGATATGTAATATACTATTCCGGAAACTTCAAAAATCCCCATCCCAAACGATTTATATCTGTTATTTAAGGAGAGGATTTGCAGGGTTTTTGTGATTAGTCTGTAAAACAAAGAGGAGTCTATAATATATGCTATTCCTGTCCCTACAATCGCAACCGCAAGAACAACAGCTGCTAGGAATATGTTTTTTGTTGTTCTGTATAGATATAGAGAAAGCAGCGCTGCCAGTATTATTGCAAATATGAGTCCTGCTATGTTTTCTGCCGGCATTGCATTGGCAATATTATCAAGAAAAAGAAGTAATAATACAGCAAAAAAAGAAACAAGTGCCGAGACTATCTGGTTTTCTGTCATAGTTGATATAAAAAGCCCCACGGAGATGTATGCACCTCCAAGAAGAAGAAACCCGATATAGCTTCCTATTGTTTCCCAGAGTGGCAGTTTGCCATGTATCTCTATGACTATGGCATATAATATTGTTATTGCAAGTGTTATTGCAAATATTACATATGCAGCAAGGAATTTACCGATTATTATATTCCCTACTGATGTGGGGCTCGTTATGAGAAGCTGATCCGTTTTCTGATTTTTCTCTTCTGACATGAGACGCATGGTCAGCATTGGCATTATAAACAAGAAGATTGTTATCATACCACTGAATATATTGGTATACTGAGGGTTTCTTGTAAGAATAGATTGTGTTGCAAAAAAATAGCCCGAAAACAGGAGAAATCCTCCCATATAAATATATCCTATGGGTGATGTAAAAAATGTTCTTAGTTCTTTTTTTAAGATAGCAAGCATATTATCCCTCCTTCTCCTGATTTTCTTCTGTTATAAGATGCAGGAATATGTCTTCCAGGTTTACGTCCAAAGAGCGCATGGTTAATATTGGGATGTTTTTATTGGCACATGCATAAAAAAGAGGTTTTCTTATATCTGTGTTTTCATTTGCTATTACTTCTACGTCTATTGTGTTTTCTTCCTGGCTTTCTTTAAAGTTAAGATTTTGGATTTCTTTTATCTCGGAGAAGGCCTTTTCCACATCTTCTTTTTTTGCTTCCAGTCGCAGGAGAAGTTTGTTGCTTCCGGATAGTCTTGATGCGAGTTTCTCCGGAGTATCATCTGCTATCAAGGTTCCATTGTTTATAATCAGAATCCTTTTACATACCATGCTCACTTCCGGGAGGATGTGCGAGCTCAAAATTACAGTATGTTCTTTACCCAAATCCTTTATAAGGCTTCTTATGTCCAGAATCTGTCTCGGGTCAAGTCCTATTGTTGGTTCATCCAAGATGAGAATATCCGGATCTCCTATAAGCGCCTGAGCCAGTCCGACTCTCTGTTTATAACCCTTGGACAGGTTTTTTATAAGTCTGTTCATGACATGGGTTATGCCTACTTTTTCTGAGATGGTATCTATGTGTTCTTTTTTGTATTTTTTATTTATTCCTTTAAGATCACAGACAAAGTCAAGATACTCTCTTGCAGTAAAAGTCATATAGAGTGGTGGGTTTTCAGGAAGGTACCCTATATGCTTTTTGCACTCTATAGGATCCTCCAGAATTTTTTTGCCGGCTATCTCCACTTCTCCTTCTGTCGCTGAGAGATAGCCTGTTAGAATATTCATTGTTGTGCTTTTTCCCGCTCCGTTGGGTCCCAGAAATCCTATTATTTCTCCCTTTTCTATGGAGAAACTGATATCTTTTACCGCAGTGTGGGACCCGTAGCGCTTGGTCAGGTTCTGTACCTTTATCACGGTATCCTCCTTGGATATATTTTGGATATATTTTATATCCATTGGTTACTTATTTTTGTTCTTTATCTTCTTTATATCTGATACTTTTTATTATTCCCCATACTCCTCCGACAAACATAATTATGTACAAAGCTATTGAAAAAAAGCTGTAAAAAGAAAACGGGGCTTGTAATGCTTTTCTTATATCCCCTCTAAACCATAGAATGACAGGGCTTATGGCTATAAATATTGACAGAATCAGGTATGTTAATCTTTCTCTCATGGGATTCCCTGTTTATATTTGTTTTGTATAAAAATACTATAAAGAGATAAAAAGTTACAAGGTAGGAAGCTTTATGCTTTGTTTTCCAATTTTTTTCGCTCCAGTGCCCACCTTGTATATTTTCTCACTTTTTTGTTGGGATCTGACAAGAGACGATCGAGAATATCCTTGCCGTTTTTGCCTTCTAATCCTGCTATTGCTTTTATTGTAATTATACGGATATCTTCTTCGGGATCTGCGGCAGCAAGTACAAGCCCCCTTAGGGCATGCTCTGTTCCTATTTTTGAGAGCAGTTTTGCAGCTTCCTTTCTTATATCATTGTTTCTGTTATTTAATCTGTTTATATATATATCTATGAGTCCTGTATCTTCTAGAAGCTGATTTATTATGGGTTTTATTCCGCCTATATCTTGTTTTAATAGCTCAAGAAGGTTGTTCTCAGCAAGTTCTCCTTGTGCTTTGAAGGCCTGTTTTATCACTTCTCTTGTTCTTTCTTTTCTGTTTTTCAATTCTTCTGCAAGTGCTTTTATGCATTCTGGACTCATTCTATTAGTCAGTGTTCTTGTTATGTATTTTTCTAGTTCTGGGGTGCTTTCTGTTATATCCATTAGAAGCGGGATTTTATCCGGATTATTGCTTTTCCCTAAACCTTCTAGAATAGAATGTTTTACCTCTGAGAACTCATCGTCAGATTGTAATATCTGGCTCAATTTATTGTATATTTTTTTATTGCCTCTTTCTGCCAGGATTCTGGCAACATTTGCTCTCACTGCAATGTCAGGGTCATGGAGTAATGTTTCCATGTTTTGAAGTTGCTTATTGTCTGCTATTTCTGCTATGCTATATGCTGCTGCAATTCTAACCATAGGGTCAGGTGAGCTCATTTTTTCTTCTATTTTTTTGTTGTATTTTTTCTTGTATTCTACTGGAAGTGCGGCAATAAGTGTGGAAACCATCCTAGCATCATATGTATTTATATAGGTTTCTATTTCAGGGGCTATTGCCTCTTCTGGGTATTGAGAGAGTATGTTAGTAAGCTCTACAGCTTCTTCTTGGGAGAGAGTGGGTAATTCTTCCAATAACAGCCCGATACAGTAAGGTAATTTTTGTAGTGCAAGTACTCTTATGGCGGATTTCTTGAGTATGAGAGGTTTTCCCTTGTCCTCTATTGTTTCCAGCAGTAGTGGTAGTAGTATGCTTTTTTCTTCCATGGAAAGAAGTTCTTCCAGTTTTTTTCTTTTTTTATATTTTGGGTCCAGGAAAAGTTCTGAGAGTAAATCGGATACGAGGTTTACTGTATTTTTATCCAATAGTTCCAGTGTTGCGTTGATAAGTTGATGGTTATTTTTGTTGGATTTTAAGAACTTTTTTATATGCAAAAGAGAGATTTCGTCTCTTCTTGCGAGAATGGTTTTTATTAGTTCTCTGTATGTTCTGGGATTTTTCTCCCAGACAGAGGCTGCTATGAGTTTCCTTGTAATAGTAAGAATATGTTTTTTTTCTCCCTTTTCTCTTAGTATTTTTAGTGCGAGGAGTATTGTATCTGTATTTTCTATTCTTGCTACACTGTTTAAAAATGCGGTTGCCTGGTAACCTGCAGCCTTTGTAAGAATGGTCTCTGCTTCTTTAAATCCATCTCTGTCTCTAGAATCCGCTTTTATAAATATATAATCCAAAATGCTTCCCGGTTGTTTGCATAGAAAATGAGCGGCATAAAATGCAAGCTCTTCGTTAGGGCTTTTGAGACATCTTAGAGCGAATTCCTGATGATTCTTATCTGTGGGGTTTAGAAGCCTGAGTATATGTAAGGCGTGTTGATCTGTAATGTTTTTGTCGAGAAAGGCTTCTCTTTCTTCTTTGGTAAGTTTTTTCCATGCTTCTTCTCTTACCTCGCAGGATGGGTCTTCTGCTAGGATACTCTCAATCTTTTCTTTAAGAATATTTGATGGCAAGTTACTTATTATTATTTTTCTCACATTGTAATCAGGATCTTCTACCATTTGCAGTAGTAGTCTTGTTATTCTCTCTTCCGGCGAGTTTACAAGTATGCTGCTTGCAAACAAGCGGCATTGTGATTGCTGGTCTGCCGTAAGCTCTGTTATTAGGTTTATTCTGTCTTGAAGAAGGTAGAATGCTTTTTTTGTATCAAATGGGGTTCTGTCCCATGTGAGTGCTATAAACCGCATGATTTCTATGTCAGAATAATCGGGATGAGAAAAGAGATGTTCTATCATCTTAGGATTTTTTAGTGCATAGTAGAAGCATGCATACATGGATGTCTCTACGGCATGTCTTCTTACCAGGTCAAATGTCTTGTAATTCCCTCCGGAAATCAGTTTTCTATATAAAAAAGAATCCATGCCTGATAGGGTAATAAGGGGAAGAGCTTTCTCCTCTGCAAGTTCTTCTATGAGTGGTAGAAGTCTTATAAGGTTTGAAGGTGAGAATTTCTCTACTATTTTTTCTCTTAGTAGATCGGCGGTGCTAGAGAATTCTTCTACTATATTTATAAAATATTGTTTCTGTTTTTTGTTTCTTATTATTATGAGCAGTGTTACTGTAAGAATAAGGATTACAGTTATTGTTGCAATAATAATCAGACTAGTTGTCTGTGATATCTGCCATATTTTTCCCATAGTTTTCTCCTTATGGTTAATCAATAGATTACTTTGTATACTGGTATTGGCTTTGTTTTTCCTTTTACTGTGACAGGGTTGAGTTTTTGCAGTTTAAAGCTATCTTCCAGCAGCTTTTTTGTTTCTTCTGTTATTATGATTTCATCCGGGCCTGATATTGCTTCTATCCGTGATGCTATGTTTACGGTGTCTCCTATAACCGTGTAGTTCATATAGCTTGAACTTCCTATGTTGCCTGCCACAAGTGGACCGGAGTGTATTCCTATACCTATCTTTAGATTTTTTGCTTCTCCTTTAAAAAAAGGTCTGTTGGGAGAGCGTATCATTTTTTGTATGTCTATTGCGCATGCTACGGCATCTATTGCATCCTGTTTTTCGGATTGCAGGGGTACCCCCCAGGCTGCCATAACGCAGTCGCCTATAAACTTGTCTATGAAACCTCGTTTTGCAATGATTATTTCTACTACGTGCTGAAAATACTGGTTTAAGATATCTAGTATATATTCTGGGCTTTTGTTTTCTGAGAAAGATGTGTATCCTCTTATATCAGCAAAAAATATTGTAGCAATCTTTTTTTCTCCACCCAGCTGTATACTGTGAGGCGCTTCTATTAGTTTTTGTACGACTTCATGAGATAAATATCTTGAAAACATATCTTTTATTTTTCTTCTCTCTTCTGTTACTATGTCTATCTTTTCTCTTAGCTCTTTTTCTCTGCTCTGGTCGGTAAAGATAAGAACGATTCCATCTGTTTTATTTTTTCTTATGTAAAGTGGGGATATAGTCAGTGAAAAATCTATTTCTGAGTCTTTTTGGGTTTTTAATATGCCTTCTATGCCGGGGATTATTGATCCTGATTCTAGATTTTCTCTTATTTTATCTGTTACTTTCTTACTTAACATGTCGGAGAATATAGAAAAAAAATCAGCCCCTATAAACTCTTTTGATATTCCCAGTGTTTCTTCTGTCTGCTTGTTTATATATGTTATGTTGCCGTATCTGTCCAAGGTTATAAGCAGGTTACTTATGGATGAGAAAATGGATTGCTGATAGTTTTTTAACTCTGTTACTTCTCTTGCATAGTCTCTGATTTTTGTTATCAGTCTTGTGTTGATTATTGTTCCGCCTGCTATTTTTGTTATGGCCGATATAAATCGCGCATCTTTTTTTTTGAAATGGTTTTCTTTGCAGGAAAGAAGAATCAATATTCCGATTATATCGCTTTTTTCCCATAGAGGAATGGCTAGCGTGCTTTTTGCTGACTCGGATATAAATAATCCTGGAAGAAAGGCGTTTTCTCTATCCGACTGATATATGTAATCTTGTATCTCCCTTAGAAAATCGAGTGAATCCGTATCTTCAAATATTGCAGGAAGATTCTTATTGCCGGCCGAGGCAGAGAGTGTATATCGGTTATTATCCAGCAGATAAAATGCAGCGGAGTCTGCTCCGCTGATGTCTGCACTATGGTCTACCAGTTTTATTGTAGCTTCTTTTATGTTTTTTGATGAGCTTATTATGGAACTTACACGGACAACTTCATCTGTTATATCTGCTGTGTTTGTTTTTGACATAAATCAGCCTTTTATTATATAGTATATTTCTATTTTGTTTTTTTTCCTGCTTCCGGGATTGTTTTGTGACAAAATTTCATCCAAGCGTTCTATTGTTGTGCTATCATTCTAGTCCACTATCAATTATTTTTAAAGAATTGCATGAGTCTTTTTATAAAAATGTTTTAAATGTTTTTTTGTGTAGAATCTTAGCAAAAAATAATGAAATTTTTTAAGATGTGATATAATATATTCTTAATACAAAATATACTAGGAGGTTTTATGAATCGTATTAATCTGCTTCTTGACAGGTTTGAGGTTATTGCTGCCTTTTTGCTTGTTCTTGCTCTTTTTAGTCCGTGGACTAGTGTTATGGGGATTCCTCTATCCGGTTTTTCTCTCAATAGTGCTATGGAAAACCTTGCTTCTTTTAGTTCTCTTTTTTCTGATGATAAGCCTAAGGATTTTATAGCATCTTACATAGGTTATGTCCCTGTCGCTCTTATTGCTGCATGTCTGTTGATTGTCATATTGAGGCTTATGGAGATGCCTTCTGCTGTTGTATCTCTCATAACTGGTATTGTATCTGTTATATATACTGGGGTTACGTTATACAATCTTGTTTCCAACAAGATGTCTCTGGGTTCTGGTATATGGATTTCTCTTGCTGCTGCTATATTGCTTGTTGCTTTTTCCTTAAGAAAGAAAAAGCATTCTGCAGCATAAGATGTCTCCCTGTAGTTTTATGCTTTTGTTGGTATATTGGCAATAAGCTGTATAAGACTGTTGTGGTTTTTTAAAAAAAGGCCGGATGCTTTGGAGTATCCGGCCGTTCGGTTGATGTATATAAAAGCTATTTTTCGTCAGGCAGTCTTCTTACTGCGCCGGTATCTGCGGATGTTGCAAGAAGTGCATAGGTCTTGAGTGCTCTAGAGACTTCTCTTTTGCGCTTGAGCGGGGTATAGGGGCTCTCGCGACTCTCCTGTTTTTTCTTTCTTGCTGCAAGCTCTTCGTCTGACAGAAGAACATTGATACTTCTTGCCGGTATGTCTATCTCTATGATGTCCCCGTCTTCTACCAGAGCTAGCTCTCCTCCTGCTGCAGCCTCAGGAGATATGTGGCCAATGGATAGGCCGCTTGTTCCACCGCTAAATCTCCCGTCTGTTATGAGCGCACATTCTTTACCAAGATGGCGGGACTTGATGTAGGAAGTAGGGTAGAGCATCTCCTGCATGCCAGGTCCTCCCTTGGGTCCTTCATAGCGAATAACCACAACATCCCCTGCTTTTACTCTTTCCGGATTGAGAATGCCTTCGCAGGCTTCTTCCTGAGATTCAAACACCTTTGCAGGTCCTTTGAACTTGAATATGGATTCGTCCACACCTGCTGTCTTTACCACGCAGCCGCGGCGTGCAATATTGCCGTATAAAATAGCAAGCCCTCCGTCAGGATAGTAGGCATGCTCTACGTCCCTTATGCAGCCTTTTATCCTGTCCGTATCAAGCTCCTTGTAATAAGCCTCCTGACTGCCCATCTTGAGGCTGGGTTTTCCTAGAGCTGCACTTGCATACAGCTTCTTTGCTTCGTCCGTTACAGTAGGCCGCATTATATCGTATTTATCTATGGCTTCTCGCAGGGTAAGTCCGTCTGCGCGCTTTACACTGGTGTTGATAAGCCCCTTCCTGTCCAGCTCACCGAGAATGCCGAGAATACCGCCTGCGCGGTTTACATCCTCTATATGGTAATGAGAATTGGGAGCCACCTTACAGATACATGGAATCTTTCTAGAGAGCTCTTCTATGTCCTTGAGAGTAAAATCCACATCTCCCTCATTGGCAATAGCCAGAGTATGAAGTACAGTATTGGTAGAACCTCCCATGGCAATATCAAGTGCTATGGCATTGAGAAAAGCCTCACGTGTTGCAATGGAGCGCGGAAGCACAGAATTGTCGCCATTGTAATAATAAGCTTCTACCATCTCGCATATACGCTCAGCAGCCTTCTCAAAAAGCCTTTCTCTGTTCTTATGCGTAGCTACAATCGTGCCGTTTCCCGGAAGAGCAAGTCCCAGAGCCTCGTTGAGACAGTTCATAGAATTGGCGGTAAACATGCCGGAGCAGGAACCACAGGTGGGGCAGGCCAGTCTCTCTATGTTAAACATATCTTCATCGGCTATGGATTCATCTGCACCCATGACCATGGCATCCACAAGGTCATATTTTTTATCATTGTAGATACCTGCCTCCATAGGTCCACCGGAGACAAAGATAGCAGGAATATTGAGCCTCATAGCAGCCATAAGCATACCAGGAGTAATCTTATCGCAGTTACTTATACACACAAGAGCATCCGCCTTATGCGCATTGACCATATACTCGACACTATCGGCAATAACCTCACGAGATGGCAGGGAGTACAGCATCCCATCATGCCCCATGGCAATCCCGTCATCTATAGCAATGGTATTAAACTCCGCAGCAAAAAAACCATGTTTCTCTATAAGAGCCTTGACCTTCTGGCCAATCTCATGCAGATGCACATGTCCTGGGACAAACTGCGTAAAAGAATTGGCAATAGCAATAACAGGCTTGCCAATCATCTCTTCCTTCATACCATTGGCACGCCATAGACTTCTTGCACCAGCCATAAGCCTGCCAGAAGTAGTCGTACTGCTCCTCAAAGGAATCTTTGGAGACTCAGCCATATCAAAACTCCTAAAAAAAAGATACAACAGTGTAAAACCAATACAAAAGCAGGTCAATACACAGAACCCCAAAAAAACCGAACGCAATAACTGCCCAAAGGACAGTTATTGCTGCCTCTGGCAGTAGAAACACGCTGAGAAAAGAGCATTAGGAATTGCAAAGAATAAATAATAAATAAAACACACCCTGCAAAATGATAAAAATATTGTTTTATTATTGCGCCGCAGGCAGCAGGAAGTGCGCACTACCTGCTGCTTTGCAATGCATGGCGCACTTTTTGCGTTCGGTATAAAAGCAAATGAAGGAGCTAGCTAGGAGCGCCAGAATCGCGGATGAAAAAGAACAAGAACAGTATAGATCTCCAGCCTTCCCGCCATCATAGCAAAGGAAAGCACCCATTTTATCAAGGGAGAAAAAAACGAGTAGTTCTGAGTGGGGCCAATCTTTGCAAAACCCGGACCTATATTTCCTACTGTGACAAGAGCGCCGGAAAATGCTGTCAAAAGGTCATGTCCTCCGCCTGCAATTACAAGCGTTACTCCAAGTAGAATAAAGATATATAAAAAGAAGAAACCTGTTACGGTTAGTATAAAATCCTTTCTTACAGGTTCTTTGTTGATTTTTACTTTAAAGACACCGTAAGGAAAGATAAGGTATTTTATTTCTGTTATAGCCTGTTTTGCCAGTGTTATTATTCTTATAACCTTAATGCCGCCTCCAGTGGACCCAGAGCAGCCCCCTATGAACATAAGAAAAAACAATACGCCTTTTGCAAGTGTCGGCCATTTGTCAAAGTCTGCTGTAGCATAACCTGTTGTAGTGAGTATGGATGCATTCTGAAACCCTGCATATCTCAGAGCATTTAGAAATGTGCCGTAGAGTGGCTTGATAGAAAAGGCTACAATTAACGTTGAGACTACAAATATAGATATATAAGCCCTTGCTTCCGAGTTTTGCAGAATTTTGCCTGGCTTTCTGAGAAGCACATAATAATAAAGTCCAAAGTTAAAGCCTGCCAAAACCATAAAGACGGTTATCACAACATCTATGTAAGCGGAATTATATGCTCCAACACTGCTGTTTTTTGGAGAAAAACCTCCTGTCGCTAGTGTGCCAAAGGTATGGGTAAGTGCATCAAAAAGATTCATACCGCCAAAAAGCAGAAGAACAGTCTCTGCTAAGGTAAAAAACAGATATATTTTCCAGAGTATTTTTGCAGTATCTTTTATGCTTGGTGCAATCTTATCCAGCGTGGGACCTGGAGATTCTGCCTTAAAAAGCTGAGCGCCCCCTATTCCCAAAAGAGGCAGAAGTGCCACTGCAAGAACAACTATACCCATACCGCCAAGCCAGTGAGTTAGAGAACGCCAAAACAGTATGGAGTGTGGAAATCCTTCTATCTCTGTGAGTATGGATGCTCCTGTTGTGGTAAATCCTGACATTGTTTCAAAGAATGCATCCGTATAAGATGGTATTGAATAAGAAATTACAAAAGGTAATGCGCCAAACGCAGATGCACTTATCCATGCAAAAGTAACAAATATGAAACCGTCCTTTGTGTTCATTTTGAGAGTTTCTTTTTTCTTTGTGAGTACAATAGAAGCAAGTCCTGTAAGTAGCATTATCAATATGGTTGTAAAAAAAGCATAGAACGTATCTGCCTTTTCAAAGCAGGAAATAGCAAATGGAATAAGCATAAATGCTGCAAGTATGAGCCACAAAAAACCAAGTATTCTTATTATGCTTCTTATGTGTATCACTCTAGAAAATCCTCCATAAAAGGACGTTTTTCCTGCTTAAATATCGTGATTATCCTGTCCCCTTCCTGTAATTTTGTGTTGCCGTCGGGGATTATCTGTTCTTCTCCTCGTTCTATCATAAGGATTAACACTTCCTGTGGCAGGTTGAGTTCTTTTATGGTTTTGCCTATAAGAGGAGATGCAGATAGAATTGTTGTCTCAAGCATTTCGAAAGAGCTTCCTTCTATGGGATATATTGTATGCAGCTTTTTCTTATAAATTGTCTTTATTATGGTGTTAAGAACTGAGTGATTGAGGCTTATTGTTACATCAAGCCCCAGCTGCTCTCCAAGACTCATATACGGTATTTTATGTACAACTGCTATTGCCTTTTTTATTCCCATTTTTTTTGCAAGGACTCCTGTGAGCAGGTTGAGCTCCTGGCTGTCTGTGCTTGTTATTACCAGGTCGTATCCCTCAAGATTGCCTTCTTCCAGAAATCCTTCCTGAGATATATCCGCATGGCTTACTGTTATATCCGGATACTGTTGTGCCAGATATTTGCATCTGTCATAATCCTGGTCAACAACATGAATCTGATATCTATTGATATTTACAAAGCGTTTTAACAGGCCTCTTATTATGCTCTTTGCAGGATTTTTGCTGCTTAGCATTTCTATGATATGTTCTCCTGTTGTTCCTCCACCTATTATCACTATTTTTCTGATATTTTGCGGAGTTATTCCCAGTGTCCTATATATATCCATAAAGTCACCGGAAGAAGCAAGCACATAAAGATGGTCGTTTTCCTCCAGAATAGTACTTCCACGCGGTATACTGTATTCTTCATCACGCTGGATTAGCGGCACCAGAAAAAGTTTACCGCACACAGCTCTAAAGTGCTGAAGCGGCTTTTTTGCAAAGTCTGAGCCCGTAGGTATTTTTATGACCTGCATTTGTAGACTTAGCGTATCAAAGAGGTTGATAGGGCTCAGTGCTCCAGTTTCTATAGAGCGTACTACTCTAAGTGCGGTTTCTATATCTGGATTGATTATATAGTCTATTCCAAAGATGGAATTCTCAAGTATTTCTCTTTTGTTATACTCAAATTTCTTGACCCGTGCTATTGTGATGGGTTTCTTATATATGCTTTTTGCAAGTCCGCAGGCTATTATATTAGTCTCATCAGAGTCCGTAACGCTTACAAAAAAATCTGCATGCTCCACATCCGCTTTGTCCAGTGTCTTTTGGTTATTGCCTGCTTCGTTGATTACAAAGCAGTCCAGCATATTGGCTGCGTGTCTTGCTTTGTGTATATCCTTTTCTATAATAGTTATTTCATGACCTTCTTTTATAAGTGTCTTTGCAAGCTGAAATCCGACTCTTCCCGCTCCTACTATAACTATCTTCATGCCTTTTAGCTTATGTCAGCTTTATACATGTGTCAATTGTTTTATTTGTTTTGCTTTTCTGTCGTATGTAGACTCTGCTGTATCATTTGTGTGTTTTTTTATACTGGAGAAGAAACAAGGTTGTGTATAAATTTTCTTTCCCAATGTCTGGAATATGAGAGGCTTTACGGTTATTATTGTATATCGTTTTTTTATGAGGTTTATATGGCTAAACTCTGGCAAAAACAGTATTCTCTGGATAAGCTTATAGAACGTTATACAGTAGGCGAGGATTATCTTCTTGATTCCCAGCTTGTATACTTTGATGCACTTGCTTCTCTTGCACATGCGGATATGCTCAATAAAGCAGGATTGCTGCCTGACAGTGATTTTGCTGAGCTCAAGAATGCTCTGTGTGAGCTTGTCGGACTTATAGAGTCCGGCAGGTTTTCCATACGCCCCGAGGATGAAGACGGACACACTGCTATTGAGAACTGGCTTGTGGATAAAACAGGTGAGGCCGGAAAAAAAATTCATACAGGCCGCTCCAGAAACGATCAGGTTCTTGTGGCTCTAAGACTTTTTATGAAGCATTCTGTTTTTGAACTCCTTGGTGTAATATTTTCTCTTACGGATGTGCTTGTTTCCCGTGCAAAGGAGCTTGCGGATGTACCTATGCCAGGAAGAACTCATATGCAGATTGCCATGCCTTCTTCCTGTGGCCTTTGGATGGCTGCTTTTGCGGAGGAACTTGCGGATGTTGCGAGGCTTTTGTGGGCTTTTTATCCTCTTGTGGACCAGAACCCTCTTGGTGCCGCAGCAAGTTACGGAGTACCTCTTCCTCTGGACAGGGAATACACTGCTTCTCTTCTTGGGTTTTCTTCTGTGCAGAACAATGTGCTTTATGCTAACAACTCTAGAGGTAAGTTTGAGTCTATTTTTACGGACCTTTGCGAGCAGGTTATGCTTACTCTAAGCAAAATGGCGCAGGATCTTATCTTGTTTTCTCTTCCTGAGTTTGGATACTTTAAGCTCCCTCCGGAACTATGTACTGGTTCAAGTATAATGCCCCAAAAGCAAAATCCTGATGGTCTTGAGCTTATGAGGGCAAAATCCGCCTCTGTCGCTTCTTTTTCTATGCAAATTAAGGGAATAATACGTTCTCTTCCATCCGGTTATAACAGGGATTTTCAGGAGACAAAGGGTCCTTTTATGAGAGCCGTAGGTGTTACGCTTGATTCTGTCAGGGTTATGGAGCGTACAATCTCTCTCCTTGAAATCTTTCCCGACAATCTCAAAAAAGGTTTCTCCCGGGAAATATTTGCAACAGATGAGGCTTACAGGCTTGTAAGAGAGGGGATGAGCTTTAGAGATGCTTATCGCAAGGTAGCTTTGGACCTGGATAAAGTTGCGGAGAAGGACCCTTCTGAATCCATAAGGGAGCGCAAGTATCCCGGTACTACAGGTAATCTCAATCTGGATTTTGTAGAGCAGAGATTGGACAGTCTTAAGCAAAAAGTGCTTCCTGCAAAGGATGCTTTTGAAAAAGCTCTGTCTTCTCTTGTTTCTTCCTGATTTTATCGGTATGAGGTCCGCTGTATTTTAGGCTTAGGCGGTCCTAGTGTATTTTTTACTTTTGGAGGTTTTATGTCTTTACGCGACAAAGCGCTTTCTTATCATAAAAATCCCACACCAGGCAAGGTTGCTATTGTTTCTACCAAGCCCTGCGAAACAAGTGCAGAGCTTTCTCTTGCCTATACGCCGGGAGTTGCAGAACCTGTCAAGGAGATAGCAGATAATCCCGATGCTGTTTTTGACTATACATCCAGAGGAAACCTTGTTGCTGTTGTATCCAACGGTACTGCTATCCTTGGTCTTGGCAACAGAGGCGCACTTGCCAGCAAACCCGTCATGGAAGGCAAAGCTGTGCTTTTTAAGCGCTTTGCCGATGTGGATGTCTTTGATATAGAGATAGACAGTGAGGATCCGGAGGAGATTATAAGAACTGTCAAGTTGCTTGAACCTACTTTTGGCGGCATCAATCTTGAGGATATCAAAGCTCCGGAGTGCTTTTATATAGAAAAACGTCTCATAGAATTATGCGATATCCCTGTTTTTCATGATGACCAGCATGGCACTGCTATTATTGCAACAGCAGGCCTTATTAATGCTGCGGAACTTGCAGAAAAAAAACTGGACAGCCTCAAAGTTGTTATAAACGGAGCTGGTGCTGCGGGGATATCCTGTGCCAGAATGTTTGTTGCCGCTGGAGTAAAACGTGAGAACCTTTTTATGTGCGATAGCAAAGGACTTATCATAGAATCGCGCGATGATCTTACCGATGAAAAGCGCGAGTTTGCGCAGAGTGGTCCGGCACGTGTTTTGGCGGACGTGATAAAGGATGCAGACGTTTTTGCCGGACTGTCCGTAGCAGGAGTTATGTCACAGGACATGGTGCGTTCTATGGCAGACAGACCCATAATCTTTGCCATGGCAAATCCCGACCCTGAGATTTCTTATCCGGATGCACTTGCTGCCCGTGAGGATATCATCATGGCTACAGGCAGAAGTGATTATCCCAACCAGATAAACAACGTGCTTGGTTTTCCTTTTATTTTCCGCGGTGCGCTTGATGTACGTGCCCGCAGAATATCGGAGCGAATGAAGATGGCAGCTTCCCTCGCGCTTGCAGAGCTCGCAAGACAGCCTGTTACGGATGACGTCAGAGCTGCGTATGGCGGAGCAGCTTTTTCCTTTGGCCCAGGCTATATTGTGCCCAAGCCCTTTGACAGGCGGGTTATAGAGTATGTCTCTGTTGCAGTGGCAAAAACTGCATGCGAGGAGGGCCTGGCAGGACGGCCTATAAACGACTGGGAAGACTACAGAAAAAAACTTGCGGAAAGAATAAGAAAAAACATATAAAACATATAAATTGAACACAAAAATGGACATGCTATGCATGTCCATTTTTGCTGCCTAAGTAAAAAAGTTATAACACTTTATAATATGATTTTATAGGTAGTATGGAGAGTGTGTCTTGGATGCGTCTTTGGGTGTTGAGTGTGTGGAGTCTTCGTTTTCTGTGTGCCGCAGGCAGCAGAACCTGCGTCTTTACTGCTTTTTTCTCCTTGGCTCGCAGGTTCTGCGTTCGGTATAAAAAAAGAGGCTGCATCTTGCAGCCTCCTAGTGTCTTTGTCAGTTTTGTGTTTCTGGCAGGTCCATTGTGTCCGCTATCATCGTGGGCTTGGTGACGTCTATAGAGTCTGTTATGCTGTTCCAGCTCATTGTGTTGTATATGTTAAAGTATATGTTGATCTGTTTTTCTCCTGCATCTTTGTTTACGGTGAGGGGGGCGGCAAGGCCGGAGTTTGCTACGCTGAGTGTGATTGTTGCAGGGTCGGATGTAGATACTGCAACGGATGTATAGGTTGTGTCGGAGTATGGTTCGTATACAGCATCAATGTATATGTCTTTATCCATGGTTACCAGGACTTCGTCATAGGTGCCGGAGTAGAGGGAATAAAGATCTCCATTTTCGTCTGTGAGGATAAGGTCTCCGTCTGCTATGTTGGCTCTGGTTCCGGATGAGTTTTCCCAGAGTGTTTCTGTGCCGTAGGAGTCGCGGACTTCTATTTTATATATACGCACAGAGTATTCTGTTACAGTTATATTGCTGTCCTCTTTTACAGAGTAGGCAGGGGCTGTGGGTATGACGCCTGGGGGCATGTTTACCAGTTTTATTGCTATGGTCACTGTCTGGTTTGTAAACAGCTCACATGATGAGAAAGCTGTTGCAAATAATAGTAGTATAATTGCGGTTTTTATAAGTCTGTTTTTCATAATCAACCTCCATATGCATTATATATGAGTAAAAATAACCCTCCTTTCTTAGAAAAACAATGTTTGCAAAAAAAATATCATGGTGATATTGATTTTGTTTTGTTATATTGATAATGTTTTATATATAAAACATTGTGGAGGGCTTATGTTTGGTATGGGGCGTAAGAAGCATGGATACGGAGGAGGCAGGAGGGGGAGGCTCGCAGGTAGAGCGTGCTGTGTAGAACCTTCTGCTGATTTTTCCGATGATATCATATCTATTTCTTCTCTCAGAGAGGGGGAGAGAGCAGTTGTTGTGGGTTTTTCCGGCCAGATGGGACCCTACAGGCGTAAGCTTCTTTCTATGGGTTTTATTCCGGGAACAGAGATTCTTTTAAAAAGAAGAGCGCCTCTTGGTGACCCTGTTGAGATACAGGTGAGAGGTTTTAATGTATCGCTCAGAAAAGAAGAGGCCAATGTACTGTTGTTGCGGAGGACTGCATGAGAGAGTTTGTAATAGGCCTTGTGGGTACGCCCAACACAGGAAAAACTTCTGTTTTTAATGCGCTCACGGATAGAACCGAGTTTGTAGGTAATTGGCCGGGGGTAACCATAGAAAGAAAGGATGGTATAAAAGATGCTGTTTATGACGGAGAGGATATAAGGCTTAAGATAATAGATTTGCCAGGTATATATGCGATTGGCTCTTCTCTTACAGAGGAGCGTGTTGCCTTTGAGTTTGTTCTAAAGGAAAAGGTTGATCTCGTTCTTACGGTAATTGATGGACTTTCCATAGAAAAAAGCATGTTTCTCACCATGCAGCTTATTCAGCAGGGACTGCCCATGCATATTGTTATAACCAAGAAGGACCTGCTGGGAATAAATGGTATAGATATAAATGTTAATCATTTTTCCTCTTTGCTAAAGCTTCCCGTATCCCTTGTTGATACGCGGGATAAGAAGGATGCAAAATTGCTGGTAGAAGCGGTAAGCCGCTCCTGTTTTGAGAGACCTGTTTCTTCTTTGTCTATAAAATATGACAGCAGGTTGGAGTATTGGCTTTCTGAGAAAGAAAAGGAGTTTGCTCATATAGAGCTGTCTTCCGATGTAAAAAGAACTCTGTTTTTGCTTCTTTTCCAGGGTGATGAGGAGTTCTTTTCTTTATATCCCCTGGAGATTGCCAAAAGGAAAAAGCTGCAGGAAGAGATAGATAGAATATCTCGGGATATAGGAAAGGAGCCGGATATATATGTAGCAGAAACCCTTTATTCTTATATAGATGATATCATGCATCGGGTAAAAAAAGGTAAAGAAACACTTACTATAACCGAGCGTATAGACAATATAGTGCTGCATAAGGTATGGGGACTTCCTATCTTCTGGGGAGTGCTGTTTCTTATGTTCTGGCTTACCACATCGTTTGGCGGTGTTTTTATAGACTTTTTTGACAGTATAGCAGGGTTATTTGCAGTAGAACTGCCGGTGGCTTTTCTTTCTTCTTTATCTGCTCCCGGGTTCTTGCAGACCTTTATTATGGCCATAGGTAGCGGCATACAGACAGTTGCAACATTTATCCCAATAATATACATACTGTTTTTTTTACTTACAATCCTTGAGGATTTTGGCTATATGGCAAGGGCTGCCTTTGTTGCTGACAGAAGCCTAAGAAGTCTGGGATTGTCAGGAAAAGCCTTTGTCCCTCTTTTACTGGGCTTTGGATGTACAGTAAGTTCTGTTCTTGCCACAAAAACGCTGGAAACAAAGAAAGAAAAAATAATCAGCATATTCATGGCACCTCTTATGTCATGTGGAGCAAGGCTTCCTGTATATGTCCTTTTTGCCAGCATGCTTTTCCCACGTAATGCAGGACTTGTGGTTTTCTCCCTGTATTTTGTTGGTATAATATTAGCTGTTGGCACCGGCTTTTTGTTAAAAAGCACCCTGTTTAAAGGTAAAATAAGCCCACTTGTTATGGAGCTCCCCCCTTATCACCTACCCAAGCTAAATTATGTTCTAAAAGTAACATGGATAAGATTCTCCTCATATATAAAAAGGGCTGGTATAGCAATAACAACAGCAGTCTTTATTCTTACATTACTAAATACGATAGTTATAAACAAAGATGGTATAAAACTGGAGCCAGAATCCCCAGACTCCATCCTCATAAAAACAGGACAGGCAATAAGTCCTGTTTTTCGTCCCATGGGGATAGAAAAAGATAACTGGCCTGCCGTAGCAGGGCTTTTTACCGGACTTTTTGCAAAAGAAACAATCATAGGCACACTGCAGTCAATGTATGCCTCAGAAGACACAAGTGCTCAGACAGTAGGAGATGTTGCAGAAGACAATCCCTTATCTCTTGCCTACATAGGCAAAAGCCTGTTAGAATCCTTTAAACAACTAGGCAGAGATATCTTATCTCTCATTTTTTCAGTAGAAGATGAGAGCTTAGAAAATTCCGGAGCCCTTACCAGAGTTAAGAATCTCTTTACACCTCAGAGCGCATATGCGTACCTATTGTTTGTACTTATATACTCGCCATGTATTGCTACAATAGCTGCAATAAGCACCCAGATGGGAAAAACCATAGCGGCGGCAACAGCAATATATCTGACACTACTTGCATGGATACTTGCAACACTATTCTATCAGCTTGCCACCATGGAGAGCCCTTTATGGCTTGCAACAACACTTGCTCTCATCCTGTTTCTCATAGGAGGACTATTCATGGCAGGCAGAAGAAGACCAGTAATGGAGGAATAAAATGGCAGACAACATCACATCAAGAATGGAAGATTATCTTGAGGCAATATATCTTCTCACAGACAAGAAAAAAACAGCCCGTGTGCGCGATATAGCAAAACACCTCAACGTATCCCGTTCCACAGTATCCAACTCCCTACACACGCTCTCCGACAAAGGCTACATAGAATACTCTCCCTACGACACAATAGAGCTGACCGGACAGGGCCTCAGCATAGCAAAAGACGTTTACAGAAAACACAGCATATTAAAACGCTTTTTTCTAAAAATCCTTGGTGCTGACGAACGGATGGCAGAAGAAAACGCATGCAAAATAGAACACGCCATAACAGAAGAACTCCTAGACAGATTTGTAAGCTACATAGAATTTGCAGAAGAATGCATGCCCGTAAAATTCAAATATAACCCTGACAAAGGCCACATGTGCTTGGATGAATAAAACAAAAAACCGAACGTCGGAAGCGCGCCATACAGAGCAAAGCAGGCATGGAGGCGCTCTTCCTCCTGCCTGCGCGGCAAATATGGAGCCTATTTTTTCTTATCTATCTCAGCCTTTCTTTGCTGTGCAAGCATTTCTATCTGTGAAGCGACATCCGGATACCTTATAAGAATATTATCAAAAGTACCCTTATCGAGCCTATACAAGTCGCAATATTCCAGAGACCTTACCGTAGCAGTACGCGGAGCCTGCAAAACAAGAGCCATCTCCCCGAAAAACTGTCCCTCCGATAAAACAGCATACCTTACGGACTCATCCGCAGACACAACCTCAACAGAACCCCGGTTGATAAAGAACATATCAAGACCAATCTCCCCAGCACGGATGATATAATCCCCTGGACTTACAATATAAGATTGCAGATGCAGGATGATATCCCTGATAAAATCATCATTTGCATCTTTAAAAAGAGGTACCTTCTGGATAACATCCTTATGAATCTCAAGTGCAACAGCGAGCTTAAGAGAATGAGGAATCTCTGTAAGAACAGACTCCTCCGCATGCCCTCGCCTTGTATCCCAAAGATAATCAAAGTAGTCCCTTATTTTTTTCTGGAGCTCAGGCGAAATATGCTTGTAAGAAAGAAAAGCATTGATTTTTTCCACCTTCTCCCTATGCATAATCTTGGCAGTATCCATCTTGGAAATAAGGTTTGCAATACTACCTATTATCAAACCATACATGGCAGCACCAATCAATTCTATTAGAATTGTATACATGATAAGAGCAGGAGAAGACGGAGTAATATCGCCATAACCAATAGTTGTAAGAGTAGTTATAGTCCAGTAAATAGCCCTAAGATATTGATAGGAAAAAGAATCGGAAGAATCTATGCCGCTTATAGCCAGCCAACCACATGCAATAGAATGAGCAGCAAGAATAATCCACAAGACCATAAGCAAAAGCCTAAAAAGAGCAGGATTAAACTTGACAGTAGCCATATACTCCAGATTATCCTTGAGCCGCAAAAGCTTAAGAAGTCTAAGCAGGGCAAGAGGAGCAAAAAAAGAAAGATGAGTCGTCCATATAAGAAAAACATCAAGAGGAAGAGCTGCAATAAGATCAATAAAAAACCTGGAAGAAGAAAAATAATCTTTGGAAAGAGACTTTATATCTGTTATGAACTTACCTTCTCTTTTTATTGCAGTTCTTGACTGAACAAATATGTCTACAAGAAACACAAAGGCAGCCATAATGTCGACAATAAAAAAAGCAGGATAAGAACTCTTTCTCACAAGTACAAGAGGTAACCTAAAAGCATAATACAAAGAAACAAGCGACAGGATGAGTCGCCATACATATAAAAACCTGTCTTCTTCTCTAAAAACAACCTTGTTTAAATTCATACAACCACACCTTTATACAAGTATCGGAAATACAAGCATTAATTTGAGCTTATCACGATATCACACATATACTGCATTTTCTATTTGCCTTATCTTTGTCGCAAGTTCTTTTTCCAGCTCTCCTTTATCTGCAAAAATATTTTCCAAAACAAAAGGGAAAATATCTATCTCTTTTGCTCCCATTATGGTAAGAAACCGGCTGCTGTTTTTTAACATCTTTTCCAGATGTGTTTTCTTATCTATATCCTTTCCTGATAAAAATTCTGCTTCATTGAGGTTAAAATCATCAACATATATAAGGCGTTCTGCTCCTTCTGCAGCATCCTTTACTGCATCCCAGAATACTCCAGAGTCCTTTGCCTCTCCTATGTTTGACGAGCATACTATAGTACATGGAGCTTTATGCGGATATATGGCGGATATGATGTTGCGTTCTATCAGATAGCTTTCTATAGCTTCTGCTGCTTCTTTATAGTGCTCTGTAGCTATTACAATGCGTATTGAGTTTTCTATAAAAGACCGGATTGCTTTTTCCCATAGCATATGCGGATACAGCATAGACATAAAAATCTTTACAAACTTTTTTGCAGAAATGGTGTATCCGCCTGATATTCTGTGGATTGCAGCTCTTTCTATACATTCCAGCAAACTTATTTCTCCTTTTTTTGCAATATCCCAGTATGGCAATACGACCTTATTCCAGTATGCAAAAACATCCATGCCCATTGTCTTTAGCCCAGAGGATTGTAAGGCCTTGTCCAGATTTTCCGGGATTGCAAGTCTCGGGGCTTCTGTACATACAGTGCCAGAATAATCAAGTATCAAAGAGACAGACATATAAACAAACCTCACTCATAAAAATATAAATAGTAGAGAAAATATCTATGCTGTGCAAGCAAATTAACTTATCACTTATAAGATTTTATTGTGTTTTGCAATAATATGGGTTATAGTTTTACAGAAAAACAATCTACTTGGGATTATGGCTATGCATAAAAAATTAATATTTCTTATAAGCACTATTTTCTGCTATACTCTGTTTGCAGAGCCCATTGTCTTGTCTTCCCAAGAGAAGATTGGCATACCTTATAATAGCATTCAAATGTACTTTGCGGGTGATAAGGACCTTTCTATTTATGATATAATAGATGGTGAAAAAAACAGATATATTGATTTTACCTATGCGGATAAAAGCTCATATGGGTTTAATGATTCTTATATTTGGTTAAAGATTGATATAGATACCAAAGCATCTTTCGATAGAAAATGGCTTTTGGAAGTGGATTATCCTTTGCTTGATTTTGTATCAATGTATCTTATCTCCAAAGATAAAGTTATAGATTTTGATTATATTAGTGATAGAAAGCCTTTTAGAAACCGTACATATCAGTATAGAAATCCTGTTTTTTCGCTTGGGGTACTGCCTACAGGGCATTACACAGTTTATCTCAAGATAAAAACCAGAGGTACTCTCAGATTTCCTTTATATCTATGGAGAGAAAATATACTTTTTGATTATTCCGCAAGGATAAATTTGGTCTATGGTATGTATATGGGGCTTCTGCTCCTTTTATTTGTAATAATTATTATTTTTTATGCCAACTATAAGTTAAGGCATTTTGTCTTTTTTAATATTTTTATTATCTGTGCCTTTGTTTTTAACAGCATTCAGGATGGTTTTTTATTTATACTTCTGTCTCCCGAGACTACTTCCTGGAAATATTATTTTTATATAATTTCAGGTACCATAGGCCTCATGGCTTTTTCTTCTTTTATGTATGATTTCCTTTCTCCGGGCAGGCTCAGACTGATGCTAAGGTATCTGTATTATGTTGTTTACGGATGGGGATTTTTTACGATTGTCTCTTTGCTTTTTTTGCCTGTTTCTTTATCACTTATTCTATTTGCCATTCTCGGTGTTCTGTTTGTTGTTCCCAATCTTATTTCTATGGTTTCTTCCATAGCTGCTGGGGATAGGGCAGGGGGATTTGCACTCACGGGGTTTGTATTTTTTATAGTTGGTATAGCTGTTTTTGCCCTGAGAGGATTTGGCCTTATGCCAAGTAATGTGCTTACACTACATACCAAGGAGATAGGTATAATACTCTTGGTATTTGTTATTACGCTAGGCATTGTTGATCATTTTAATAATTTTCGTCTTCAAAGCATAGTTGATGATTTAACAGGCCTTTATAATAGAAGATATTTTTTTAATACTGCAGGGCCTGTGATTGACAGATGTATTGCATTGGGTGCGCCTGTCAGTTTTATGATTCTTGATTTGGATCATTTTAAAAATATCAATGATAACTATGGCCATGCTGTAGGAGATACGGCTCTGGTCGGATTTTCATCTGCATTGTCTTCTCTCCTTAGGAAAACGGATATAGCTGCTCGTATAGGAGGAGAGGAGTTTGCCATCTTATTGCCTTATACTGACCAGGATGATGCCCTTGCCATTGCCAACAGAATAAGAGAAAAAATAGAACTTCTTTCTATAAATATAGACAAAATGAGTGTTGATTTTACAGTAAGCATAGGTGTTGCTTCGTTGTCGGGAAACATAAACTCTCTTGATTCTCTTATAAAGGCCGCAGATAAGGCTCTTTATATGGCAAAGCATAAGGGAAGAAATAAAGTAGTTTCTTATTATGATTAACCATAAATATTGTATATTGTATTTTTTTGTGTTATTGTATCCCCACAGTTTATTTCTACGGAGAAGAGCATGACCAAGGATGAGTTAAAAAAAATTGTTGCCTATGAAGCAGTGGATAAATTTGTAAAAAGCGGACAAAAAATAGGTCTGGGTACTGGTTCTACTGCTATATGGGCTATAAGACGAGTTGCAGAGCATCTTAAGTCAGGCAAACTAAAGAATATTCTTGCCGTTACTACAAGCTTAGAGACAGAGATAGAGGCGGAGAGACTGGGAATCCCTCTGCGCTCATTAAACAGCAATGATATAAACGGGCATGTGGATGTTGCAATTGATGGTGCGGATGAGGTTTCTTCTTGCCTTTCTCTTGTTAAGGGGGGAGGGGCTGCACTTTTTATGGAAAAGCTTGTTGCTTATAATGCGGATAAATTTGTTGTAGTAGTTGATGAGAGCAAGCTTGTTCCTTCCATAGGCACAGGTTTTCCTGTTCCTGTAGAGGTTGTTCCTGTTGCTAGAGCTGTAGTTGCAAGACGGTTAAAATCAATGAGAGCTGATTTTACAATAAGGGTCGGTACGGGAAAATGTGGTCCAGTTATAACGGACAATGGGAATATCATCTTTGATGTTCTTTTTAAGACTCCTGTTGATGGTCCTGATATGGAGAGACTTATAAACTCCATACCGGGAGTGTACGAGAATGGCTTTTTTTCTTTGGTACGGCCTATTGTTCTTGTTGCAAAGAGTGATGGTGCAATAGAACATCTTTCTGATTGATTAGTGCTCTAAAATCTCTCTTAGTTTTTCTATTTCTGCTATTTTATCTGAAGATTTAAAGATATGGGAGCCGACAACGAATGTGTTGGCTCCTGCTTTCTGAGCATCTTTTACAGTATTATTGTTGATTCCTCCGTCTACTTCTATATCAATATTGTCTCCCAGTATCTTTCTTGCTTTTTCTATCTTTTTTAACATGGGTTTTATAAAGCTCTGCCCTCCAAAACCGGGTTCTACTGTCATGATAAGAACCCTGTCTATCACATCTACAAGTGGCTCTATCTGGTTTATGTCCGTAGCTGGATTAAGGGATATCCCTGCTAGTTTTCCGCTTTTTTTTATTTTTTCCAGAATATGGTATGCTTTCTGTGTTGCTTCCTTATGAAATACCAGGATATCCGCTCCCGCTTCTATGAATGTATGCCAGTACTTATCCGGATTACATATCATAAGATGGGTATCCAATGTAATGTCTGAAAATTCTTTCCTTATAAGAGATATTATATCCGGGCCAAAGGATATGTTATCAACATAGTGTCCGTCCATTATGTCAAGATGTATCTCATCAATGTAGTCTTTTATTTCCGATATTTCCTGTCCAAGTCTCAGAAAATTGGCGTTGAGTATGGATGCTGATATTTTATATTTCATGACTTCCTCTTTTTGTATTTTGCATAAAATATATTTTTTGTAAAGCAGTTTGGGGCAAAAAAAAAGCCCCTTATGGGGCTACATGCTATTTGCTTGCTTCGAATTTTTCAAGCAGTAAGAGTTCTTGCAGCTTTTCATTTTCGAGGTCAGGAAGATAGGTAAATTCTATGCCAATTAAAAAATCATTGTTGTTTTTTTCTGCATGAATTACTCTTCCTTCTCCTTGTATAGGAACAATACCATCGTCTGTTTCTACTTCTACAGCAAAAAAGATTGTTGCTCCTTTTGCAAATTCTTTTTTGCTTATAAAGCGCATCCCGCCGGTGCTTATGTCCGTAACCTTGAGTCTGTCAAAGTGTTCTTCTTCCATTGGTGATACACTGGCAAGTCTTGTAACTGTGAATCGTTGTGTTTTTCTTCTTTCTTCCATGATAGAAGCTCCCTTACGTTTTTCTATTTTATTATAATGGATTTTTTAAATTTTTCCTGCTTTTTGTAAAAAAAATATGAATTTTTATCCGATTTTTTTGATACAATGATCAGATGCCAGATGTATAATAATGATACATTGCTTTGTGTCTTTATTTTATGACATGTCTAAAATATTGTCTCAAATGTAAATATAAGCTGCGATTTTTGGCATGTTATTTGCTTATTGTTTTCTGGGAGCGTTGCTCCTGCGGCGTGTGTTCTAAGGCTGTCCGGGATATGTTGGACAGCCTATTTTTTTTGCCAGATGTTTGTTATCTTTCCTGTATACATCATATGATAGTCTTTTTCTGGATATAGAGGTTCTATCTCCTCTGGTATGTCAAAGCTTTTGGGGCTGATAATCTGATGTGCCATTTTTTGTGCTTCTATTATAAGGTCTGCTTCTTTAAAGGCTATGGACTTTTCTGTTTCTATGGGATTAAGGCCGGTGTCCTTTATTTTATCGGTGTTTCTTCCTGAATGGCTTCCGCAGTATTGTAGTATTTTTCTGTGTTTTTCTGGTAGAAAGCTAAGGGTAAAGTAATCTGCTTTTTGCATAAACTCATATGTAAATCGTGTGGGTCTTACATATACTATGCAGATGTCTTTATGCCATAGGTGTCCCAGAGCTCCCCAAGAGCATGTCATTGTGTTGTAGCCTGTTTCTGTAGCAGCTGTGAGAAGAAACCATGTTTTTGATATAAGTGTAAAGGGGTCTTGCTTTATGTCTTTGGGGGCTATTCTCTTGTATTCTTTTTCCATGTTTCCTCCTGTGCTTATTTTATCATGGCTACAAAAAAAAGCCCACCCCGAGAGGGGTGGGCGTTCGGTATTATTATTTTTTATTCTGTTGGCATGTCAGCAAGGTGCTTATAAAAGCGGTATTGCTGTGCTATGTTTTTCTTTGCTTCTTCCAAGAAGAGGCTTGCTTTCTCCGGATCCATCTGCTTGAGTGCGCGGAATCTTATCTCGTTGTACATGTAGTCTTCTACCGGTAGCTTTGGCTCCTTGGAGTCGAGTACCAGCGGGTTTTTGCCCTGTTCCGAGAGGAGCGGATTGTAGCGGTAGAGTGGCCATACGCCGGATTCTACTGCTGCTTTCTGCTGGTTCATTCCCTTGGCCATGTTGATTCCATGTGCCACACAGTGGCTGTATGCTATGATGAGGGACGGACCGGGGTAGGCTTCTGCTTCCTGCATTGCTTTTATCACCTGCATTCTGTTGTAGCCCATTGCAACTTTTGCCACATAAACGTAGCCGTAGCTCATTGCCATGAGCCCCAGGTCTTTCTTTCGGATTGGTTTTCCGCTGGCAGCAAACTTGGCTATTGCTCCTATGGGTGTGGCTTTGGACATCTGTCCGCCTGTGTTAGAGTAGACTTCTGTGTCCATAACAAGAACGTTTACGTTCCTGCCAGATGCCAACACGTGATCAAGTCCGCCGTATCCAATGTCGTATGCCCAACCGTCTCCGCCGAGTATCCATACGGATTTCTTTATCAGATAGTCTGCTACACCCAGGAGTTCTTTTGCTGAGGGGTGCTTGCTGTTGGCAAGTGCTTTCTTAAGGTCTGCAACAAACTGTCTTTGTGCTTCTATCTCGTCAAATGTTTCCTGCTTGTTGTCTTTTATTTTTGTAAGCAGGTCTGCAGATACGTCTGCTTTGTCGGCCAGCATGTTTTCTACGAGTTCTTTTGCATATTCGTAGAGTTTATCTGCGGTAAGGCGCATGCCAAATCCAAACTCCGCAGCGTCCTCAAAGAGTGAGTTTGACCATGCGGGACCACGTCCGTCTCTTCTTGTTGTATATGGTGTTGTGGGTAGGTTTCCTCCGTAGATTGAGGAACAGCCTGTTGCATTTGCTATGATTGCTCTGTCACCAAAGAGCTGGGACATAAGCTTTACATAAGGTGTCTCTCCACAGCCTGCACATGCTCCTGAGAACTCAAAAAGAGGCTCAAGAAGCTGTGTGCCTTTTGTTGTATTGAGGTTGAGTTTGTTGCGGTCAATGTTGGGCAGCTTGAGGAAGAATTCCCAGTTGGGTACTTCCTGTTCTCTTAGAGGCTCCTGCCACTCCATGTTGATTGCCTTGCGCTCTGTTTTGTTGCCATCCGCATCCTTCTCATATGCCGGACAGATGTTTACACATGCTCCGCAACCAGTACAATCCTCGGGTGCAACCTGTATTGTAAACTTGAGTCCTGCAAAGTCCTTACCCTTAGCGTCAGTGGACTTAAATGTTTCGGGAGCATTGGCAAGTTCTTTTTCCTCGTATACCTTCATGCGGATTACTGCATGTGGACATACGGCAGAACAGTCACCACACTGTATACATACATCGGGATTCCATACGGGAATTTTCTCTGCTATATTGCGTTTCTCGTACTTGGTTGTTCCTACGGGGTATGTTCCGTCATCAGGAAGCTTGGATACAGGGATTTTTTCTCCCCGACCTGCTATGATTTCTCCTATAACTTCCTTTACAAACTGAGGAGCATCGGCTGGAACAGCAGGCTTCATATGTATATTGCTTGTTACCTGCTTGGGATAATCAACCTGGAAAAGGTTGTCCAATGCTGCATCTACAGCTTTGATATTGCTTGCAACAATTTCAGGGCCTTTCTTTCCGTATGTTTTTTCTATTGCTTTCTTTATAAGAGCAATGGCCTCATCCTCTGGCAGTATGCCTGCGATCTTAAAGAAAGCGGTCTGCATTATGACATTGATACGTCCGGGCATACCTACTTCTTCTGCCAGTCTCTGTGCATTGATGATATAGAATTTGGCTTCTTTTTCTATTATCTGTTTCTGTACTTCTGCAGGAAGATGGTCCCAGACATGGTCCTTGTCATAAGGTGCGTCAAGAAGGAATATTCCCCCCTTCTTTAGCTTGCTGAGTATATCGTATTTCTCAAGAAAGCTAAACTTATGACATGCAAGAAAATGAGCATCGTTTATGAGATATGCGCCCTTGATGGGTTTCTTACCAAACTTAAGGTGGGATACTGTCATAGCTCCTGCTTTCTTGGAGTCATAAACAAAGTATCCCATTGCATTGTTATCTGTTGCTTCACCTATTATCTTGATACTGTTCTTGTTGGCACCAACTGTACCGTCGGAACCAAGCCCGTAGAAAACAGCGCGGAATGTATCATCATCCTCTGTTGTAAAGTTTTCGTCCCACTCAAGGCTTGTGTAAGAGAGGTCGTCATAGATACCTACTGTAAAGTGGTTCTTGGGCTTATCCTGCTTGAGGTTGTCAAGAACAGCTTTACACATGCCAGGAGTAAACTCGTTGGAGCCAAGTCCGTAACGTCCGCCTACAACTACAGGATATGTTTTAAACTTGCTCTTATCTACAGTCATTACCTCGCCTATTGCAGTTCTTACATCCTCATAGAGAGGTTCTCCTATGGAGCCAGGCTCCTTTGTTCTATCAAGAACAGCAATTGCCTTGGTCGTAGATGGGAGAGCATCAACAAAGTCCTTAAAGCTAAATGGGCGAAAGAGCCTTACTTTAAGAACACCTACTTTCTCTCCCTTTGCAACAAGATATTCTACGGTTTCTTCCATTGTGTCAGCACCGGAGCCCATGATAACAACCACTCTTTCTGCATCGGGAGCACCGACATAGTCAAAGAGTTTGTACTGTCTGCCGGTAAGGGATGCAAACTTATCCATCACCTTCTGGACAATAGCGGGTGTTGCCTCATAGTACTTGTTGACAGTCTCTCTTGCTGCAAAGAAAACATCAGGATTCTGGCTTGTTCCTTTGATAGTTGGATGCTCGGGATCAAGAGCTCTTTCTCTGTGAGCATTTACCAGTTCCTGAGGAATCATTTCCTTCATTACCTCATAGGGAATCTCTTCTACCTTCTGTATCTCGTGAGAGACGCGAAAACCGTCAAAGAAATGAAGGAAAGGAACACGTGACTCCAGTGTTGCAGCCTGAGAAATGAGAGCCATATCCATAACTTCCTGAACATTGTTGGAAGCAAGAAAGGCAAATCCCGTTGCTCTTGCTGCCATAACATCGGAGTGGTCTCCGAAAATAGAAAGAGCCTGAGCTGCAACAGCACGTGCTGCTATATGAAAAACAGTAGGTGTAAGCTCTCCTGCGATCTTATACATGTTAGGAATCATAAGCAGGAGACCCTGTGAAGCTGTAAGAGTAGTAGTGAGTGCACCTGTGCTGAGTGCTCCATGTACTGCACCAGCTGCACCTGCCTCTGACTGCATTTCTACAACAGAGGGGATGGTTCCCCATATGTTCTTTCTGCCTGCTGCAGAATATGCATCCAATAATTCTCCCATTGGAGAAGATGGTGTGATGGGATAGATGGCAATGACCTCGTTGGTAGCATGAGCAACGTAAGCTGCTGCTGTATTACCATCGATAGTCACCATGCGTTTTTCTGCCATGATTGACCTCTTTAATTGTGGATTTTTTGGTAAATAACTATAGCCGGTTTATAGCCAATATTCAAGTGCAAAAGCAGGATATGCGGATATAATGTGAAAAATTGCTTTTTAATATTCTTTTAGAATCAAAAAAATACAAAAATATCTCTTGATAAAGGAATTCTATACTTTTTTACCTAATTTTATAAGCGCTTTTGGCTTTTATGCTTCCAAACACAAAAAATAAAATATTTTTATTCTGATATTTTAGCCAGTAAGCAAAGCTGCGATATCAAAAATCATATAAAAGTCGCAGATAATCCACTCTTGCAAAGCTGTGCAGGACGGTTTCTTCTGTTTCTCTAGCTTCTATGCTGCAGCTTGTTACGGGTATCTTGTCAAAACTGGAGATAATATCCTGCATGGTTTTCTTATGAAAAGCAAGGGAAAATCTGGCAAGTCGTGTGGCTGCATCATTGGGAATATTCTGTGAGACAATGCTTAGCACATTCTCAGCAAAACCGTGGTTTTCCTGTTTTATAGCTTTTATGCTTTCTTTATCAGTATATGCCTTCAAAAGAACCTTTTCCTGCATCTCCACGGGCAAAAAAGAAAACTCCACTCTTTCCTTTTGTACAATATTATTTATCTCCTCTTTAAGCTCTATAGTGACACTCTCAGGCACATAAGAAGCAAGTTTATCAATTTTTTTCTGATATTTTTTTCCTATATGTTCTGTATTTATATCAAAAAATCCTGTAGGGATAAAAAAATGCTCATATAAGAAAACAGGATAATTCTCAAAGATATGGTCAAACCCGTCAATAATATCCAGTCTGCGCGCAATAAGCGGCCGTGCCGAATCTATAGCCTGTAGAAACAAGTATCCAAAGCCTTCTTGTACAGAAGAACTTATGAGACTGTCTGCGGATTTGAGAACAGAAGGGAAAGAGATGCCACTGTTTTCCGCTGTAATCCCCAGGGAAGAAATATTACCTGTATCTCTCATACATCGTGCAACAAGCTCAGAATAATGTACTTCCTGTCCTGATGTCCCGGGAAGAGAAACCCCGTATACAACATCCACCATAATGGAAATAAGGGCACTCTCGAGTATGTTCTTTCTTCTTATTGCCCTGACAGGAGAAAGAAAAAGCTTCTTATTCTGCCCTATCTTTAGAACATCCTGCAGACTGTTTTTCTTCTCTTCTGTATATTCTCCAAAATCCAGAGGATGATAAGGGTTATCAAGAAGAAATATCATATCTTCCGGAATCCCTGCATGAGACAGTATTCTGACATCCCTGTTGTTGATGAGCGCATAACGCACATTGTTGCTTGTCGGATAAAGGGGGCCTTTTACGTATTTCCTTATTCTTCCCAGATTGATATAGCGGCCACTCTCCGGAAAATCATGTACATGCAGGACAATCTTTTGTCTGCCTTCTTGTGCGAGTCTTATAACAGCCTCAGTAAAATACGGATTTTTGCCAAGATGAAAGTTATGAATCCAGAAAACCCTCTCCTCATCACACAGTCTCTCAAGCAGACTCTTTATATCGCTTATTCTCTCACTAGCATCTTGCTCATCCAGATCTTCTTCTGCATAGCCCACAAGCGGCTCAACCTGCAAAATTACACGCTGGGCAAAAACTCCGAGCCTGTTTTTAAAAGCCTCGGTATCTTCGCTACTTCCCGTAATAACTCTGACAGTCCAGCTATCATTATCCTGTAAAAAAGCCTTTATAGAATCTACAATAACGGACGTAACCCCACCAGGCTTAAGATGATAGTGAAAGATTAAAAGCTCCATGTCCATAACTTTAAAAGAGCATAGAAAAAGCTTCAAGCCATATTATGAAAATAAAACAAAAACATACCGAACGAGCAGACCGCAGGCGGTCTGCTCTGCCTCCTGGCGGTAGCACAGTCTGTTTTTCTGCATATTTGCCTAAGGCAGGGTTTGCCGCAGGGGTGCTCTTATTTATTCAAAACAACCTGCGGCAAGCCCGTTCGATATCATTTATGTTGCTTTTTAAAGCTTTTTATATAAGAATACAATTAACATTGTGACAGGAGTTTTTATGGATATAGATAAGATTGTTTCCGAGTTGAGTCAGGAAGAGAAGGTGGCTTTGCTAAGCGGGGCGGATTTTTGGACAACAGTTTCTGTAGAGCGACTGGGTATTAAACCCATGCTTTTGCAAGACGGACCTCACGGACTTAGAAAGCTTGTTGATGTTACTCCGGAGATGGAGGCTGCTCATCAGAGTCATCCTGCTGTTTGCTTCCCCGCAGGCTGTGCTCTTGCCAGTTCCTGGGACAGGGAGCTTATTGCCGAGCTTGGTTCTATGCTTGGGCAAACTGCCAGGGCTGAGGGGGTATGGGTGCTCCTGGGTCCGGCTATCAATATCAAGCGTTCTCCTCTTTGCGGACGTAACTTTGAGTATATGTCTGAGGACCCATATCTTGCGGGCGAACTTGCAGCGGCTTATATACGGGCTGTGCAGGCAGAGGGAGTTGGTACGAGTGTAAAGCATTATGCAGCCAATAATCAGGAATTTAGGCGGATGACAACGGATGAGATTATAGATGAGAGGGCACTCAGGGAAATATATCTTGCTGGCTTTGAGATTGCTGTAAAAAAAGGCAGGCCGTGGACAGTGATGGCTGCCTACAACAAAGTTAACGGCTCTTTTTGTACAGAGAATGAGTATCTGTTATCGCATATTTTGAGGGACGAGTGGGGATTTGACGGCTTTGTTATGTCAGATTGGGGTGCTGTAAACGATATAGTAGCTGCTGTCAAAGCAGGACTTGAGCTTGAGATGCCGGGTACTTTTGGCACAGGTCCTGCAAAGCTGCTTGCAGCTCTCAGAGAGGGTAGGTTGGATGAGACTGTGCTCGACAGGGCTGTCAGCCGGATACTAGACGTGCAAAACCGTGTGTTGTCCGCCAAAAAGGATGCAGTGTCCTATGACAAAGAAGAGCAGCACAAGGCTGCAAGGCGTATTGCATCAGAATGTATGGTTCTTCTTAAGAACAATAATAATTTGCTCCCTCTCGAGACAGTCTCCGCTGTTGCCTTTATAGGCGCTTTTGCACGTAATGTACGCTACCAGGGCGGAGGAAGCTCCAATATCAATGCGACAAAGGTGGACAGCCTTGTGGATGAATTTTCTGCAATATCTTCCTCTTCTGTTAGCTTTGCAGAAGGCTATACAATTGATGACAACTGCAGTCAGACAGAAAAGCAGCTTATAGAGGCAGTAGAATGCGCAAAACAAGCAGAAGTCGCAGTAGTCTGTGTGGGACTTCCAGAAACCTGGGAGTCAGAGTGCTACGATCGGCCGCACATGAAGCTGCCGGAGTCGCATAACAGACTGGTGGAGGAAGTTGCAAAAGTTTGCAGTAAAACAGTAGTTGTACTGTTTAACGGAGCACCTGTTGAGATGCCATGGATAGACAAAGTTGACGCGGTGCTGGAAGCCTATCTGGGAGGACAGGCAGCAGGCGGAGCAGCTGCTGACATACTCACAGGCAAAGTAAACCCATCTGGAAAGCTAGCCGAGACATTCCCTGTTTTGCTTGAGCACAATCCCGCACATCTTTACTTCCCCGGAGAAGGAGACAAATCTGTCTACGGAGAGAGTATTTTTGTGGGATACAGATACTATGACAGCAAAAAAATAGCACCTCTTTTCCCCTTTGGTCATGGACTGTCATATACAAGCTTTGACTACCAATCCATAGAAACAAGCGCAGAAGAGATAAAAGAAGAAGAAAAGCTTATAGTACGGATAAGGATATGCAACACAGGCAGCAGAGCTGGAAAAGAAACAGTGCAGCTTTATGTATCTGACCCTCAAAGCAGCGTGAGAAGACCGGAAAAGGAGTTAAAAGGTTTTGAAAAAATCTTTTTGGAGAGTGGAGAAAGCAAAACAGTGGAGTTTGTCCTTGATAGGCGAGCCTTTGCCTACTACGAACCTGCAATATCTGACTGGCGTGTTGAAAGCGGTGATTTTATCATCATGGCAGGGGCATCCTCACAGGATATACGGCTTACAAAGAAAATCCGTGTAATATCTGATTTTGTTATGCCACCTGCATTTACACCCAACAGCACAATAGGAGATCTCCTTGCCCATCCATATGCACGCAGCGCAGGCGAAAGAATAAAGAAAGACTTGCTGTCAGAAGGCGGTCCCATGTATCCATTATGGGTAAAAAACAGAAGAATGGCAGAAGCCCTGCTGGAAGACCTGCCTCTTAGAAACCTGATAGCCTTTAGCGGAGGTCAATTCTCACCGGAAGACCTGGACAATATGCTTACCGCACTAAACAGCACAAAAGAACAATAATAAAAAAACAGCAATCATCTTACGTGCCAGGGGATTTTTTTATACCGAACGAGCAGAGCACAAGTGCTCTGCTCTGCCTCTGGTCGTAAGAAAAGGCATTATTGTCATTGTAACTCTATTTTTAGGCTCTATTTATGGATTTACCATACAGCACATCTTGTGTTACAACAGTAAAAAAGGCTGCCTCATGGCAGCCTTTTTTGCTTGTTTTTTATTCTGTTTCTTGTTCCAGCTTGAGTGTCTTTGTAGGCTGATTGCAAACATCATCTGGACCATAGTACTGTATTGCGCCTGGGAATTGGTAGCAGGTTTCCACTGCCCATTCGTCCCTCTGGCTTGCAAATGTCTTAAACGGTGCGCCGTCAAGCTCCACGAGTGCTTTTCTGATAACTGGCTTCATCTCACCGTGACGCTTTTCCATGTTCATCATCATAGTCAGAGGTATTCCACCTGCTTCCCAATCTGATGCGGGACGGGAGAGGTTCCTTACTGATGCAAGGTAACCTGTGAGGTTGTTTGCTATGAGAACAAAAGCAGTAAATCCGAGTGCATAGCAGTAGTCAGCGTCAAAGTTGCTGGGGAATGCACAGCGTGCTTCATAGCCAAAGAAGTGGTTGATAGCACTGAATTTACCATTATACTTGCCTTCTGCTTTGAGCTTCTTGAGTTTTGTTGCTACCATTTCTATTAGCAGTTTTTCTGTCTCTATTCTTGATACCTGCACGTTTCCGTGGGGGTCTCTGTCCATAAGGAGCTGTGCCTGTATACCTGCAGGTAGGCTGACAAATACGTCTTTGTTTCTGCCTGTGAGCTTGCTGCTTACCCAGTCTATCTGTGCTTTTGTGTCCTCAAGTTTTTCAAATTCCGCTGCTTCTTTTGCAAGGAGTGTGTTAAGCTCTTCTATAAGGTTTCCTACTTCCGGTATAAACTCTATGAGTCCTTCCGGTACTAGGATTACTCCGTAGTTGTAGCCTTTCTCTGCTCTTTTTACTACCGAGTCTGTTATCTGGTCTACTATCTGAGCCAGTGTCATGTTCTTGGCTCTTACTTCTTCTGATATTATGCAGATGTTGGGTTGTGTCTGAAGTGCACACTCCAGGGCTATATGAGATGCGGATCTACCCATGAGGCGAATAAAGTGCCAGTATTTGTGAGAGGAGATTGCATCGCGCTCTATGTTTCCTATGAGCTCGGAGTATACTTTTGTAGCTGTGTCAAAGCCAAATGAGGCTTCTATGTACTGGTTTTTAAGATCTCCGTCTATTGTCTTTGGTATTCCTATTACCTGTATGTTTGTGCCTTTTTTTGCAAAGAATTCTGCAAGAAGTGCTGCATTGGTGTTAGAGTCGTCTCCTCCTATTATGACTACTGCGTCCAGTTGCTGTTCCTGTGCTGTCTTAAAGGCCTGTTCAAACTGCTTAGGTGTTTCTATCTTGGTTCTTCCGGAGCCTATGATGTCAAATCCGCCTGTGTTTCTGTAGTCGTTGATTATCTTGTCGTTGAGCTCTATATACTCATTCTCGAGGATTCCTGCAGGTCCGTTTTTAAAGCCAATAAGTACGGATTCTCTGTTTGCCTTCTTTAGTGCGTCGTAAAGCCCGCAAATTACGTTGTGTCCTCCCGGTGCAGGTCCTCCTGAGAGAATTACTCCTACTTTGCGTTTTTTGCTTGCATCTGGGTTGCTGCCTCTGCTAAAGGTTGCAATGGGTTTGCCGTATGTTTTTTCAAAGAGTTTTTTGAGCTCTTCTCTGTCTGCAACGGCTTCTGTAGGTTCTCCAAGCTGTGCCTGTATCTTGGATAGGTCTTCCTGTATTACCGGCGGAAGTTTGGGAATATACCCGTAACGTGCTTTTTGTAAAGCTGATATCTTTTGCATGAGTTTCTCCTTGTTTTGGAGTAGGATATGCCAGTTTACCTATCTAAGGGCTGTTATTCAAGTCGGTATGCCTGTTATTCTTCTTTGTTTTTTATTTTGCCATAGGCAGGCTGCCCGCATTAAAACTTGCGGGCAGCCGTTCGGTATAATTTCTTATTGATAGAAACATGGTTTTTATGTTCTGGTGGCTTTTTGTTTTTTTGTGTTTCTGTTATAACTTTTTCTATCGGGAGGTTATATGCTTGTACCTGGTGTTTATTTGCTTGAGAATTCTGTTCAGAATTATGCATGGGGGTCTAAGTCTGCTTTTTCTGAGTTTCTTGCTATGGATAATCCTGATGACATGCCTATGGCCGAGTTGTGGATGGGGGCTCATCCCAAGTCTCCTTCTTTTGTGATTGTGGGTGATAACAGGTTCTCTTTGTTGGATGTTATTGCATCCGAGCCTGAGGGTTGGCTCGGTGAGTGCTGCGCCTCTCGTTTTGGTTCTTTGCCTTTTCTTTTTAAGGTGCTGGGTATTGCATCGCCGCTTTCCATACAGGCTCATCCGGATAAGAGGCAGGCTGAGGCAGGGTTTGCTCGTGAGAATGAGATTGGTATTCCTCTTGATGCAGCCAATCGTAATTATAAGGATGATAATCATAAGCCTGAGGTCATATGTGCACTTACACCTTTTTGGGCTTTGCGTGGTTTTAGAGAGCCTTCCGATATTATCGCTCGTTTCAGACATCCTGCTTTTGAGCCTTTTTCTGCTTATGTAGACAGGCTTGAGGTTGATAAATCTCCAAGGGGGTTGGCTGCCTTTTTTGAGGGGATTATGAGCTGTGAGCCTGAGGTCAAGGAGAAGGTTGTTTCTATGGCTTTTTCTGCTTTTAGGGATAATCCCGAGCCGGAGTACAGGTGGCTTGAGCGTTTGTTTATGCTCTATCCAGGTGATATCGGTGTTCTTGCTCCGCTTTATCTCAATCTTGTAAAGCTTGCTCCAGGTGAGGCGATGTTTCTGCCTGCAGGTGTGCTGCATGCTTATCTGGAAGGTGTTGGTGTTGAGCTTATGGCCAATTCCGATAATGTGCTCAGAGGAGGCTGCACCCCTAAGCATGTGGATGTAAAGGAGCTTATGAGAGTTCTCAGATTTGAAAGCTCTTCCTGTGTGGAGATTCTACGTCCGCAGGTTACGGATAGCAAAAAATGGGGTTATTCCTTGCCTACGGATGAGTTTTCCCTGACTTTTATAGAAGAGGGGAGCAGGGAGCACAAGAATAGTTCCATAGAAATCCTTATTCTGATAGGCGAGAGGGCAAGTATAGAGTGGCAGGGAGGTGTCCTTGAGCTTACACGTGGACAGTCTGCTGTTATAGCCGGCAGTGTTGGGCAGTCTCGCATAAGTGTAGAAGGCGGAAGGTTGTATTGTGCTTCTGTGCCATGTAAGGACTGATATGGCAGAGCTTTGCATATATCTTGATGCCGACTCTCTTCCTGAGAAAATTCGTAATATAGTCTTTCGTGCCTGTGTCAAAAGAAGAATCCCCGCCTGTGTTGTAAGCAACAGAAACCTAAAGCTGCCCAAGGACGCCATGATAAAGCCTGTAAAAGTCGGCATGGAAAAAGAAGCGGCAGATAACTATATAATCGACTGTGCAAGAGTAGGCAACCTAGTCATAACCCGCGACATCCCGCTTGCGGCAAAGCTGGTAGAAAAAGGTGTGGTAGTCATCAACGACAGGGGTGGTGAGTTTACAGAAGACAACATCCGTGAGAGGCTTTCCATTAGAAACACTTTCAAAGAACTCAGAGAGCTGGGAATAGTGGAAGATATAAGGACAAAAACTTTTTCGGATAAAGATGTGCACGCATTTGCTGCGACATTTGACAAAGTTCTTACCAGATTGGAAAAAGAATATAAAAAACAATAGACCGAATGTCGTCGCTGCGCTCCTCTATCTTGATTTTCCCCCGGCTGGAGGCAGCACAGACCGCGTAGCGGGCTGTGCGTTCGGCATAAAACGCAGCTCCTCCTGCCTGCGGCAAAAAATAAAAAATACGGCATATAAGAGAAAGTGGCAAATCCCGATACACTAGTGCTAGATTTTTGTGATTAAAAAGACATAGTATTAAGAAAATTAATGTTAAAAAGAGAGAGAGTATGAAAAAAACAAAATTGATTATTATGTTAGTCTTGCTTGTAATTATTTTTTTCTCCTGTAAATCGGTGCCTGAGGATGGCCTAAAGTTGGCTTTTTTGCCTGAGATAGGAAAACAGTATCAGTATGAGCAAAGTACCAATATGAAAGTGACTTTGTCTGTTGCTGTTATGGGAGAGAAAGAGGAAGGCAGCTTTGATTATGTTGTTTCTGGAGGAAATACGGTTCTGTTTCCGGAAGAAAGAAAGGGAGAATATACTGTCATAAGTTATAAGTTTGTTAATGCTCCCAAGATTTCTATGACAGGTACTGGAATTTTTAAAGATTTAAGCCAGGTGGATTTTTCAGATAAAGCTATGTCCACTCTTATGGATATGAATCTGTCAGTGTTTAAGATTGTGTATGATAAGAAAGCACGTATTTCTGAGATAATGGGATTAAAAGAGTTTTATATAGACATGATGAAAAAATCAGAGGCTGATGAGAATGTCATTGCAATGATTAATATGATGGATATCGATGGATTTATAAACTCTATTATCTCCAACAATAATAAGCTTATGGAACCTTTCTTTGCCTATTTTCCAAATGGAAATATAAAAGTAGGTTCTTCCTGGAGCTTAGAGGATAATACAGAATTTAACGTAGGAGAGCTTCTTTCTTTTACCGGTATGGATTTATCAGCCATCAGCCTTCCTTTTTCCTATAAAAGTGATTATATAGTAAGTAGTCTCGATATGAGTAAAGCAAAAATAGAATACAAAAGCACTGCTAATTTTGATATACAGAAATTTATAGGTTCTCTTGTTGGATTTTTAATGGAGCAGGCAGGAGGAGAATATGAGAATGATATGCTTTTTGTTATGCTTCTTTTGGATACCATAAAAGATATACCTCTTGTTGCAGAAACCTCTGGAACTTATGTTCTGGATGTGAGAACAGGGATGATAAGAGAAAAAAGCGATAAACTAAATATAAAATATAAGATTGATACTTCTATAGATATTGAGGGAACTACTGTTCCGTTATTTTTGGATTTGACTATAGATTCCAGTACAGAAGAAAAATTAAAATAGGTTATACAAGAATGATTATTTAGGGTCGGAGTCTATCCGGCCCTTTTTTTATAAAAATGATTTATTATTATGACATATTCTTTTTAAAAAGTTTGCAGCCGATATAAGTAATAAATATAATATAATAGGTACATATGGCTAACAGAGATAGACCTGACAAAATAATAAGGTATAAAAATCACGATAGGTTTACAGAAGAAGATAAAATATACGGTAAGCAGACACGAGATAATTTTATCAAGCTGATAGACAGGGTTTTGCTGTGTCTGGACAGTCTTGAGGTTGATGCTGCTGTTTCTCTGGCAAGAGTACTCAATCATATGGGTATCAACTCAGATAACTATCTTATTTTCCTCAGATTTCTTGAAACAAATAATTCTCATGTTGTAAACGCCCTTATAGGAAGAAGAAACCCCAATCTTCTTTTTAGTCACATAAAGCCCAACAGATATCTTGTAAAAGAGGCTTTTAGAATATTGGCAAGGTTTGACAGAAATCATATCAACAACAAGGTTCTTCTTGCTCTTATGGGAATATTGCAAAATACGTATAAATTATCTCAGTTTGGGTATTCTATATATCCGCTTACAGTTGCTGATGTTTATAACATAGGTAAATATATAAACAAAAAGAAAAAACAGGAAGAAGAAAATAATGAGCTGATACTAGATATACTCTTTGACGTATACCTCATGGGCATAGACGAGTCCAATAAGAGGATAAAGGCTGTTGCTCTTGCTGCTAACAAAATCCGCATGGCTTATTTTGACAATATCAAACGTCTGGAAGACGCGATACCTGAGGTGCTTCTCATGATGGATCCCAAGGGAAAAGAAGTGGAGCCAAGATATATAAACCCGGAAGAAGGAGACTGAGATGGCTATCCGGAATATTCCGGAATATTTGGAAGAGCTGTTCTCTGTATTTAGACTGTATGGATGGTGTGACAGAGTGCACAGGAGTCTGGATGAGCTTTCTGCAATAAAAGAGCAAAAAGAAAGAGATGTTCTACAGCAGGAAGCTTTAAAAATAATAAGAAAAAAAGATGCGGATAAGCATGAGGCTTTTCTTAGTCTCATAATCTTAAAAAAAAGTGGTATACCTGTCAGAGAGCTGTATGAGGATGCCTATAGAGCTCTCAGAAACAGGTTGTATCTCAACGATTTTCCTTTTGTAATAAGATATCTCTTTGACAACAAGATACCTCTACCTAAGGCACTGGTATATGACATAACGGAGCGTCTGTTTTTTTCCATAGAAGATATATATTCCAGAATAGTAGAAGATTTTAAAAGAGTGCCATTTAAAAGTGCAGAAGACGTTGTTTTCTATCTTCTTCTTCAAAACTGCAGGGTGGATCTCAACAGCCAAAACAAAGAACTTATATGTATAATTCTTCTTCATATAGAAATAAAAATACCTGATTATGTAATAGTAGATATAGTCGACTATATGGACGAAAATGCAACACTCAAAGATAACTGGAAAGAGCAGAAAGAAAGGATAGTATTCTCCAGGGAAGAAAAAAAAGAAGAGAAACCAGTCTATACTGTTGATAAAGAAAAAAGAGATGTTTCCAACCTTCCCCAAGAATATGTTATAGAAATAGATAAGGATACAGAAAGTACGGAACTACCTGATAGAGAAAACGTAGAGATAAAGCATCATAGAGAGTACTCCGAACCTGACAGATATGATTTTTCTTCTATGCGACAAAAGGAAGAAGAAGATACACAAGAGCCTGCAGAAAGGGCAAGCATAGATCTGGATAGCATTAAGAAAGGTTCTGCCTATGATAACCTTGTCAGACCTGTTATGGACTCTTCTGAGAGGAGAGATGATAATACGGAGGATAACAGACCTCAGATACTTCCTGATACAGAAAAATCAGATGCAAAATACGAGGAATATACAGGTCTGGATAACAAAAAGGTAAGTAAAAGAAGAAAAAAAGAAGATGATAACAGTATAAAAAGTCCTGTAATAGAACACAGGGAAAAACAGCAAAGAGATTTTGCTCTTACAGAAGAAACAATAATAAAAAAAACAGTCATAGAATATGGGGATTATATAGATCCCAACAAAGAGAGAGGAATAAGACTGGATAGACTGGACAAAAACAAGTGGAAAAAAGATAAAAAAGAAGCAAAAGTAGAGCAAGAACATAAAACAGAAAAAAAAGCAACAAGTACACAGAAAAAAGAAATGGCTTGGATTCCCAGTTCTTTTTTTAAAGAAAATGAGAAGACACTCTTATTAATCTTATCCGGACTTTTGATAGGCTTTATTATCTTATGGTTAATGCTAGTATTCTCAAAGAAAAATCCTCCTGTTAGTCCTGTAGAAGAAAAAACAGCAATCACACAGCCAGCAGAAAATGAGTCTCCTCAGATACAGATAGAAAATAAAACACCCGAGAAAAACAGCACTGCTCTGGAAAAGGATATTATTCCTATGGAAAAAGATTTTACTATCTCCCTAGAAGATGGAGTTGTGGTCTGGCGTGTAAATAAAGGGCAGAGCTTTTATGACCTCTATGAATATATAAAAAAAAACAAATCATCGCTTTCTCATGATTTGCAATCTCTTGCCGATTCTTCTTGGCAGAATTTTATTGCCCACTTGCAGTCTTTAAACCAGCAAAGATTTCCCAATATCCAAAATATGGATACCATTCTTCCTCTAGAAAAATTCATTATCTTAAAAAAATAGAATTATCACACAAAAAATGTAGAGAAAAATTTGATTTTTTTTATGCCATATACTAGGCTAAAAAAGTAAGGTATGTCAACAGGGTGTTGACTGTAAAAGCACCTTGAGGAGGAAAAAATGCTTAATATGTCGTGGACCTCCATATTTACGGAGGAAGAGCTATACAAAATGCGAGTCAGATCGGTTACTGACTTTTTAAGATGTGAGACCCCTCAGGCAGTAGAAGCCTCCATAGAACTTGCCAAGTATATTAACAGACAGGGGATGGATAGTCAGAACTATCCTCTGGTTTTAGAAATTCTGGTTGCTGGAAATTATCATGTGATAGATGCACTTCTAGAGGGTGAGGATGCTTTTGATTATTTTGCCAAGGTAGAAGTAAATGCATATATAGTAGATTTTGCGTTAAAGCTTCTTGATCAATATGCACCTGGCAATCTGTATGAGAAGGTTCTTCAGATAATCTTTGGTATAATCTATAGAACTTATCATTCTCCCAAAGAGGGTTACAGGATATATCCTCTCACTTTGGAACATCTCAATGCCATAGGGAAATATCTTGATAAGACAAAGGACCAGCGAGATTCTATCAATAGATTTATTCTAGATATTTTGGGAGACATCGGAGGGTTTAAATCTATCAATAAGGCAGATCCTGTGATTGATAAGCTGGCAGCTCATGCCATAGCAATAAGAAATGCATTCTTTGATAGAAGGCTTGGTATGGAAAAAGTTATCCCAGAGAAATTGCTGGTCAGGGATGACTACAAGAAAAATACGGTTATGCCCAGGGACGTTGTCCCTTTTAAAGCATAAAAATAAATCTTTAGGAGGTCATGATGGCCGATAGTAAATTGGACAGTTTCCATCAGGAAATATGGTCGGAAGAGTCGATTTTCAGAGTAGAAAATCATCTCATTAACAACATTTTTGCCTGTAGGACCCCTGATGCCGTGGAGGCCGCTATAACCTATGCAAAGTTTCTTAGGCTTAGCGGGCTCAACAATCAGAACTATCCCCTGTTTTTAAAATTGTTGGAGATAGATAACCACTGGGTAATAGATTCTCTTCTTGGAGATTCCGATCCCTTCCTCTTCCTTACTCCTATATTGCCTACTAAGCATCTTCTTTCCACAGCGTTTAGGTTGCTTACCAACTGGCATCCGGGAGGTATATATCCCAAGACATTGTCCATAGTTCTTGGAATATTGCAGGCTGCATACAGCTATGCCAAGGATGGATATAAGATACATAACGTATCTATCAATGATGTCAATAACCTAGGTAAACATCTCAACAAGGAAAAAGGACAATCTGATCCTGTAAACAGAGCAATACTTGATATCTTGGACAGGATATCTCTCCTGGAAGGACAGGGAGGAGAAGAAATGGAACTTATAGCAAGACAATGTAACCTGATAAGAAGTCACTTCTTTGATAAGCGTAAGAAGATGGAAGATGTTATTCCTCAGGTTCTTCTTGTCAAATCGGACTTCCTTGTCAAGGAAGTATTACCAGAAAAGGTTTTTGAGGACTAGGGAGGACGTATATGATATTACTTGATAGAAACAAAGTCTTTACTAACAAAGACATAGCAACAATAGAAAACAATATTCTATATGGCATAATGGGATGCAGAACAACAGAAGCTGTAGAAGCTGCAATAACCTATGCCAACTTCCTTAATAAAACAGGACTTACTAACGAGAACTATCCCATATTTATAAAGGTTCTTGAGATAGGAAATCACTGGGTTATAGATGCCCTTATAGGTGACAGAGACCCCTTCTTGTTTTTTAGCTCGATACAGCCCAATTATGAGATTTTGGCAGCCTGTTTTGCCCTTCTAGCAGAAAGGCACCCCGGAGCAATATACGCTAAAACCCTGTCAGTAATTTTAGGTATTCTCCAGGCTGCCTACAATGTACCAATAGATGGTTATAGATTATATGACCTGTCTGTATCGGATGTCAACTCTTTGGGAAAGCATCTTGATGAGGAAGTAGGACAGGAAGACTCTCTTAACCGTGTTATACTTGATATATTGGATAAGATTTCTCAGCTTGAAGGTCTTGAGCCTGAAAACCGTAATATGGAAGAGGTAGCTATACACGCCAACGAGATAAGGAATTTCTTCTTTGATGAGACAAAGCATCTTAGTGAAGTTATTCCACCTGTACTTCTTGTAAGGATGGACTACAAGAAGTTTGAGGTTGCTCCAAGAAAGCTTGTAGATTTTAAGCAGTCCAAGCTTTTTAAAGAGGATACGGTAGCAGGAGAAGCTTCTGTAAAGACTACGACAAGAGGAAAGAAAGTCGCCCCTGAGTCTCCTACCGCAGCGGCAGCAGAAGAGACGAAAGAAGAATAAGATCAGTTATAGCCGGCGGCTTTTTGTTTACTACCTTGTCGCCGGCTTTTTTCGGGAGGCAACATGAATATAGAATGGGCAAAAAAACAGCTGGAACTTGGAGTAATAGAAAAAGAGTATATAGATTTTCTCAAAAATGAGTATCTGACAGCTATCCTTGATCCCAAAGATCCCAAAGATGTAAACGCTCTTGTTGCATATGCTGGCTATCTCAATAGTGTCGGACTTAACTCTGATAATTATCCTCTTTTCCTCTATGTTCTATTTGCCAATAATGCAGCTGCTGTTGATGTGCTCTTGGATGGGTATGATGCTGCAACCTTTATGGAAGAGGTCATTCCTAACCATTATATTATAGAAAGCTTCTTTGAGTTTATGAGAAATTACAAAAAGAATGAGGTGTACAGAAGGAGCTTGGAAGTCATAGTAGGTTATATGGCAAAGATTTATAACTCTGTGGAAGAAGGTTATCAGCTGTATCAGCCTACTGTAAGCGATGTAAATGCTCTTGGAAAGTTTCTTGATGAAGAACAAGACCAAGATGAATCTCTTAATAGACTCATCCTCGATGTACTGCTGTTTTTCTCTGATCTTGATATGCCATACGAAACGGATGAAAATAAGCTGGAAATAGCAAGGCAGAGTTCCCGCATACGTTCTGATTACTTTGATAATACGCGCTCACTTATCAATTCTCTTACAGAGACTACTCTGGAAAAGTCAGATTCTGTCAAGTTTGGGGTGGCGCCGGAGTATTTCTATGGTAAAGTTCCTGGATAAATTTCTAGTACAAAGCATAAAAAAGGACCGCTTAGTCGGCCCTTTTTTTATGCTTTTATCTCACATAAGAATCAGTCAAACTTGTTATATATATTCTTAAAGGCTTCTCCCATGTCGTTGTATTTGTCCTCGTCATCATGCACTCTCTCGTAAGGAAAATGCTTATTAAAATATTCGTAAACATAGTCAACTCTGTGTTTTATGTTATCCGTTATATTTTGTGCCAGCTCGTTCTTATCCGGATTATGCCTTAGTACTACACGGCACATCTCCTGTAGTTTCCTCATGTCAAGACTGTTGAAGTAATCAAAACGCATATTGAAAAACTTCATATCGTATATGAGAAAGTTCTCTATCTTGAGAGGAGTAAGATAACGAGTCTTTTCTAGTCTGCTCCATCCAAAACTCTCATCGTTTCCTTTGATTTTCATCCCTTTGTATAATAAATCCGAGTTTAAGAAATCTATGGGAATGACAATCTGATTGTTTTTGCTGTTATATCTTATAACATAGTTGTTGGGATTTCTGTCCTCGTCATAGTATATCCATCGGTTTATAAGGTCCAGGAGAAGTTGCTCCTTGAGTTCTCTTATCTCCATGTAATTGGCACCAGACAACTGCTCAGATCGAGCAATCATCTTGGTGGCTTTGTATGTCCTTCCATCTATCTTTGTGATTATGCTTGGAGCAGAAGGTGTTCTTGTCATGTGGTCTATAAAATAGCAGATAGTTGCAATCTCTGTCTGTTTTTGAGTCTTTTCATCATCCACTGGTTTTATAAGCCACTTTTCAGAAGGATTTTCCTTTTCTACTGCTCCAATATAGTTTCTTATCTCTGCAAAAAACGGTATTCGCATACCCTCCCTGATTTCAAGAATCTCATCCGTGCAATAGTATGCAACAAGCTTTTCTATCGGTTTTTTTATATTAAGAGCATCTATAATATCCTCATCTGCAAGAAAGTCTTCCAGATTGGTGTAGTCAAAATATTCCATAAGATTTCCCCTCCGTATAACAATAACTAGGCATAATCATCAAGTACAAACCTGCGCTTTTTTAACCTTAGGTCTGCATATTTTACGATATATTGCATAGAGTCCTTAAAAACCAGATAAGGACATTTTTTTGGCAGATTACTGTATAAAATTATATGATTCTTTGTACCAACAGGATTTATCCAGATAGAATCATCTCCACCCCATTTCCACATAGGGTTATGTCCTACAATAAAAGGAATATTTTCAGGACATCCTAGTAGTCTGCGGGTCTCTACAATGTCCTCTTCTCCGTACTCCTTCATACTTGGAGTGGAGCGGAGCTCATTCAACCTATTCCACAGAAGCTGATGTTTAAGGTTGGGAAAATGATCTATATTAATAATCTCTTCGCGCGTAATACCTCCCCTTGGTGGTCCTGCATGCGTTGCAAGAAAATAAGGATGCTTGACAAAAACAGGCAGACTATCAAAAAAGACCTGCATAAGATTGGCATATTCCTCTCCGTAGTACTCTACAAGTGCCCGTCTGTACTCAAGCCCTTGTTGAATACCATGCTTGGCAATCTGACTGTTCATAGTCTCGTGATTGCCCAGAATATAAACCACATTATTGGGATATCGTTCTAGAAGATGTAGAGTAACCTCCATAATTTTTATGGAAGACTCCATCTCGCGCATATACCCAGAGCGGTCATCATGAATAATATCGCCCAAAAAAACCAGTACTGCTCTGTTGTCTCTTAGCTTTGCGAGATTACCAGAATCCATAAGAATTCTCTTAAGATTATTTTTGTTGGCGTGTAAGTCGCCTATAATAATGATTTCCCTGTCGTCATCATCGGAAAACTCCACAAGACCACCCGGATTGCCGTCTGAGTTTAATGGCCTCATAGATGTATCCATATTGCGCACAACATCTATGGCAATCTCAAGCTTTTCCAGTGGGCTCAACCTAGAGTAAGAAATACTATCCACTACCATCTCCCTTATAAAAGAACTGCTTTAATTATAGAAGAAACCCATACGCTCTGCAAATTTTTTAAAAAATAAAATACCGAACGGCATAACTGTGCCATGGTAAAGCAAAAAAAGAAGAAATTGCACAGTTATGCCTGCTTTTAGCAATCAACAGTAAAAAACATGTTTTGCTTGTCATGTGGACAGGTTTTCTGTTAGTTTTAAGCACATGAAAAAAATAAAAGCAGTAGTTTTTGATCTGGATGGAACCCTTATCAACACCCTGGAAGATATAGCCTTAGCCTGTAACAAGGTCTTATCCGATAATGGATATCCCGAGCATCCTGTGCAAGCCTATGGCAAAATGGTAGGAGACGGTGCAATAACACTTATAGAAAGAGCTTTGCCTCCTTCCTTAAGACAAGAGAGTGAGATAGAAAGGCTTTATGCTCTTTTTAGAAAAGAATACGCAGATAGAGCGCATAGAAGTACCTGTCTTTATCCGGGGATAAAAGAACTGCTTGAACATCTGAAGAAGATGGGAATTCCTATGGCTGTTCTTTCCAATAAGCCAGATTTTATAGTAAAAGATTCTGTAAAACCTTTTTTGCCATTGGAATATTTTGATATTCTTTTGGGGCACAAGGATGGTGAAAAGCCCAAGCCTGACCCTGCAGGGCTTAAGAGAATAATATCTGCATGGGAACTGGAGAAGGAGCCTTCTTGTGTATGTATGGTTGGGGACTCTGATGTGGATGTTTTTACGGCAAAGGCTGCAGGAGCATCTTCCTGCGGTGCTGCATGGGGATTCCGTGGCAGAGAAGAGCTGGAAAAAGCTGGTGCCGATTTTGTTGCAGATAGTGCTTGTGAGCTTCTTGAGTTTTTTTCCTGATTTTTGTTACCAGTTGTGTTACTCTGTTGTATGTTCTCGTTTTGCAAGGAGGCTTTTATGAAAATATATAGATTATGCGTTGTCTTTCTTGTGCTTGTTTTTTTCTCTGTTTTTCCGGTTTTTGCGGATAATCCGGAGCCTGATGCAAGTATTGTTATAAAACAGACTGCTCTCAACAAGTTTCTTGAGGCTATAGGGCCTCTTTCTAATAAGGAGCGGTTTAGTGTTGCTGGTGTCAGGGGTGAGTATGTATGGGAGATAAGAAATCCAAGGATTGTTCTTGAGTCTGATAGGGCCAGGTTTGAGGGGGATGTGTCTGTAAAGGTTCCTTCTCTTAGGATTTCTTACACAGCTCCTGCACGGGGAGAGGTTTCTGTACGCTATGACCTTGACTCCAACAGAATTAAAGTAAGGGTCACCAGGGCTTCCTTTGATGTGGTTGTTAAGGTTTTGGGTAAGAGACTTAAGGTTGCAGAGGTAGACCTTGCAAGGTTTTATACTATTGCTTTTGATTTTCCGGGTCCCAAGCCTTTTGAGTCTTTTGTTGAGGTTACGCTTCCTGATAAGAGAAAGAAGGATATCAGGATTACTACTGTGCCTGTTCTCAGGATAGAGAAGGGGCAGATTGTTGTGGGTTCTGAGCTAAGGTATTCTCCTTCTGATAAGAGATAGTTTCTTTTTGTTTTTGCTTTTATCTGCCAGAGGCAGGTTTGCCTGCGCCTTTCTTTATGTTTTTACAGATATGGCGCAGGTAAACCGTTCGGTTTATTGTATTTCTATGTTGAATAGTGTTCTTGCCAGTATTCCTATGCCAAATGATGCTATTGCTACTCCCAGGCTTACGAGTGTCATCTCAAGAAATAGTTTTATGAGTTTTTCTTCTTTTACTATGCTTATGAAGAATGTAAAGATCAGTATTATGAGTATTGCTGTTGCAAGTGTTACTGCAAGGGCTGTCATGTATGATTCAAAAAGGAAGTAGGGGAGTACTAGGAGTATTACTGTCATCAGGTAGATGCTGCCTGTATACAGGGCTGCTTTTATCGGGGATTTTCCTGTTTTTTCAGAGCGGGTTGAGAGATACTCTGATGCTGCCATGGATAGTGATGCGGATATGCCTGTTATGAGGCCTGTCAGTCCTATGAGGCTGGTGTTTTGTAGTGCAAAGCTTAGGCCTGCAAGTGCGCCTGTGAGTTCTACTAGTGCGTCGTTTATTCCTAGTACCATTGAGCCTATGTAGTCCAGTCGTTCTTCGTCCAGCATGGCTGTGAGTTGTTCTTCGTGCTGGTTTTCTTCCTGCATGATTGTTTTTGCTTCCGGGATTTCTTCTATTATTGTTTTATAGGCTTTTTCTGCTTTTTCCTCGTTTTTTTCCATCAATTTTATGGCAAAGGTAAAGCTTATGAGTTTTGCAAGTATTATGTAGAAGAATGCCTTTAGTTTTGATGGTTTTGTGTTTTTGCCTGTGTATTTTTGCCATATTTTTGCGTGTTTTTCTTCGTCATCCGCTATTTTTTCTAGTATTTTGCGGTTTTCTCCTTTTATTGTTGCTGCGAGTTTTTTGTATACGTAGTGTTCTGTTGTTTCTGTCTTTTGAAATTGTTCTATTGTTTTCCTCGTCTTGTTGTCCATTGTTTTCTCCTTCTATCGTGTTTTTACTATATATTGTTTTTTTTCTGCGGGCAAGTAATTGGTTTCTTGCTTTTTGTTGTGCTGGGTTGTGTATTTTCTTTTATTTTATGCAAGCTTAGAATGTATGTGCTCCTATGTTTTTTCATGTTGTGTCCTATCTGGAGTAAGAAAAGGATAGGCTTGTATAATGGCGGTTTTTATGGATTTTGCTGTTGACAGTTATTGTGTTGCTTTTTAGGATTGGTGGTATGAGAGATGTTAGTTTTGAGTGCGGTGTAGTTTCTTTTGCGGATGGGTCATGTATTGCTTCTTTTGGTAATACCAGGGTTTTGTGTACTGCTTCTTTGCAGGAGGGTGTGCCTCCTTTTCTTGAGGGGACTGAGAAGGGCTGGGTTACTGCCGAGTATGCTATGCTTCCTGCCAGTGTTCCAGGTGGCCGCAAGAGGAGGGAGAGAGATAGTCGCTCGGTTGAGATTCAACGGTTTATAGGTAGGTCGCTGAGGGCTGCTGTGCATATGGACCGGCTTGGCGAGTACACTGTATATGTGGACTGTGATGTTTTGCAGGCTGATGGAGGTACGCGTACTGCTGCGATAAGCGGGGGCTGGGTGGCGTTGTATCAGGCGCTTGGCTCTCTTGCTGCTTCTTCTGATAGGGATGTGAGCGAGCTTGTTGCTGGTCAGGTTGCTGCTGTGAGTGTGGGTATTGTGGATGGGGAGTATGTGCTTGATCTGGATTATGCTCATGATAGTGTTGCTCAGGTGGATTTTAATGTGGTGATGCTGGATAATTTGATTGTAGAGGTTCAGGGAAATGGGGAGCACGGAGCTTTTTCCCGCGAGCAGCTTGAGAGGATGCTGGATTTTGCAGAAGACGGGATAGAGCGTATTTTTGCAGCACAGAAAAAGGCTTTGGGCTTGGCATAGGGGCTTTTTCTTTATTATTTGTCTCTGTCTTTTATATCTACGGTTTTTGCGGCTTTGATTGTGATGCTGTATGTAAGCGTGTAATGCTACACAGTTTTTTGATGGGTGTGCGCAGTGCATGTCTTTTTTAATAGTCTTTTTCTGGAATGTTGCTGGCTTTTGTGCGCAGGAGGTTTTCCTTTTTTAAAGTATGTATGTTATGTGTTTTTCTTTTATGAGGCCTTTTTTCCTATAAAGAAGAAAGCCTCTTTTGCAATTTTTGCAGACTAGTCTGTGTCCGTCTTCTTTTTGTGTTAATGGAGGCAGTGGGTATATGCTTTGTTTGTAGCAAAAGGGACATTCTGCTGTAATGTTTTCTGTATTTTTTTTCATTTTTATATTATAATCTGATAGGTTTTGTAAGGAAAGGAGTTTTTTATGAGTTGGTTTTATAGTCTTGGAGTCGTGATGCAGGCTCTTATTGCGGGGCTTTTTACTTGGTTTATGACTTTGTTGGGCGCAGGGAGTGTTTTTATTTTTAAGAATCCTTCTCGTAAGCTTCTTGATATGATGCTGGGATTTGCTGCAGGTGTCATGATAGCAGCTAGTTTTTGGTCGCTTTTGGCTCCTTCCATAGATATGGCCGAGAGAATGGGGATGATTCCTTGGGTTCCTGCTGTTGTAGGCTTTTTGCTTGGTGCGGTTGTGCTAAGAATTATGGACCTTGTTCTCCCTCATTTGCATCCTGGCGAACCTATTGAACATGCTGAGGGTATACATACTACCTGGAAGAAAACTGTGTTGCTTGTTGCAGCTATCACTTTGCACAATATTCCCGAAGGGCTTGCCGTGGGTGTTGCTTTTGGTGCTATTGGTGCAGGAATCCCTTCTGCGGGTGTTGCTGGTGCTATTGCGTTGGCTATTGGTATAGGGATTCAGAATTTTCCAGAAGGGCTTGCTGTATCCGCTCCTTTAAGGCGTGAGGGGATGAGTGTGGGGGCTAGTTTTTTCTGGGGGCAGATGTCAGCTATGGTTGAGCCTGTTTTTGCAGTTATTGGAGCTGCTCTTGTTATGGTTATGCAGCCTGTTTTGCCATATGCTCTTGCTTTTGCAGCCGGGGCTATGATCTTTGTTGTTATAGAGGATGTTATTCCGGAATCTCAGTTGTCCGGTAATTCTGATATTTCTACTCACGGTGCTATTGTGGGGTTTGCGGTTATGATGCTTTTGGATGTTGCTTTGGGTTGATGTGTGAAATTCTATATCAATACTTTTTGTATTTGTGGAGCTTTTGTGTAAGATAGGTTTTCTGTTTTGCTTTGTATTTGCCGTAGGCAGGAGTCCCTGCGCTTGTCTTTTTTTGCTCCGGTTGGTGCAGGGACGACGTTCGGTATGGTTTTATTGGCTGATGCCAAGGGTTATGCTGATTATAATTTCTATTGTCAGGATGCTTACGGGTATTGCTGCAGGGATGTGCTTAGTGCCTACGGATTCTTTTTCTGTCGATAGCTGCTTGCTTTCTGTCAGGATGGTGTCCAGGCTTGCTACTATGTTGTGTCTGTTTATTGTTTTTTTGCGGGACATGAGGTTTGCGTAGTATTCAAAGACTTTTGCAAAGTAGCGTCCTATTCTGCCGGGAATCGGTAGGTCTTTTTTTACTGCAAAGAGAGATAGGAAGATGAGTCCTGTAAGTGTCAGGCCTTTTTTTAGACCGCTTGCAAGTGCATCCTGAGTTATGTTAAGTCCCGCTATGTTTGTGATTATCCTGCCGCGGGGGATGAGGAGTTCAAAAAAGCTTATGCCTGTTATAAAGAGGATAAAATAGAGTGGTTTTATTCTTTTGCCAGAACAGTTTGCCAGGATGGCTGCCGTAAGTGTAAATGAGAGTTTTAGTATAAGGGAGTCTGTCATAAGCAGGGTTATCATAAGGCCTATTCCGCTTATAAGCTCAAGGTATTGTGCTTTTTTTTTCATCTAGAGTTTTCCGCCAATAAGTTTTTTGTACCACTGGGATTTTTTAAAGTACAGCAGGCATATGAGGCCTACTGTAAATCCGCTTACTGTGCCTATGCCGAGAAAAACAGGAGCTATGACTATTGCAGATGTGCCGAATATGTACAGTACAGATAGGCTAAGCTGTACGCTATTGCTCACAAAGGCACCCAAGGTGCTTATTCCTATGGGGCTTATATGTTTTTTTGCAATGCGGCTTACGAGCAGCATGAGAGTACCGGAAGAAACAGAACCGGCTATCGAGAAGAGAAACACATAGGACAGCAGCGTGCCATTGACTATGGCCTGGCCTATGGCTTTGCCAGCTATAAGCAGTAAATAGTACGGCACATCCAGGACAGGCAGCGCTGCAATAAGGGGTATATTGGCCAGCCCCAGACGGATATATGGCAGCGGTTTTGGCACAAGGTACTCAAGCGTAGAAAAAAACATACTTAATGCTGTAAGGAAGGCTGTTATATCCAGTTGCTTTTCCCTGCTGTAAAGAGAAGCCATAAAACTCCCGTATTTTTTTTGAGTATGATATTGCCATACCTATTTTTTGTCCAGCCAGAATCCTAGTTATATTATATTTTTATACCGAACGGCAGAACCGTGCCAGCTAAGGTATACGGATAGAAACGAGGCTGTCTTCATTATATGTCATAACATGCAGAGGTGGCACGGATCTGCCTGCCTGCGGGCGCATACAAACATGAGCTGATTCTGTACATTGTGTGATGTGAGTTTTGTATAAAACAGTGTTGTACAGACAGAGTTCTTCTATATATAACAGTTATTTTAAGATGGATTTATGGCTTGTATGCTTAACACTATTCCAGCGATCTTGGTCGCCATTCTCCTCCCAGCAATGCATATATTTCTGTATATCCTGCTTTTTTTACACTCTCTAGCGCATCATCAAGGCCAAAATCTATCTGAGCTGGATCGTGAGCATCCGAGCAAAGTGTTACGGGAATATCCCTCTGCCTGCACTCAGAGAGAATCCAGTCCGACGGATAAGCTTCTGTTGTCTTTTTTCTTGCAAGACCACCCGTATTTATCTCAAGTATACAACCTGCATCTGCTACTGCATCCAAAGCCTTTTCTACCGCCTTTTTATACCAGGACTCTTCTCCAGTGAAATACTTGTTTCCTGGATTGTTTTTCTTGATGAGGTCAAAGTGTCCCACGATTGTAGGTGGGGTTTCTTTGCACATGATAGCAATCTGATTGTAATACCATTCTACCATCTGCTGTACCCCGCCAAAAAAAGAAATAGCTTCTTTGTATTTTTTTTCGTCTCCGTCCAATTCGTAGAAGGTGTGTGTTGCCATATCTTCTGCTATATGTACCGAGCCTATCGTATAATCCAGTGGCTGGAACCTTTGGTCATAAGGGCTCATGTGCGGAGGAAGATAGTCAATCTCAAGTCCAAGATATATATCAAGTCGTTCTGCACTTTGTTTTAACTCCAGTATGGTTTCTCTATATTTTTCCAGATCTTTTTCCTTGAGCGTCCAGCTGTTCTTGTATGGCAGCGGAGCATGAGAAGAAAAACCCAATGCCAAGAAGCCTTTTTTCTCTGCTTCTCTTACGTAGTCTATAGGCTTTCCCTTGCCGTCACAGAAGAAAGAATGTGTATGATAGTTGGTGTGCTGCATCATAACTCCTTTTACAAAAAGTTCTGCTTTTATCTTCTTACTATTATGTTTACAAGTCAATAAGTATGGACTGATTGGTGAGAATTGTTTGTAATTATCTTGTTTGTTCTTTTGCATGTGCGCCGCAGGCAGGAGTTTCCGCGCCTTCTTTGCTTTGTTCTGCCAAATATGGCGCGGAAACGACGTTCGGTATTGATAATTTATCTTTTTTAATTGACTTTATAAAGATGTTGATTTATCATATTTTTGCATAGATATGCAGGAAATGTGTATAATAAAAACAAGGAGTATTCTATGAGAAAGAGAGTAGTATTGCTACTTCTGTTAGTAGGGTTTTTATTTGTATCTTGTGAGGAGAATATGAGAAGCCTTGCCGATAAAAATGGGCTTCTTTTCGGTGTTGCTGTGCGTTCTAGCGACCTCTTTGACCCTGTTGCATCCAAGTTGATAGAGGATAACTTTAATATTGTTGTAACAGAGAATATCATGAAGCTGGAAAATCTGAGGCCCAATCCGCGTTTCTGGAACTGGAATCCTGTTGACGATTTTGTCGAGGCTGCAACTGAGAAGGGTATGAAGTTGCGCGGTCATACTTTTATCTGGCATAATCAGTTGCCGGCTTTTGCACGCAATATCCGTACGCGTGAGGAAGGTATCAAGGTGATTGAGGATACCATAACCCAGGTCCTAACACGATATAAGGGAAAATTTTATGAATATGATGTTTGTAATGAGATTATAGATGATGAGACAGGCGGGCTTAGGAAAACGGTCTGGCTTGACACTATAGGGCCTGACTATGCGGATATCGCTTTCCGGATTGCAAAGGAAACGGATCCGTCTGTTAAACTTATTCTCAATGACTATAGCAATGAGTATGCTGGAACTATTAAAGGTGATGGTTTTTATAACTTTGTAAAGGGCATGGTTGAGCGCGGAGTGCCTATAGATGGTGTGGGTTTTCAGTTGCATCTCAGCACGGACTATCCTCTTAATGAGCAGGCATTGCGTAAGAATATACACAGGTTTTATGACCTTGGACTCACTGTTTCTTTTACTGAGATCGATGTCAGGGTAAAAATGCCTATGACACCACAGAAGGAAAAGTTGCAGAAAGAGATCTATGAGAAGCTGCTTAGGATTGCACTGGAAGAAAAGGTCTCCTGTTTTGTAATGTGGGGATACACCGATGCCAATAGCTGGGTTCCAGGCACTTTTCCCGGCTACGGAAGCGCCCATCCCTTTGACAGACAGCTTAAGCCCAAAGAGCTATATATCAGCATGGGCAAAATACTTGCAGAGTATGCTGAGAAAAATAAAAAGTAAGGTTGCCTTCTAGCATTTTATGCTCCCCTGTTTTAAGGGGAGCATTTTTTATACCTAACGGCAGAAATGCGCCCTTATTAAGAAAAACAGGTGAGATATACGCCTCTCTGCCTGCCTGTGGCGAATACAGGGAAAAGATTATGCTCGTTTTTACAGATATGCCTTCTGTGTTTTTGTAAAAAAAAGAGTTGATGATGTTAAGATACCATATTATTTTTTACGCATGCATGAGTTGGAAAGCCTTGCGTTTTATTTTATGCTATACTCCTTTCTGGGATGGATAATAGAGTCCGCTTACAGGAGTATCACAACAAAAACCCTTATAAACTCAGGTTCCTTATACGGGCCTTTTATCCCTATATACGGATTTGGAGCCGTATTTATCCTGCTTGTAAACGACAGCCTTTTGTTTTTACCCTTTGGAATAAGGATTTTTATTTTTACTCTTATAGCCACATCTCTGGAATATTTTACTTCCTATATAATAGAAAAAACGTTTGGTCTTAAATTCTGGGATTATTCCAATTTTCCGCTCAACATCAACGGTAGGGTTTGTCTCCTTTTTAGCTCCTTTTGGGCTATCCTTTCTTTTGCAGAGATTGAGATAATACAACCGTTTTTTACAGAATTGTTGCGCTCCGTACAGCAGGATACAGCTCTTATTATACTTGTTTTGTTCTATGTCTACATTGCAGTCGATACTGTTTATTCTTTTAAGCTTTATAAGAGATTTGCCTCTCTTATCATAGAACTTAGAAAGGCTGTGAGTGTTGAAAAAACAACTCAAGTCATAAAATCTATTCTCAGCAACCTTTCCGATATGGAGCTTGCTAGGATGCTAAGACCTGCGAGGGCTTTTGGCTTTTTGAGAAAAAACCTTGCAGAATTGCTTAAACCGGCGAGGATAGATAAGAATATCATATTTGCCATAAGAGACAGCGTAAACAAAAAGGTTTTTAAGACAATGGATAGACAAAGCAGGTACGGGCTTTACAAAGAGTTTAGAAAGCTTGCTTCCGAGATTACAGAGACTGAGAAATACAGACGGATAAAATCAATAAACCATCATGGAAAAAGCATTTACCAGCACAATCTAAAGGTTGCGTGGGTCTCTTATCTTTTTGCCAGAAGGATGAATCTGAGGCTTAAAGAGACAGTGCAGGGTGCTCTTCTGCATGATTATTTTTTCTATGATTGGAAGAAGTGGGGGGCAAAACAAAGCTCTCTTCCTCACGGTTTTTCTCATCCTACAATATCATATAAAAATGCAAAAAAGGATTTCCCTTATATAGGGAAGATAGAACGAGATATTATAATAAGACACATGTGGCCGCTCACTGTTATTCCTCCCATAACACGAGAGGGGTATCTTGTAAGTTTTGTGGATAAATATGTTGCAGCATCAGAGTTTGTAAGGAGTATGAGATAACTTCTGTGTCTAGCTGGGTAAGCTTATGATGGAGAACTAATTGTTCCTCTGCTGGGTATAATTTTCACTTTGCTTTTTAAAATTGTTTTGCAAATAATTCTATATAACTATGCGTATGAGGTTTTTGTGGCAATAGGCAAAAAGATATATAAGGTTTGACATATATTATTATTGTTGCTATATTCTGAAATAATGAAACTATCTTATTGTTTTGAATTAAGCGTAAGGATGATGATATGGATATGATACAGAGATTGACAGAACATCTTAAGAAGAATCTTATGTGGTATGCTCTTTTATCCATAGCAGTGGGATGGTCATTGGGAGTGCTTTTTCCCGGGTTTGTTGTGGCTAACAAATCTGTTTTGAGTGTTTTGATTACTGTTTTTGTTTTTATGATGATATATCCCATGATGATTAATCTTAATCTAGAAAAGATTCCCGGTGTCTTAAAGAAGCCTAAGCCAATCATTATGACTGTTCTATATAATTTTGTTATTACTCCTTTGATTAGTATTTTACTTGTAAAATTGTTTATCCATGACCAGGAGATAGCGCTTGGTTTTATGCTGGTTATGTTGATACCCGGCTCGTCTATGAGTCTTGGTTATACCGGTCTTGTGGAAGGTGGTTTGGAGATAGCTACTGTTGCAATGGGGTTTATTTTTGTCCTTATTCCAATTTTCTTGCCTTTCTTTATACATATCTTAGGGAAGGCTTATAATATTGCTATTCCTCTTGGTTTGTTGTTGAAGACAGTAGTCCTTGTGCTTATAGTGCCAATGTTTGCGGGTGATATAACTAGAAGGATCATTATAAAGAGTAAGGGGGAAAATGGATTTAAGAAGATTAAACCTCTGTTTTCTTTTATAAGCATGATAACAATGCTTTTTATGGTCACTCTTATCTTTATGCTAAAGGCTCCGGTACTGTTTAAGAACTGGACTGTTGTTGTTAATCTTGCTTTTGTAACATTGATATATCTTGCAATTATGTTTCCTCTTATGACTGTAGTCAATAAACTTTTTAAAATAGATTATAAGGAGCATATGGCTATTGCCTTTTTAAGTACTGGTAAGAATAATGGTACTGCTATTGCTATTGCCATGCTTGCCTTTTCTGCTATGGTGGCCATACCTGCTGCTATTTTGCCGTTGTTTCAAATTATATTTTCTATTGCTTATGTTCATCTTCATAAAAAAATACGCGAATACTTTGATAGGGGAATGTAGTAGTTATTTGTATATTTTTTTGAAAAAAAATGGAGGAAGGACAGGTTGTTCTTCTTTTTTTGTATCATTGGTTTTGTGCAAAAGCCGCACTGTATTTCTATAGTATATAAATAATTCTGATGCGTTCTATGGCTGCAATATTGTAGTGCTATTTTCTGCAGCTTATTACGGGGTACAGGAGTATAAGAAGTGCTCCAAGTATTATAAATGCACCTGAGAGTCCTGCAGTATCTGCAATGAGTCCAAACAGGGGAGATAATACGACCATGGCAATGGATCTTAGCTGGCTGTCTACGGATAAGACTGTTGCGCGCTCTGTTTTTTCTATTATATCGCCAAGAACATCTACTATTATTGGTCGCCTTGCATTTTTTACTATGTAAAGGGCAAAGAATAGGATAGGTATCAATATGACTATATTGAGCTTTATTATTAGTGCTGTTATTGCCATGAGGATTGCAAGGATCAGGTATCCTGTGTTTAAGAGATTGACGGAGCTAGTTTTTTTAGTAAGCTTATATATGTTTCTTGATGCTGCTGCACTAAATATGTAGAAGAGAGCATAGGTTATTCCAAGTATGGCTTTTATGTTTTGTTCTTTTTCTAAGAAGGGAAACAGCATAATTGGGCTTGCCATTATCATGGTCTTTAATATTGGCTGTATGTAGTCTTTTGTTACTTTAAACGATGCGTCAAATTGTGCGGAGTTGATAAGGACTCGGAGAAGTTTTTTTCTTTTTATTATTTTTTTTAGGTGTAAAAATGTATCTTTTATCAGTCCTGATGCGGAAAATTTAGTTCTTTGTTTTTCGTCAAGGTATTGCGGGTAGCTTATGACAAGCAGCGCATCTATGAGGTAGGGGAGGATTGATAGCAAAAAAAGCCACTTTACGGATGGGAGTCCTATTATAAATGCTATGGATAGTATTGCGGATAGTGCTGAGCCTATGAGAGAAAAAGAGCGTGTTCTGCCGTAGACAAGTGTTTTGTATTCAAACCAGTTTTTATGCTCAAGGTAATTGTATATTAGTGCTTTGTGTGTTCCCGAGCGAAATGCTTCTCCCAGCGCATAAAGGCTTATGGCTATTACTGCGATTGCAAAGTTTTTTATAAAGAAAAAGCCTGCAAATGATGCTATGTAAAACGAGAATGCTATAATCAGAGCTGTTTTTTTTCCATAATTGTCGGCAAATACTCCGGATGGGATTTCCATGAGGTATACTATTGCTTCTTGTATGGAAAACAGTGTTCCTATAAGAAAAAAGGAAAATCCCTGATTGATAAGATAGAGGTATAAATAAGGTTCAAAAAACTTTAGGTTTTTAAAGAATCCGTAGAAGCAGAATTTTCTTATGTTGGGGTCTTGTCTGATTGTTTTTTCTATGTCCGTTGCCATAGGCCATGATAATGTATTCTAATACGAGAATCAATGATTTTATTTTGCGCCGCAGGCAGGAGTCCCTGCACCGTGCTGCTTGTTTTTCTCTGTATGGTGCAGGGACTCCGTTCGGTATTTTTTTATTATTTGTATAGTTTATTAATTTTGTCTACTTTACTATAAGCATTTTATTTGATAATTTTTGTCTATCTTATTTTTATGGGTTTTGGGATGAAAAAACGAGTTTATATGGATTATAATGCCACAACGCCTGTTTTGCCAGAGGTGCGGGATGTTCTTATGGATGCTCTGGATGTTTTTGGTAATGCGTCCAGTCTCCATGGCTTTGGTAGGGAGGCTTCTGCTCTGGTTGAGGGTGCTAGAAAGGCTGTTGCACGTCTTATAGGGGCTGAGCCGGAGGAGATTGTTTTTACTGGTGGCGGGTCTGAGAGTAATAATAGCGTACTCAAGATGTTCTCCTGTGGGAGTTCTTCTTGTTCTTGTGCTTCTCTGGGGCGTTCTTCTGTTGTCACATCTGTTATCGAGCATCCTAGTATCTTGTCTACTGCGCGGTTTCTTGAGCATACGGGTATTTCTGTGTCGTATGTATCTGTGGATTCTTATGGCAGGTTTGATCTTGATAAACTGGATGAGCTTGTTACGTCCGATACTGCTCTTGTGTCTCTTATGATGGCAAATAATGAGATTGGTACTTTGCAGGATATTAAGGCTGCTGCAAGTATTGCACATAAGAAGGGTGCTCTTTTTCATACAGATGCGGTGCAGGCTGTGGGTAAGGTTCCTGTGTCTGTAAAAGAACTCGATGTGGATTATCTTAGTTTTTCTGCTCATAAGATCGGCGGTCCCAAGGGGGTTGGTGTTCTGTACGTGAGAAAGGGTACTCCTTTTTGTACTTTTATACATGGTGGTCATCAGGAGCATGGTAAACGTGCGGGTACGTATAATACTCAGGGGATTGCCGGACTTGGTAAGGCTTGTGAGATTGCTCAGGAGAAACTGGGAGAGGAGTCTTCCAGACTGTGGGCTCTGCGCGAGAAATTGAGGCAGGGGATTGAGGAGAATATAAAGGATGTGATTGTAAACGGGCATCCTGAGTATTGTCTCCCCGGTACTCTCAATGTTTCTTTTAGAGGGATTGAGGGTGAGGCTATCTTGCTAGGGCTTGATATGATGGGAGTTGCTGTTTCTACCGGCTCTGCCTGTGCCTCAGGTTCTCTTGATCCGTCGCATGTTCTTCTTGCTATTGATTCTGACCCAGAGAGAGCTCACGGGTCCATACGCTTTAGCCTTGGTTGGGCAAGTACGGAAGAAGATGTTGATTATGTTCTTGAGGTACTACCTCCTGTCGTGGAGAGGCTTAGAAAGATATCTTCTGTATATTCCGGATAATTTTACAAGGAGTTTTTATGAGCGATTGGCTTTATTCTGATATTGTGCAGGAACATTTTATGAATCCTAAGAATGTTTTAGATGTTCCTGAGGATGAGTTTTCTCCCGATGGCAGGGGGCTTGTTGGTAATGTACAGTGTGGCGACCAGATGCTTGTTGTTATCAAGGTTGAGAATGATATGATTATTGACTGCAGATGGAAGACGTATGGCTGTGCTAGTGCTATTGCTTCTACATCCATGTTGTCTGAAGCTGTAAAGGGCATGCACATCAAGGATGCCTATAAGATAACCCCGGATCAGATTGTGGAGCGTCTTGGTGGACTCCCTGAGCATAAAATACATTGCTCCGTTCTTGGAGATAAAGCGCTGCGTGCGGCGATAGAGGATTATCTTAAGCGCACAGGTCGCGAAGGAGAGATAGAAAAACAGGCTGCAAAAGTAGTGTGCAACTGTCTCAATATAACTGAGCAGGATATAGAGTCCATGGTACGTGACCACGGCGTCAGAACATGGGAAGAATTACAGGAGCACACCAAGATAGGCACTGTATGCGGCAAATGCAAACCCAAGGCAGATGAGCTTTTGCATCAGTTTACACACCTCTATGGTTGATATGTGTTTTTTAAAAGACTCATACCGAACGGCAGTGGCCTAACAGCCACTGCCTTTTTTTATATATTTTACCTATTATTCCAGAGTTTTTATGGTTGCAACTGATTTTTCTTTGTTAAAATCAAGAAATCGATTTACTTTAGTATAAATCTTTTATTAAAGAAATTTGACATAATAAACAAACCGGTTTAAAATCCTAAAAACCGGTTTATCCGGATATTGGGGAGGTTATATGAAAATTTTTTTAAACTTATCAGAGAAAAAATCTCTGTACATTGTGGGAATAATATTCCTGCTTTCCTTATTTGTCTCCTGTTCTCAGGAGGTCTTATTTTCTGATACAGAGTCCATGAACATACAAAGAGCAGTCTCTTTTGTTCCTTCAGGTTTTGTTTATGCAGAAGGTACCAACTTTATTCTCGATGGAAAACCCTTTTATGTTACTGGAGCTAACACCTATGATTTGTTTACGTTTGGTGATGGCAGTAATACAGGAAGTACGGACCTTATAGAACGTCTATTTATGGACAAGGCAAGGATAGATGCACATTTTGAGAATCTTGCAGCAGATGGTGTCAATGTTCTTAGGATATGGGGCTTTTCCCATGAGGTGTGGCATGGCTTTGAACCGGAAAAAGGAGTCTACAGTGAACCTCAGTTTATGCTATTTGACTACATTCTTGATTCTGCAAGAAGACATGGTGTGAGAATAATAATCACTCTGGAAAATTATTGGGAGGCCTATGGTGGAATAGACCAGAGATTAAAATGGGAAGGTCTTCCCTATGGCAGTCATGCGGCACGGGCAATATTTTTTACCAATCTCGGATGTAAAGAACAGTACAGAAACTATGTTAGGCATTTTGTAACAAGAGTCAATCATTATACGGGTATAGCCTATAAAGATGATCCAACTATATTTGCATGGGAACTTATGAATGAGCCACGTTACCAGGATGTGGCGGAGAGCGTTCCAGGTGAGCACCTCAGGGCGTGGGTTGATGAAATGGCAGCATTTATCAAGGCTCTTGACCCTAACCATATGGTTGGCACAGGGTTGGAGGGACATGAACTCAAGTACGGGTTTGGAGGTGATGAGGGCAATCCCTTTGTCTATATCCATCAGTCACCTTATATAGACTTTTGTTCTGCTCATCCGTATCCCACCGAGCATTGGGCCAGAGAGCAGCTTCTTTCTCACTATGGAGTGAGTGATCTGCTTACGGCAACACAGCTTCTGATAAAGGCTTGGGTTGATGATGCTCACAAGGTTATCGGCAAACCCCTTCTGCTTGGAGAATGGAACAGCCATGATACGGACAGGCTTGTTTTTTGGAGAGGAGTTTTTGATGCTATTGAGCAGTATGATGTAGATGGAAGTCTTTTCTGGTGGTATACGGACAGGCTTGTAGATCCTAAGTTTGGAGTTATGGCCGGAGCTCCGGAACTTGCTGTCTTTAGAGAACATGCGGCATATATGGCTGCAAAGAGCGAAGCTACACCTGTCCCAACTACACCTGTCCCAACTACACCTGTCCCAACTACACCTGTCCCAACTACACCTGTCCCAACTACACCTGTCCCAACTACACCTGTCCCAAGTCACCCGCCTTATGAGTATATAACTTTGCCTATGATTTATGATGGCAGTGGTGAATTTTTTTGGAAAACTGATGCTTTTTCTAGGACTGCGAATTGGGGAAGGTTTATCAACTCATGGAATATTGAGCTTCTGGATATTAATGGTACGGATTATTCCAACCTGTGGGTTGCTCAGCATACCATAACTCCTAATGAAGATGGTTTCTGGTATATACATTTTAAGTCTTCTGTAGACTGGTCTCATCTCGAAATAAAATGATTTTTTGGCCGCCTTAGTGCGGCCATTTAAACCGATTTATAAGTATATATTATCCCATAGTATATGAAAACTTTATCCAATAACTCTATTTTATAAAATAACTCAAAAAATTTGACAAGTCTAATATCTCAGTGTAGAATATTACACCGGTTTCTAGAAATCGGAATATATTCTGGGGAGGTTGCTTAATGAAACGATGGTTTTTATCTTTTTTTATTCTTTTTGCTCTTATTATGGGAGCGGTTTCCTGTTCGCTAGATACGGATACGGCTTATTATCTTGCCGAATTGCCTTCCAGGGCGATAAGTGCAGGTATTGCCGCATCTGAGATAAGGGGAATAAATCATGCCCATACTTGGTATACGGATAAGCTTGAGAGTTCACTTATGGGCATAAAGAACTGGGGAGCAAATACTGTACGTGTTGTTTTGTCCAATGGGTATAGATGGACAAAAAACTCTGCAAGTGATGTGAAAAACATAATCAATCTTGCAAGAACTATTGGTTATTCTTATCTTGTGCTTGAGGTGCATGATACTACAGGGTATGGAGAGGATAGTGCTGCCTGTTCGCTTGCTGATGCTGTTTCTTATTGGAAGGAGATAAAATCTGTTCTTATTGGTAATGAGGATTTTGTCATAATTAATATTGGTAATGAGCCTTATGGTAACAGAAATTATCAAAACTGGATAACGGATACAAAGAATGCTATTTCTTCTCTTAGGGCTGCTGGTTTTACCCACACCATAATGATAGATGCTCCCAACTGGGGACAGGATTGGTCTTTTACCATGAGAGATAATGCGCTTTCTGTTGCTGCGGCGGATTCTCTTAATAATCTTATTTTTTCAATACATATGTACGGAGTTTTTGATACTCCTGCCGAGGTTGAGTCTTATATGAAGGTATTTAAGGACATGGGGCTGCCTCTTGTTGTAGGGGAGTTTGGCAATATGCATAGCGATGGTAATCCCGATGAGGATGCAATTGTCTCTTATGCTGTCCGTTATGGTGTTGGTCTTATGGGCTGGAGTTGGAGCGGCAATGGAGGCGGGGTAGAGTATCTTGATATGGTTAATAGTTTTGATGCTGCAAATCCTACTTCCTGGGGGTTATGGTTTAAGAATAATGTTCTTTCTTCTTCGACACCAACACCGACACCAACACCGACACCAACACCGACACCAACACCGACACCAAGTATTACTCCTACTTCCGGTTCTTATGTGATGATTTCTTTGCCTTTTGTTTTTAATGGTAAGGGGGAGTTTTTTTGGAAGACTGATGGTTTTGCTGTCTCTCAGAACTGGAATGCACAGCTTAATTCTTGGAATCTCGATTTGTTGGATATAAATGGTGTAGATTGTAAGAATAAGTTTATGTATCAGTGGCAGATTCCTGCTGCTTCCGATGGCTTATGGTATATTCATTATAAGTCTTCTGTTGATTGGGGGCATGTCCATATTAATTCTTACTAGTTTTGTTTACTTTATGTTTGCCGCAGGCAGGTCTTACCGCCGCCTGCGGTTTATTTTGCTTGCGTGGCAGTGGTAAGACCGTTCGGTTTTTTATTTTTTAAATACCCAGTTTTTGTTGAGTGGAAATGTTATGCCTATGCTTAGAGCCATTGCAAGTGCTTTTCCTGCTATTGTGTATACGGGCCATTTTGCTATCATTGTGTTCCCGGTTTCTGTGCTGCCTAGTGTTATTTTTGTGAGGCTTATTGTTGCTATAGATATGGCAAGTCCTGTGAGATTAACGATTATGAATCTCAAGGCCTCTTTGTGTGTGGGGGTTTCTTTTTTTGCAAATGTCCAGTATCGGTTGAGCAGGTAGCTGTTTGCCATGCCAAGTGTGTAGGATATTATCTGCGATATTTCTGCTGCAAGGCCCATTGCTGTTAGTATGGCAAAGGTTGTTATGTCTATTGTTGTGTTAAGGATGCCTACTGCGTTGTATTTTAAAAACTGCAGGATGTGGGGTTTTTTCATTCTTTTGAGTCCTCTAAGCCAAGGCTTTCTTCTATTATGTATAGAGGGCGCTGTTTTATTTCTTCGTATATTCTGCCTACGTATTCTCCTAATATTCCAAGTGAGAGGAGGGTGAATCCGTTGAATACAAGTATCAAAACAACTATTGTTGTCCATCCTTGTACGACTTGTGTTGTAAATAATTTCTGGTAAAGTACGTAGAGCATGTAGATAAAGCCTGCTGTTGAGAGCAGAAAGCCAAGAAGGCTTGCTATCTTGAGGGGTTTGTCGGAGAAGGATGTTATGCCGTTGAGTGCAAAGCGTATCATTTTTTTGAGCGGATATTTGGTTGTGCCTGCAAAGCGCGGGTCGCGTATGTATGTTACTTCTGCTTGTTTGTAGCCTGTCCAGCTTACCAGTCCTCGCACAAAGCGGTTTCTTTCTCTCATGCTTCTTAATGACTGGACTACTTTTTTATCCATGAGTCTAAAGTCCCCTACGTCAACTGGTATTTCTACGTTTGTGAGTGCTTTGAGCGTTCTGTAAAATATGGCGGCTGTTGCTTTTTTAAAGATGCTTTCTCCTTTTCTTTTTTTTCTTTTTGCATGTACTATCTGTGCTCCTTGTTTCCATTTTTCCAGCATTTCTGGTATTAGTTCTGGTGGATCTTGCAGGTCTGCGTCTATTATGACTATAGCGTCTCCTTTGCAGTAGTCCATGCCTGCTGTTATTGCTATCTGGTGTCCAAAGTTGCGTGAAAAGTGAATAATTTTGCATCTTCTGTCTTTTTTATGCAATTCTTTTAACATGGAGTATGTGTTGTCACTGCTTCCGTCATCTATGAATACAAGCTCATAGTCTTCTTTTGTACTGTCCATTACTGTTGTGATTCTTTTATAGAGTTCGTTGAGAACTTCTTCTTCGTTAAATACGGGTATTATGATGGATACCATGTTATTTCCTCCGTTTATGTTTACTGGTAAAAATACCATGTGTTAAACCATCTAAGCAGGCTTGCATAGTTTTTGCTTATAACTGCTCCGCTTAGTATGGGATAAAATGCGGCAAATAGTATTGTGCTTATTGTTATTGCGGTTATGAATATGAGTTTTTTCCTGTGCGGAAATTTGTTTGCAAGAAAGCCTAGGATGTATGCCAGTGCCAGTATTATAAATGGTGTTGATGTAAAAAAGTGGTATATAAATGTTACCGTACGAGGGCTTATTGCCCATGGAAGATACTGGAAGGCAAATAGTATTAGTATCAGGCTTGCTGTTTTATCTTTTTTTGCAAAAAAGATGAGTGCCAGCATGCTAAGACTTCCTATCCAGAAGGTGAACGGGTTTCCAACTGCTAATATGCTGGATATGTAGCCTTGTGGAAGATATTTTTGTCCAGAATAGTACCACATTGGTTTTATCATAAGAGGCCATTGCCACCATGGCGAGGCAAAGGGGTGTGGGTCTTTTACCTGGCTGTGATATACGTACATGCCTTTTTGTTCTCTTATTATTAGTTTTATAAGGTCTGGAGCGTTTTTTACCCCTTCTGATATGGCAAAGGGTATGTAGCTTATACTGTAGATTATTGCCGGTAATGCAATAAAGCATACAAATGCCCACAGCATATTGATAATAGCTTGTTGTATTGTTATGTCTTTTTTGTAGATTGCCATGCCCAGCTTTGTAAAATACAGAAAGGCCAGTGCTCCTCCTGCGTATATGCATGTCCACTTGGAAGCTGCTCCAAGTCCAAAGAAGATGCCGGACATCATAAGTGGTATTGCGTACTTTTTAAACTGTCCTGCTTCTTTGTTGTCTGCAAGATAGTATTTTACCATTGGTATGTACATTAGGATGATAAAAAATACCGCATAGCTGTCTATTGTAGCTATACGTGTTTGCACAAAGTGTAGGCTTTCTGTTGCAATAAGGGCTGTTGTAATAAGGGCTAGGTCATTTCTTTTAAACAGCTCTTTTGCAAGAAGAAAGATGAGAGGGAGCATGAGTATCCCTATGAGTGTGCCAGGTATGCGCCAGCCAAAGGGTGTCATCTTAAATATAAGAATTCCCAGTGACATTATTAGTTTGCCTAGAGGAGGGTGTGTTGTCTCAAGTGGACGTATTCCTTTTGCGTACTCATAGGCAGTTCTAGCATGGTATATCTCGTCAAAGTACATGTTAGTGTAAAAGCCAATATTACCGTTCCAGCTTGTCTGCTCATCTATGAGATTCTCAGGTATTCCCTCATCAGCAGGGCTTCTAAAGCTCTCCGGCATGCTGACTGCGATTGCTTTAAAATCGCTGTTATAAAGAATAATCTCATGTATGGCTTGTCCGGGCTTTTCTGTTCTGATAAGAAGGTATTTGTCGCTTTTCCCCTGTGTCAAATCTAGAAGCTGCCAGCCAAATTCAGCCCATATATTGGTGTTTTCTATTTTATTAACTTGTTTCCAGTTTTTTCTGTCCTGTGATGTGTAGACTATGTAGCTTCCCGAGCCGTATCCTCTGTACCATGCTATGCCTTCCGTATCCTTGGTTTCTTTTTTTTCTATAACAAAATAAGTGTCTCTAACCTGTGGTTTATAGATTGTAGTTGGAGTAGAGGCAGAGCCCAGGTTTATGAGTGCTACTACAGAATATACTGCAGTAATTATTGTGAGCATTAGAATAGTCTTTTTATCTGTTTTTTCTTTTTTTAGTCTACTAAGAAAATCTTCTGCTACAGAGGCATCGTTGTTCTTGTTGTGAGCTGTAGACAATTTTTTGTATATACCGGATATAAAAGTACTTATTGCTCCTGTTATACGTGGGAAAAGCATGAGGATTAGTCCCAACGCACTTATAACACAGATGATAGAAGATAAAAACAGGGCGGCATCCGGCTCTATGACAAAGCTTTGTGTTTTTGCAAGGTATATGACCTGTGCCAGATTGATAAAGTTGGAAAAACTGAGGGAAAAAAACAATACAAGGAAGCCTTTGCGACTGGTTGTCAGAAAGGCACAAATAGAAAGGATAATAGCAGGATAGAGATAACGCTCATGCATCCTCATAAGAAAAGTAAAGCCCAATACTGCAAGAAACAGAGCTGTTATGACAGGCGAACTTTTATATACGTCGTTTGCATTGTCTGTATTATTTCTTTCTTTGTTATTATGTGTATTCTTCCTTGCCGATTTGTTTTCTGAGACTTTTTTATCTGCATAAAGAGGCTTTTTATCTACTTGTGTTGATACGGAGCTGAGCTCTATGTTCGACTCTTTTTTATTAGTATCTGTCTCAGCCTCCCCGAGTTTATCCTCTGTTTTCCTTGTTTTTTCTTTGCAGCCTGAGTATGCTATTTTGTCTGATAAGCTGCCTCTTTCTTCTGCAAAGTAGACAAAAGCGGCGGAAAAAAGAAGCACAAGCTGTATTACTTTCTGCCATACAAAGAACGGTATACCGAAAAACTTAAAGAGAACAGTCTTCCAGTTGTATCCCATAAGAGCCCAAAAATTAGCAGCGTTTACGCTGACAAAAGGATAGGAAGACATGATTCGCATATAAAGCTCGGAGAATTTTGCCGGATACATGATAAAGAAAGGAACATGCAGTATAACATAGGCACCTGTACACGCAAAAAGCGCCTTTGTAAGTATAATGGCTTGCGTAAAATCTATTTTGCCCTTGTCCTTGTTTATCAGTTTTAAAAACAATGCCTTTATAACAGGTACAAGCACCTTTACTGCAAAGAACAAGCCTATAGGTGCAAAGAGCATAGCCTGAGGTTTTATGGCAAGCATAATCCCAAGCCACATAGCAGAAACTACATATCGTCTGTCCCAATAGGAAAGAACAACAAGCATAATAAGCAGCCCCAATATGCTATCCACCTGTCCGTACAGAGAAGAATTGTATATTACAGCTGGATTAAAGACATATAGAGTGGCGAGAGCAAGCCCGCGAGAATCCTTAAACCGCCGTATTATTATAAAAGCGGATAAAAGGTCAATCAGCATGGACGGAAGCTTGAGAAGTAGAATAGAAAGCCAGCTTCCGTAAGCAGCTCCTGTCAACCTAATAAGAAGTCCTGCAACATATAGGATATAAAGATATCCTGGCGGATAATCCTTAAAAGTATTACTCCCATAAAAAGAAAAAATACCCTTATCCGCAAGCTCTGTTGCCCAGCCGTAAAAAGTTGGCATATCCGTCACATGTCCTGGATAGGAAACAGCAACAAGCAGTCTCAGAAGAAAAGCAGCTCCAAGCATGATTGCAACATATCTTTTTGTACCTGTCCTGGAGGTAAGAATATTTCGCCTCTTATATAAGAAATAGGCAAGAAAAACATATATAAGAAACACAAAAACAATCTTTCCCAGTGGAAAGCCATGCTTTACTGAGGCAATATTCTCCTCTCTGTAGAGCTTTATAACCTGGGCACCCTCTGGTACAGCCTTAACCTGTACAAAAGAAACATCGTCAAACCACACCTTACCGCGGCTCAAGGCACCATATCCCCCGAGTCTAAGAGTGAGCCTTACTGAGTCCTGATTCTTACCCGCCCGTGCATAAACCACAATTTGCTGCCACCTTCCGCCTGTATCCTTTACATCCATAGAATGCTCCATGGACTCCATAGCAGACAAATTTGCACCGAGCATCTCTCTTGGCACTCCCTCTGCTTTTACCCAGGCAGAAAAGCGGTACAAAGCCCCAGGCTTTACCCGTACAGTCTGAAAAACCTTGCTGTCCTCCTCTACCATATTCTCCAAATACACAGAGAACTTGCCGCTGTGAGATACATCCGAGCGCTCAAAAACTACCCCTTTTATATTCTTCCACGTATGCAGAGCCCAAGCAGTAGGAATATCCTTATTCCACTCCTCAAAACCTGGATTTTTTATAACCTCCTCTGCGGATAGAAAAACCCCTCCCAGAAGCAAAAAAACAAGAAGCAAAACTCCCTTCCTCACAATACACTCCTTGTAAAAACTCTAAAATCTCTAAACATTTTCACATTAAAAAGCGTATTTTTCAACAAAAACTTTTTTTTAAAACTATTTTTATACCGAACGTCGTAAGCGCGCCAATAAAGCAAAAAAGAAAGCAAGGCGCGCTTCCCTCCTGCCTGCGGCTAAGGATATAAGCGCAAATAACGGATAAGAAACAATACGCACACCTGTTTAAAACACTAATATGACAAACATAAAAAGGGCTTAACGCTATGCGTTAAGCCCTTTCGGTATCAAAGCCTCTTAGGCATCGGGAAGAGCAGAAGCAATAATCTCCTGTACCTTCTCTGGAAGAGTTATGCGCTCCTCTTGTGAAAGACTTTTTATCTCTATTGGTTTGTGAATAACCACCTTTACGGGATGAGACCTTACAGCCCCGTATTCCTCATACAGCTTGAAGCTTCCTACAATACTAAGTGGAACAATAGTAGCATCAGATAAAAACGCAAGCTTAAAGCTACCGCCCTTAAACGGACGCATCTTGTAGCTCTTGGAGCGCGTACCTTCTGGGAAAATCACCATGGGAGTACCTTTTTTTATCTGTTCTGCGCCTTTTTCTATGGCAAGCTTACCCTGTCTGAGGCTTTTTCTATCTATAAGCACACACTTGAGGATGTACATCCATAACCCTACTACTGGCACCTTCTCAAGCCCTTTGCGGGCTATAAACCCGGGGGATCTGCGTGTTGCAATAAAAACAAGAGGGATATCTGCATAGCTCTCGTGATTGGCAACAAAGCAAATCCTGTTATGCGCAGGAAGGTTCTCTCTGCCCTCAACCGTAACAGGAGCACCCACCATCATAAAAATAGACTTTGCCCACACAGTTGGTGCAACACAGCGAAAATAACTAGCAAGCCTTTTTGAAAACAAACTAAATATATAGTAAAGCGGAGTTACAACATAGATAGTAAAGAGACCCACTATAAAAAACAGAAGAAAAGCCACACTCCTCATAAAACTAACCCAGCAACCTTTTTAATCTGTCTGCAGCTTCTATAACATTCTCTCTGCTGTTAAAAGCGCTAAACCGTACAAAACCCTCTCCAGCCTTACCAAATCCACTACCCGGAGTACACACAATCTGTGCCTTATCAAGAAGCATGTCAAAGAACTCCCAGGAATCCTTGCCTGTATTTATCCATATATAAGGAGAGTTTTTACCTCCCGTACACTCATATCCCAGACCCTCCAGGGCTTCTCTGAGAATACGTGCGTTTTCTAGATAATATGCAATATTTTCCTTGACCTGTTTTTTACCCTCCTCGCTGTATACAGCCTCTGCTGCCCTCTGCACAGGGTAAGACACTCCGTTAAACTTGGTACTCTGTCTCCTAAACCACATGGCATTGAGACTGTACTCTGTTTTGTTCTCGTCTTTTATAATACATTCCTTGGGAACAACTGTGTAAGCACATCTTGTGCCTGTAAAACCTGCTGTCTTGGAAAAACTTCTTATCTCTATTGCAACCTCTTTTGCACCTTCTATCTCATATATGGAGTGGGGGATATTCTCGTCAGTTATAAAAGCCTCATAAGCAGCATCAAAAATAATAATAGACTTGTTTTCTCTTGCGTAATCCACCCATTTTTTGAGATAAGTCTTATCCGCCACAGCGCCAGTAGGATTGTTGGGATAGCAGAGGTATATTAGGTCCACAGTCTCAGCAGGAATATCCGGGAGAAAATTGTTTTGGGGAACACACGGAAGATATGTTATATTATCATATCTGCCATCAGCCGGTTCTCCTGATCTTCCAGCCATGACATTGGTATCTAGATATACAGGATAAACAGGGTCCTGTATTGCAACCCTAACATCCTCTGCAAAAAGCTCTTGTATATTAGCACTGTCGCTCTTAGCACCGTCAGAGACAAAAATCTCATCCGGCTCTATATCCATACCCCTTGCCTTAAAATCATTATCTGCTATGGCCTTTCTCAAAAACTCATATCCCTGTTCTGGACCATATCCCCTAAAAGTATCGGCTTTGCCCATCTCCTCCACTGCAGAAGAAAAAGCTGCAACACAAGCAGGAGGCAAAGGCAAAGTAACATCACCTATACCCATCTTTATTATCTTCTTATCCGGATTATTTTTCTGATATTCCGATACTTTCTTTGCTATCGTAGAAAAAAGATAAGAAGCCTTGAGCTTGGAATAATTAGAATTTATCTTGATCATATCTTAACTCCTGTTGTTTTTATAGCGGATTCTAGCTTAAAAAAAAATAAAAATCAAACCGCCACAAAAGAGCTAAGAAAACAGACAGGTAATATAAAATATATTTTATTACTTCCCAGGTATGGATATGCATATGCGAGTACCGGTGTTGTCTGTTGATGTCTCTATGTCCCCGCCAAGCTGCTGTACAAGAAGGGGAATAAGCTGCAATCCTAGTCCACCATGTGTTGATTGGTCAAAATCTTCTCCTTTTTCCCCTTCTTTTTGCTGTATGCCTATCCCGTTGTCTTCTATATTTATATATATTAGGTCGTCTTTCTTATTTAGTTGTATGGATAGCCTGCCACTTTCTCTTCCTTCAAAAGCATATTTGCAGGCATTGGTTACTGTTTCTGTCACTATTAGTCCTATACTTGTTGCCTCCTTTGCTGGCATCTTTATACTGTCAAGCTTTGTAACAAGTTCTATCTTATGATACATCCCATAGGCTTTTATGATTGTTTCCACAAGTTTTTCTATATAAAAAGATACATCTATCTTTTTTATGTTCCCCGTAGAGTGCAAAAGCCCATAGAGTTCTGATAAAGACTTTATCCTTGCTTCAAGAGAATCCATCCTGCTCAAAAATCTCTTGTTATCCCAGGAAGCTTTTTCCAGATGTATAAAACTCAGAATCAAAGATAGAGTATTTTTTACCCTGTGGATGAGCTCTTTAAGCAAAATTTCTTTTTCTTCTAGAGTTTCCTCTAGCTTCTTTCTTGTTTTATTAAGTTCTATCTCCGCTGTTTTTTTATCGTGGATATCTCTTCCTACTCCTATTATGGCCTTTATGTTTCCTTCTTCATCCATAATAGCGCTGTCGCTCCACGCTATCCATCTATAACCGTCCTTGGTAATGGCACGCTGTTCCATGTAGGCAGTATAAGGTGGTCTGTATACATTCTCTATTGCTTTGAGAGTCGATTCTCTGTCGTCTGGATGTACCAGCGGGACAAAAGAACGGCCAAGAAGTTCTTCCTCACTTTTGCCAAAAACAGCACAATAAGAAGGACTAACATACAAAAAACGTCCCTCTGTATCCACCTTAACCACCATATCAGTCTGATTCTCCACTAGCACCCTGTAGCGGCTCTCACTTTTTCTAAGAGCCTCTGTCAGCTTTATTTCTTCTGTTATGTCTCTCCATATGGCACCGAAGCCCATGTTCCACGGAATGAGTGATACGGAAAGATGCCTATCGATATCCTCCAGATGCAGATTAAACCTCTGAGATTTTCTTTCTCTTACAACCTCCAGCATCTTTTCTACAAAATGCTCCGGTAGTGACGGCAAAACCTCATTTGCCATCTTGCCTTCCAGTTCTTCTTTTTTCTTTCCTATGATATTGCAAAAAGCCTGATTTACCCTGATAATCTTATAGCCTGTGGGAGTTTTTATATCTGGCACAAGCTGATTAAGACTTACTCCCTCCTCCATAGTCTCAAAAAGCTCTGCAAAAGCCGTGCTTATGGGATTTATAGTTGTCCTTTTTCTTTTTTTCTTTGTGGTATGTAACAAAAGAGAAATATTGCTTATGAGAATCTCTCTAGATATAAGCTTGGGAAGGAATATACTGTTTTCTATCTTTGCAAGCCTGTTGAGTGTATCGTTGTCCGAAAAGTTGGAAAAAAATATTATGCTCTCTTTTTTTGTCTTGCGTATTTTTTCTGCAAGCTCTATCCCGCTCAGTTTCCCATCAAGCCCTATATCCAGAATAAAAAGCTCTATATCTTGGTTATTTTCTGTACATTCCAGCGCTTTTTTTGCATTGGCCGCCAAGAGAACCTCGTGTCCGGCCGACTCCAGACTGTTTTTTATATCCAGAGCGATGAGTGCCTCATCCTCCACAAGCATAATTTTTGCCATAATATAATTATCAGATATTTTGTCCAATTTTACAAACAAATTTTATACCGAACGTGCGATGACGTTGCAGCGTCACGCACTGCCTCCGGCAGGATCTGACATAATAAAAAATATAATGCAATAGTGTTCTGGATGGAAAAATACCTCGCCGAAGGCAGGAGGGGCTGCACCTTTCCTGCTTTGCTTTTATTTGGCGCGGCCCCGACGTTCGGTATTATTTTTTATTTCGCTTAAAGACATTCTTTATGCCCAGTTTTGCAAGCTTTTCTCTTGTTGCCTTCTCCAAAGAGCTCTTTGTGTAAACTATTACTTTATAATTTGTATGGGTTTCTTCTATTATTGCGCTTATTTTATGTTTCTTTAGCAGGCTGCATAGTTGTTCTGCATTTTTTTTGTCTTTAAATGCACCTGCCTGCAGGATTACCGGTCTTTCCTGCCCTTTGGGAATGCTGATGATTTCCAGCTTTACAAGTGCCGTGCCTGTTTTTATCATGTCCAGTTCTTCTGCTGCTTTTTTTGACAGGTCGATTATGCGGTTTTTTACAAAAGGTCCTCTGTCGTTGATTGTGACCACTACTGTCCTGTTATTGGAAAGGTTTGTTACGCGTATTTTTGTACCAAATGGCAGGTCTCTGTGTGCAGCTGTGAGTTTCTGAGGGTCAAATACTTCCCCTGAAGCAGTTAGTTTTCCCGCAAATCCCGGGCCATACCATGAGGCATAGCCCTGCAGCTCAAGTGCTGCGATGTTTGCTGCTGTAATGAATGCAAAAAAAAGGAATACTCGCTTCATCTGTCTTATAATCGGGTTATACTTGCAAAAATAAAGGAGAGGACTATCCTCTCCCTTATTTTTTTCTATCATGACTTTTATTCTGCTGCAAGATGCAGTATCTCTTCTATTGCCTTGCTGTCCAGCTTATGGAAGTTTCCAAGCTTGATTTTATCATCTCTGGTGGCCTTCTTTGCCATCTCCCGGATTCTGTCGGTGCCTATGCCTGCATCCTTGAGCCTTACGGGAAGCTCCATATCTCGGTAGAACTCTTCTAGACGCTTTATGCCCATGCGAGCGGTCTCTTTTATATCATCCTGATAATAGTCTATATCAAAAACCCTGTGGGCAAATTGAGCAATTTTCTGTGGATGCTTGTCCAGCATGTATTTTTGCCATGCGGGGAATACTATGCTGAGTCCTGCACCATGCGCTATATCGTATATCCCGCTGAGCTCATGCTCTATCATATGAGTTGCCCAGTCGCCGATACGTCCTGTATGCAAGATATCATTGTGTGCAACAGTCCCAGCCCACATAATCTCGCTTCTTGCATCCAGGTTATCCGGATTCTCCTTGAGCCTGTATGCCTGATGAATTATAGTCTTCATTGCACCCTCTGCCATTCTATCCGTAAGCTCAACATGTTCTACTGTAGTAAAATACCTTTCCATTATATGGGCAAACATATCGCTTATACCGCATGCCGTCTGATACCAGGGAAGACTGAGCGTCCACTTGGGATTGAGAATTGCAAACTGGGGCCTCAAGATAGGAGAACCCGTGTCTCGCTTGAGCTCACCTTCCTCCTTGGTTATTACACTGCCGGTACTTGTCTCACTGCCTGCAGCTGGGAGTGTAAGCATAACCCCTATGGGAAGAGCTTTATCCGGATTTTTATCTGTTGTATAGAAATCCCACACATCTCCATCATAAGGCACACCTGCTGCAATGGCCTTTGCCGAATCTATAACACTACCGCCGCCTACTGCAAGAATACCCGTCACACCTTCCTTACGGCATAGCTCAATACCCTCGTACACCAAACTCAGTCTTGGGTTGGGCTTAACCCCGCCCAGCTCCACAAAACTCACCCCGGCCTTTTTGAGAGTCTTTATCACGGTATCGTAGAGACCTATCTGCTTGATAGAACCGCCTCCATAGTGCAAAAGCACCTTATCTCCCAGCAGCTCCAGATGGGACTCAAGCTCCTTCTCTGCCTCAAGCCCAAAAACAACCCTTGTATAATTCCAAAAGTAAAAATCAATCATAACCTCTCCCTCATATATATTTTTTTTAATATAACATAAAAACACCACTCAGGCTACTTATGCAACAAAGTCAACTAAGACCGTGTAAAAACAAATAATACCGAACGCACGACCCGCTGCGCGGTCCGTGCTGCCTACCAGCGGAAGAAATAAATGATTCGCTATTAATAGCAGTAGTTAAAAATCAGATTTCCTCTGGAGGTAGCTTGCTATACTGCCAGAGCTTTGCAAGCTTTTCTGCAAGTGAGATTGCAAGGATAATGCTTGCTATAATGTCTACTATAGGAAGAATATACGTGTTGAGAATTTCCAATGTATAGAAAAAGCTTAGTATGTGAAGACCGTATACAACCATTATAGAAAAAATGCTTGTTTTGGCAAGAAATGAGCTTTCTACTCTGACTTTTCCTTTTATGAGGAGAAGAACTCCCATTCCGATTCCTTGTATAAACAGTCTTGCAATTACCACCCATAAGAACCACATGGGTATGAGATGATAATTATAGAAGACAATGGAGATTACTATCAGGATGGCGTAGTCGCTCATGCTGTCAAGATAACGGCCAATCCTTGTAATCTGATTGGTTTTTCTTGCAATATATCCGTCAAGAAAATCTGTCAAAAAAACAATTGCTGTAAATACAAGGACTATAATAGCAATTGGATATTGCCATGCAAGAACAAGAAGAAGCGTTACTGTAGGCATGGAACTCAGTCTAAACAGGCTAAGATAGTTGGGTATATTGATTCTTAGAAGAAAACGCTTGTGTTCTATGTTATAAAAGTCTTTTCTTTGTATCAGCAAAAAAGCTGCCATAGCTGTGTGATATGCTGCAGAACTTATGAAGAAAACCATGAGGGGTTTTGTTATTGTGATATCATAAATCAATATAAGAGCAGCTACAAAACCCCACTGTATTGCTGCAAGAAGCAGAACAGTACCACAAATATGTGCAACGGGGGTGTATTTTTCTTTTTCCATGATTTTTTACTGTATAGTTAAAAGAAAATGGTGTCAATAAAACCTATTGTGTTATATTTTTTTTGATAGAAAATAGTAAAAAATGCAGGATTTTGATTTTTGATAGTGCCAAAAGTATTCGTTTTTTCTATATGCCGCAGGCAGGCAGAGCTGCGTCTTTTTTCTCTATTTGGAAAGCCGCAGCTCTGCCGTTCGGTGTTTATGTTGACAAATGCTGTGCCTTGTACTAGCCTGCTAATTATGAAGAAACATGCTGCCAATATCCTTACTTCTTCGCGCATTGTTCTTGCGCCTGTTTTTTTTGTGCTTTTTGGTCTTGCCAAAACAAGGCCGGTTTTTTCTGTCCTGCTCGGACTGTGGGTTCTTTATGCTGTCATGGAGATAAGTGATCTTTTTGACGGTATGGTAGCGAGGAGGACAGGTAATGTGAGCGACATAGGTAAACTGCTGGATCCTTTTGCGGATGTGGTGGCAAGGCTTACTTATTTTCTTGCTTTTGTTGTTGCAGGGATTCTGCCTGCATGGATTTTTTTACTTATCATGTACAGAGAGTTAGGGATTCTTTTTTTGAGAATGATTCTCTCAAGACATGGTTTTGCTATGGGTGCGAGGGCAGGGGGAAAGCTAAAGTCTGTGTTCTATTCTGTTTCTACTTTTATGGGGCTTGCTGTCTTTTCTTGGCCGCACATTTTCCCGGCTCTGGGCTGGCTATCTTATCTCAATGTCGCAATGATTGTCTGCTTTTCTGTAAGCATTGTTTTGGCTTATATGTCTTTTATTGATTATGTTAGAGTGGCTGTGAGCTTTTTTAGACAGGAAAAATAGAAGTTGTTCTCTGTTGAGCTGTGTTAGTCGGGTACAACAAAAAGCGGCTGCACAGCCGCTACAAAAATAACGATGTCACTTTGTGGAGTGATGCGTAAACTATTTCTATAGTGCAAGGTGTTTACTACCGTTGTGGTATGCCTTGTTGTATAATCTATTGTTTACTTTTATGGTTTTCTGTTGTTTTGTTGTATTCTTGTTCATATTGGATTAGCTCTGCGTCTGCCGTGCTATAATAGGAGTTGCTTTCTGGCATTGTCTCTGTTCTTTTTTCTGTTGCTTTTTTGCCTGGAAGATTACAGCAGTCCAGGGTGGCGTTGTTTCCAAAGGTCTTTTTATTATCTTCTGCTAGTTTGTCTACCCATTTTTTTAGCTTAGATATGATTCCTGCCATGATTTCCTCCGTGTTATTGTAAGCTGATTTTAGGGCGGATTATTTCCCGCCCTAAAATTTAGTCTGTAAGCTTTTTTCTTAGTTTGTCGTATTCTTCTTCTGTGATTTCTCCTCTTGCCAGTCTTCTGTCCAGAATATCAAGGGGGTTTTCATCATCTTCTGTAGAAGAAAGCTTTCTAAAGAATCCTGTCTGTCTTACTGACATTACTATCAATGCAATAAGTCCTGCTATAACTAGAAAACCAAAAATCATCATAATTATGCCTCCGTATCTAAAAAAAGGGGTATAAGAAGAGCCTCCCCACGCTCCCATCATTCCTGTGCCCATCATATTATATGGTCCCATCATTCCCCAAGAACCGGTTCCTTTTGTCAAAGAAAGCAGGTAGTTGTATCCCATATTTATATGAGCCTGTCTTAGGGACTCAGAGCCTTCGCCACCCATCATAGTATCCATAAACTCATGAGCTGTGCCTGGATGGGATTCTTCCATAACTGCATCTCCAAGTTCTTCCAGAAGTTCTTCCGGAACATGGGCTATGTCTATGTCTTTTTCATTGTTTACACCCTGTTTTTGCATGATTTCCTGTAAAACGCTGCCTACTGATAAATTGGCGTGATCAGAATCTGCCATAACAGGGGCTAGTGTAAGAAAAGCAAGCACAATAACTATGCCTATTTTTCTTAGTTTTAAATTATTCATATGTCTCTCCTCTTATTAATGGATTATAATTTAAATATACTATAAAATACCCCTAGGGGGTATATATGTTACATAATTTATAAACTTTTTTTTTACAAAACATATCATAATGTTTGACAGATTTTGCTATATATAGTATTTTGTATAGGGGGAGGGGGTATATTTTTAAGGAGAAGTAAATGGAAACTTGTCAAAGTTGTAGTATAGAAGAAAGACATGCTCATCATGATAAAGAGACAAAAGATGCTCTTATAAAGAGGCTTAACAGGATAGAAGGTCAGATCAGAGGAATAAAGAAGATGATAGAAGAAGATGTCTATTGCGATGGAATTCTCAACCAGATTACCTCTGTAAGGGCTGCTCTTTCAGGTGTTTCTACATTGCTTCTTGATGCACATATAAGAAGTTGTGTAAAGGAGCAAATAATGAGCGGAGAAGAAGGAGTTATCCCCGAGCTTATTGCTACTATAAGAAGGATGATAAAGTAAAGCCGTAGCCAAGGAGTATGATATGGTAGAGAAAAAAGAGTTTTTGGTAAAAGGTATGAGCTGTGTGGCTTGTGCCAACACTATAGAAAAGAAGTTGAGCAAGCTGGATGGAATAAAGTTTGCCAATGTCAATTTTGCAACGGAAAAGCTGGTTGTAGAATACGACAGTAATGTTGCCAATAAAGATAGAATTTTTAGTGTTGTAGAATCAGCAGGATATGGATTGGATGACCCCGTTTCGGAACGCGAGGTAAGTATACCAATAGAGGGGATGACTTGTGCTTCGTGTGTAGCCCGTATAGAAAAAGCAGTAGGGAAGGTAGACGGTGTAACTTATATATCAGTTAATCTTACTACGGAGAAGGCTTTTATAAAATATAATCCTTCTGAGACAAGGCTATCTGTGATAAAAAAGGCCATAAGTGATGCGGGTTATAAGCCTCTTGATGTGGATGTATCCGACAATAGGGATAAGGATAAAGAAAGAAAAGAAAAAGAAATGCGAGCAATGCGTGTAAGGCTGATTGTTTCTGCCATATTTGCTTTGCCCCTTCTTATAATTGCTATGGGACACATGCTTGGGCTCAAGTTTCCTGAGATAATATCTCCTTCTCATAATCCTTTGGGTTTTGCTCTGATACAGCTTTTGCTTGTCATACCCTCTGTTATTGCAGGTTATAAGTTTTATACTGTTGGATTTAAGGCTCTTTTAAAAGGAGCGCCCAATATGGACAGCCTTATTGCTATAGGAACAAGCTCTGCAATTATCTATGGCTTGTTTGCTACAATAATGATAGCTATGGGAAATACGCAATATGTCGGAGATTTGTACTTTGAGACAGCTGCTGTAATAATCACTCTCATAATGATGGGAAAATATCTTGAGACCCTGGCTAAAAATAAAACCTCCGATGCCATCAAGAAGCTTATGGGACTAAGACCTAAGGTTGCACATGTTATACACGACGGACAAGAAATAGAGATACCTGTAGAAGAAGTGGAGGTTGGGGATATTTTTATCGTTCGACCTGGAGAGAAAATACCGGTAGACGGTATTGTCGTAGATGGCCTAAGTTCTGTAGACCAGTCCATGCTCACAGGAGAAAGTATTCCTGTATCAAAACAAGTAGGAGATGAGGTGGTAGGTGGTACGGTTAACAAGAACGGCATGTTAAGGGTAAAAGCAAGCAGAGTGGGCAAAGATACTGTGCTGTCTCAGATAATAAAACTTGTGGAAGATGCACAGGCAAGCAAAGCACCCATTGCAAGGCTTGCAGACATAGTTGCAGGAGTTTTTGTGCCTGTTGTTATAGCAATAGCAGTACTGTCAGCCATCATCTGGTATATTGTGGGGGGAAATGCACTTTTTTCTCTTACCATATTCATATCTGTTCTGGTGATAGCCTGTCCGTGTGCTTTGGGTCTTGCAACACCAACGGCAATAATGGTTGGTACGGGCAAAGGAGCGGAAAACGGAGTGCTTATAAAAAGTGGCGGAGCACTTGAGGTACTTGGTAAGTTGGATACAATAGTATTTGATAAAACAGGAACACTTACAGAAGGAAAACCCATTGTAACGGATATAATCGCAGAAGAGGGATTTCTGGAAACTCAGCTTTTGTCTCTTGCGGCAAGCGCAGAAAAGGCGTCAGAACATCCTTTGGGAGAATCAATAATAGAGGAAGCAGAAAAGAAATCGCTCAAGCTGGCAGAAGTCACACAATTTTTCGCACTACCTGGCAGGGGGATAGAGGCGGTGGTAGACAATAATACTGTCATAATAGGAAACGATAAACTTCTCCATGAGAAAGGCATATCAGGATACAGTAGAAAGGCCGAGGACAATTTCTCTACTCTGGCAGAACAGGGGAAAACGCCAATACTTATTGCAATTGATGGACAATTTGCAGGCATAATAGCTGTTGCAGATACACTCAAAGTGGACAGTGCAAAAGCAATAGAACTTTTGCACAAAAAAGGTATAAAAACAGCAATGATAACCGGAGATAACAGGAAAACAGCAGAAGCAATAGCAAAACAAGTCAGAATAGACTTGGTCATGGCAGAAGTTCTGCCACAGGACAAAGCAAATCAAGTAAAAAAATTGCAAAAAGACGGAAGGCTTGTAGGCATGGTTGGAGACGGAATCAATGACGCACCAGCCCTGGCCCAAGCGGATGCAGGCATAGCCATAGGCTCTGGAACAGACGTTGCGATGGAATCAGCTGACATAGTCCTCATAAGAAACAGCCTCTTAGACGTAGTCAGAGCAATAGAACTATCCCGTGCAACAATAAGAAACATCAAGCAGAACCTGTTTTGGGCATTTGCATACAATACCCTTGGTATACCCATAGCAGCCGGCGTTTTATACGCACTTGGCGGCTTCTTGCTCAACCCTATGATAGCAGCACTTGCTATGGCATTTAGCTCAGTGTCGGTAGTAAGCAACGCACTGAGATTAAAATTTTTCCGCCCTGAGGCGGACAAAACCAACTAACACGGAGGAATCCATGGAAAAGACAATCACAATAGACGGCATGTCCTGTCAACACTGTGTAATGCACATAAAACAAGCTCTTAGCTCATTGGGTCTAGAAGTCGTTAACGTAGAAATAGGAAAAGCAACAGTAAAAGCCAGTGACACAATCAGCGACAGAGATATAAAAAACGCTATAGAAGACGCAGGTTACACAGTAAAATCTTTATAAAACAACATTATATCGAACGGGTTGCCGTCACCCTGTGCGGCAGCCCTTTTTGGCAAGCAATATTCTAATAGAGCACTAAGCAGCCGTTTTCTCTCTGAGTGTAAGAAAAGCAACAAGGAGACCAATCAGAGTAAGACCTATAACAGGATAAAAAGCAAGCTCGTATGAACCCAACATATCCTTAATCTGTCCGGAAATTGACGTACCAACAACCGCACCCATACCATAAGCAACAAACATGATACCATAATTGGCAGAGAACCTCTCATGACCGAATATGAAGGACGTAGCAGCAGGTGCAATAGCCAGCCAACCGCCAAGAGATAGCCACAAAGAAGCAAAAACAACAAAGAACAAAACAGACATTCCCTCAGAAAGCCACAACCCCATAGCGGATGCCGCAATAATAAGCAAAAAAGAAATAACAATAACCTTAAAAGGCTTTATTTTATCAGTCAGCATACCAAAAAGAGGACGTCCCAATGCATTAAAAATAGCGAGAACAGAAACCATAACAGCAGCAGTATCCCCATCCATACCTATTATTTCCTGTGCAAAAGGACTGGTCATACCAATGGCCATAAGACCAGCAGTAGTACCTATAAGATAGCTTATCCACAATCCGTAGAACCTTTTATCAGCAAAAAGAGAATCATTATGAGAAGTCTTTGTACTTTCCCCCTCTCCGTCAGCAAACCTCATAAGAAGAGAAAAAATAAATATAGTAATAAAAAATACAACACCAAGTATAGAAAAAGACCTAATAGGACCAAACAAATCTATAAGATACCTTGCAAAGGGAGCGGTTACAAAAGGAGAAAGCCCAAAACCTGCAAGAGTAAGCCCCATGACAAGTCCCTTTTTCTCTGGAAACCAGCCGGATACGACAGCAATAGGCACTCCGTATATGACACCTACGCCAATACCCGATATCAAACCATAACCGATAGTTATAAAAACAATATTACCCGATATACCTGCTAGAAGAAAACCTGTTAGGAACAATACATTACCAATCATTACGGATAAAGTAGCACCCAGCTTTTTTATATAGCGTCCTGCTAGGGGCATGGACAGAGAAAAAAACAACAAAAAAAGCATATAAGGAAGCCCGCTTACAAAAGAACCTATACCAAGCAGCTCTTCCAGAGGATTTCTAAAAACACTCCATGAGTATATGCTTCCTACACACATGTATATTAAAATCCCGCCTATGACATATAAATAGCGATTGATTCCCATTATTTCTCCTCTATTTTAAAGATGTAAAATAGATAAACATATTATCGGCCGGAGGTCAATTATATCCATTAGATTCACCTTTTTTTGCAGGCAGGAGGACTACGCTTGTTTTATACCGAACGCACAGCCCGCTTGCGCGGTCAGTGCTGCCTCCGGCGGCATAATTGCAAGCTACGCAGGGAGGATGTCCGACGTTCGGTATAAAATTTTTTCTTGCACTATCTTTTCTTGTCCTGACTTTATTTTTCTTGATTTATGACTGATTTTGTATAATATTAATTCCAGGAGTGATTTTATGAAAACAAAAATATATTTGATTGCTATATTGTTCTTTTTGAGTACATTCTTTTCTTTTGCCCTAGGTGCTCAGGAAAAGAAGTCTATACAAGCAGATTCTAAAGAGACTGCAACTGTGGAAAAACCTCTTTCCTATTATACTATGGAGGAAGTAAAACAACATGCGGATGCAGGTGAGTGTTGGCTGGTTATAGACGATAAGGTTTACGATCTTACGGAGTTTGTAAATATGCACCCCGGAGGCAAGGCCATACTTCAGGGTTGCGGTAAAGATGCCACAAGACTTTTTGAAGAGCGGCCTATGGGGTCGGGAACACCACATTCTGATAGAGCAAGAAAACTGCTGGAGAACTATCTAATAGGATATCTTAAGACAGGAGAGTAGTGTGACAAAGATAGCTTTTTTTTCTATTCTTGGTAAGCCGCTTATTTTCTGGCTTGGACTTATCACTTTTTTCCTTCTTATCATCACTGCAATTATAGGTTTAAACAAAAAGCGTATAAAAGGGTTTTATAGAATTCACAAGGGCTTTGCTGTTACGACTGTGATTTTTGCATTGATACATGGGATTTTGTCAGTAAGTGTATATCTTTTCTGAGACAGCTTATAGCATAAGATTCTCTTTGATAAACAATCCTTTGGGTTGAGGAGTATATGTTGTCAGAAAAAAATAAAAAAAGCAGATTGCTAAGATATTGGCCAAGATATAAGGTGTCCAATATCGTAAATATGGTAAGAAACAGTTTTAAGAAACCGGATGTCTATGAGGGGGATTTTATTGGTAGAACTGTTGTAATAACTGGTGCAACTTCCGGAATAGGCTATTATACAGCCATAAAATATGCTCAAATGGGTGCAAATATAGTGGCTGTCAATCGTAATGAGCAAAAATCAGCAGAGCTTAAAAAATATATAGAAGAGACTTATAATGTTTCTGTGGATTATATTGTATCCGACCAGAGTGTTTTGGATGATGTGCGTAATGCAGCAGAGGAGCTTGCCAAGCTTAAGAGAATAGATGTCCTTATACACAACGCAGGGCTGTTTCTAGAAAAAAAGGCTATGACTCAGGATAATATGGAGACAACCTTTGTTGTCAATTATCTCTCTTCTTTTATCATCAATTTTATTTTAAAGGAAAGGCTGAGAGAACAGGGAGATTGCAGGATAATTTTTGTAAGCTCGGAGGGGCATAGGTTTGCTCCATGGGGGTTGGACATGGATGACCTTTTCTGGGAAAAGAGAAGGTATAGCGGTCTTAAGGCTTATGGGGCTGCAAAAACAGCTCAACTTTTGTCCATGTTGATATTTGCAGAATATTTTGAGGGTTCTTCTGTTGTTATAAATGCTATGCACCCCGGTATGGTTGTTACCAACTCTGGACATGGAAATAGCAGGTTTTATAAGTGGTATAAGCGCAATTTTATCGACAGATTTTCTTCTTCTCCTGAGTTGTCAGCAGAAGCTCTGTATTATCTCGGTGTTTCCCCTGATGTTGTCAATATAAATGGAAAATTCTTTAACTACACTACATTGGAAGAACCTGCCCCACCGGCTGTTGATCGTGATGCTGCAATAGAACTATGGGAAAAAAGCCTGGAGCTTGCAGGTCTTTGTAGTTGATATCTTTTATATTATTGTTTGGTTTTCTGCGATTGTTTTTTTGTGCTTTGCTTGCTGAGTGTTGCTGTATTTAGTATTTTTTGATTGTTGTTTTTATTTTAGGAGGGTTTATGTCGTATATGTATGATGTTCTTGTCATAGGTGCTGGGCCTGGCGGCTATGTTGCTGCAATAAGGGCTTCTCAGCTTGGTTTGAAGGCTGCTGTTGTAGAGAAGGATAAAGTTGGTGGAGTATGTCTCAATAAAGGATGTATTCCTTCTAAGGCACTTATTCATATGGCAGGGCTTTATGGTTCTGCTGTGTCGGAGCTTTCTTCTATAGGGGTTTCTGTTGATACCTCAGGTTTTGATTATAAAAAGGTTTTTGATTATTCTCGCAAGGTTGCAATGAGGCTTAATAAGGGCGTTGAGTATCTTCTTAAAAAGAATAAGGTAGATGTTATAACAGGGAGTGCTGTGTTTTCCGATGCTCATACGGTTGATGTTGATGGCAAATCTTATACTGCGGATAAGATTATTATTGCAACGGGTTCTTCTCCTGTGCTCATTCCCGGATTTGAGCCTGACGGTAAAAAGGTTTTTTCTTCTGATGATGCAATTATGTCCGATTCTCTTCCCGAGACTATGCTTATTCTTGGTGCCGGAGCTATAGGGATGGAGTTTGCTTATATTATGAGTTCCTTTGGTGTCAAGGTTACTGTTGTAGAGATGCTTGACAGGGTACTACCTTTTACGGATTCTGAGGTTTCTGCACATGTTGTCAAAGAGCTTGGTAAGAGGGGTGTGGAGTTTATGACTTCTACCAGGGCATTATCTCTTGACTGCTCAGGAGAAGGGGTTGTTCTTTCTGTTGAGTCCTCTGAGGGTAAGAAAGAGCTTTCTGCAGAGAGACTTCTTGTTTCCGTAGGTAGGCGTCCCAATACTTCTGGCCTTGGGCTTGATAAAATTGGTGTTGAGCTTGATGAAAAAGGCTTTGTCAGAGTTGGTGATTATTATAAGACTTCTTGCGATTCTGTTTATGCTATAGGTGATGTTATTTCTTCTCCGCTTCTTGCCCATGTTGCTTCCAAGGAGGGAGAGATCGCTGTCTCTCATATTGCCGGGAAGGCTCACGAAAAACTTCTTGCTGCAGATGAGATTCCTTATGCTGTGTATTGTGAGCCTCAGGTTGCCGGTTTTGGTCTTACTACGGATGAGGCAAAAAGGCAGGGAATAAGTGCTTCTTCTGTTGTTTTCCCTTTCCGCGGGGTTGGTAAAGCTGTTGCTATTTCTGATGTGGAGGGGTTTGTAAAGCTTGTTTTTGATGATGATACCAGTGAGATTCTTGGTGCACATATAGTGGGTCCCGATGCTACTGAGCTTGTGCATGAGTTGCTTCTTGCAAAAAAGAGTGAGCTTCTTCTTTCTGATGTAGCTGAGATGGTTCATGCTCATCCTACGTTGTCAGAGGCTGTTATGGAAGCTGCGCGTATGGCTGAGGGTTGGGCTATTCATTTCTGAATTTTGTGCTGATATTTGCCTGAGGCAGGGAGGCTGCATGTTTTCCTGCCTTTTTTGGCTCAGCCTCCCGTTCGGTATAATTTTATATTGTTTTTTTATTAGGAGTAGTGCTGGTTAGTCCTTTTTCTGTATTCCATCGGTTTTTCTCCTGTAAAGGATAAGAATACTCTGCCAAATTGTGTCACACTGCCAAATCCGCATTTCTCTGCAATGTTGTATACTGGTTCTCTGGTCGTTGCAAGCATTTTACAGGCATGTTGAATGCGTATGTAAGAAAGATATTCCTGAAAATTAACTTTGGTAACTTTATGAAAGAGTTTTGATAGATATGCTGGACTTATTGCTACTTCTTTGGCTGCTCGTATAAGATTTATTTTCTCATGATAGTGTGTGTTAAGCCATTCTATTATTTTTGTGACGCGCGAATCCATAGGTTGTTGTTGGGTCCCTTGTTTTTCTGCCGCGTATCTGCAGATGTTGGCTATGAGTATTGTGAGGTGACTCCACACAGCCTCTGTATACCATTGTTCTTTTTTTAATAATTCTGTTCCTATAGAGCTTAGAAGTGCTTCTATTTGATAGCGTGTTTTATTGTCAAATTGTAATACAGGTTCGTATTCTTCTGCCCAGTATACAAGTATAGGGAAAAGAGATGAAAAACGGTGGTCGTTTTGATCTATTATATATATTGCGTATAATTCGCAGCTTTCTCTACTGTCGTTTATGCTTCTATGTAATATTCCCGGAGGGATGAGTGCTATGGAGCCCTGGTTCATTTTATATGTAGCTCTCTGATGGAAAAAAGTTCTGGACCCTGAGGCAACGTATAGTATTTCCCATGACTCGTGAAAGTGTCGTTTTTTATTTGTGATGGCATGGGGGTTTTTTATAAAGCGAATATTGCATGTTTCGTCTTCTATCTTAACAGAGACTGGAAGCATGATAATATTTGAATATTTTTTTCTATTTTTGACAATAGATGCACAGTCTTTTTTCTTTTTTTTTTATATATCTCTTTTTATGAATAATTCCAAGGCTATACTAAAGAATAATCGTATTGATAGAAAGATCAGTAACCGGGAGTTTATACTTAATGAAAATTTATGGAAGGTTGTATTCTATATAGGTTTGCCTCTTGTGTTCTATAATGGCATTAAGCAGATATTTAATTTTTTTGATATCCTTATTGCTGCTTCAATGGGAGCAGATGTAGTTTCTATCGTTTCTTTTATATCTCAGATACAGACTCTTCTCACAACTTTTAGTTTGGGACTGGGCCTTGGTGGTGGTGTGCTGATAGCAAGGGCTAATGGGGCGGGCGATGCTGTAAAAGAGCAACGTCTTATAGGTACCGTTTTTATTCTTATTTTACTGCTTATTGTTATAATTGTTTTCCTTGTGTTACCGTTTGCTCCCTGGGTATTAAAAGTATTTAAGATGCCAGATGAGCTTACCGGTTTGGGTACTGCTATTTTCAGGTTGGAACTTATTGGTCTTATCTTTGTTTTTATAAATACTTTCTATTTTGCAATAGAGCGAGCCAGGGGAAATACCAAGAAGATTTTTTATTGGAATCTGTTGATACTTGTCAGCAGATTGATGTTGAGCTTGTTTTTTATCAAGGTTCTGTATTTGGGACCTGTTTTCTTATCTGTTGCATCTATTATAGCTGAGAGTTTTGTCTTTATCTTTGCGGCTGGAGGTTTTTTTAAGAGAGAAGGTGGTCATATTATACGTTCGTGTCGCAGATCTGGGATATTGCTGGAGGATGTTCGTGAGATTTTTATTATATCTATTCCCATTTTTCTGAGTAAGTTTATATTTCATTATGGGAAGGTTGTTGTTAACAGTATGAGTGCTGCTTATGGTGGTATGGCTATTGGTGCGCTTGGGGTATCCAACAGGATAGTTGGGCTTGCGACTATGCCTACGATTGGTTTTCAGGAAGCTGAGACAACTATTATAAGTCAGAATTTGGGGAATAATAATCCCAAGCGTGCATTTAAGGCTTTTACTATAACTTGTACTATTAATGTAATCTTGGGAGTGATGTTTTTTATTATTATGAGTATTTATAAGGATTCTATTATTCATCTCTTTTCTAAGGGTGATCCTGCTTTTGCTCTGGAGATTGCAAAGGTGTATAATTATGAGCGCTATACTTCGCTTTTGTTGGCTGTTTCCAGCTCTGTTATGGGGCTTTTGTTTGGTTTTGGCTATACCAGGGTTGCTATGTTGCTTAATCTTTTGAGATTATTTGTCTTTCGTATTCCTCCGCTTTGGTATATGCAGCACTATACCAGTCTAAAGACAGAAGGGCTTGGTATTGCTATGCTTATAAGTAATATGATGGTGGGAGTGAGTGCGATTGTGGCGGTTCTTATATTGATTAGACGTAAAAATATTTCTTCTGTCGATGAGAAAAAAATAGAGGAGACCGAGGTTGTGATGGAGGAGTTATAGATTATGCGGATTATGCAATTAGAAGAAAAAAAAATATTTTTTGAAACATGGGTTCATTTTTTATTTTTAATATGTTATAGTTCCTTTTAACGGAGGTTATAGGTATGAATGATATGTTGCAGAAGATTGGTAAAATCGGTCTTGTTCCTGTTATAAAAATCAATAATCCTTCTCATGCTGTTCCCTTGGGGAAGGCTCTTATTTCAGGTGGTATTCCTGTAGCAGAGGTTACTTTCCGCACCGATGCTGCAGAGGAAGCAATCAGAAGGATGAGAGAGGAGCTTCCTGATCTTATTGTAGGAGCAGGTACTGTAATCAGTCCTGAGCTTGCAAAAAAGGCAGTTGCTGCCGGAGCGTCTTTTATAGTTTCTCCCGGTTTTAATCAGAAGACAGTGGAGTGGTGTCTGGAAAATGATGTGCCTGTACTGCCGGGAATAAACAATCCCTCTCTGATAGAGCAGGGACTTTCTTTGGGGTTGGATGTTTTTAAATTTTTTCCTGCAGAGAATTATGGAGGAGCTTCTATGCTCAAGGCTCTTTCTGCTCCTTTTGGTTCTGTAAAGTTTGTTCCTACTGGTGGTATTAATGCCAATAATCTTGCTGACTATGCCCGTCTGGATTCTGTGCTTGCCATAGGCGGTTCTTGGATGGTTAAGTCTGATCTTATTGATAATGAGCAGTGGGAGCAGATAGCTGCTCTGTGTCGTGAGGCTAGGTTAAAGCTGCAGGGTTTCTCCTTTGTCCATATGGGTATAAACCAGGAGAATGCGGACCAAGCAAGAGAGACTGCTTCTATTCTCTCTGTTATGGGATTTCCGGTCAATGAGGGTTCTGCTTCTATTTTTGCCGGTTCTGTCTTTGAGGTGATGAAGAGTCCTTTACGTGGTGCTAACGGGCATATTGCCATAGGATGCTTTAATGTAGAGAGGGCTCTGGAATATCTTGCACAATATGGTTTTAAAGGAGTGCAAGAGACTGCCAGAACAGAGAATGGCAGGCTTAAACTGATTTATCTGGATAAGGAAGTAGGGGGCTTTGCTTTGCATCTCATCAGGGTCTGAGATAAATAGCTTGTATTAAATCTTAATTTGTATTTGTTAGCATATATATGGAATACGGCAGGAAGGTTGCTTACCTTCCTGCTTTTTTATGTGCTGTATGTTTTCCTTTTTTGCGTTTTATATTGCCTGTTCTTGTTTTTTATAATGGTTTTGATAGAGTCTGTAATATGCTCCTTGCTTTTGCATGAGTTCCTCGTGTGAGCCTTGTTCTATTATTCTGCCGTTTTCTATAACGCATATTTTGTCTGCATCGCGGATTGTGCCAAGTCTATGTGCTATTACAAGGCTTGTTCTGCCTTTTAATAGTGTTTTGAGTGCTTTCTGGATGTGTGTTTCTGTTCTTGTATCTACGTTGCTTGTTGCTTCGTCAAGTATAAGGATTGCAGGGTCTGCAAGTATTGCACGAGCTATTGTTATAAGCTGTCTTTGGCCCTGACTGAGGCTTGCTCCAGAGTCAGTAAGCTGTGTGTTGTATCCGTCTGGCAGGTGTCTTATAAAGCTGTCCGCTTCCGCAAGTTTTGCTGCGCGGATTACCTGGTCCATATCTGCATTGGGTTTTGCGTAGCGTATGTTGTCCGCTATTGTGCCTGAGAAGAGGTATGTGTCTTGCAGTACCATGCCTATGTTCTTTCTCAGTGCTGCACGTGTTATGTTCTCTATGTCTGTACTGTCCAGTTCTATTTTTCCTTCTTGGGGTGTATAGAATCTCATAAGGAGGTTGACTATTGTTGTTTTTCCTGCTCCGGTGGGGCCTACTATTGCTATTTTCTCTCCGGCTTCTGCTGTAAGATCTATGTCCGTGAGAACTTTTTTTTCTGGTATGTATGAGAAGTTTACTTTACTTAGTTTTAATTTGCCTTCTGCGGAGAATTTTGTTAGTGCATTTTGCTTTTCTTTTTCTTCTGTTTCTTCTTGTAACTGAAAGATTCTTTCTGCTCCTGCTATTGCGCTCTGTATCATTGTAAACTGGTTTGCTATTTCGTTTATTGGTCTGGAGAATTGGCGTGAGTATGTGAGAAAGGCTGCCACTATGCCTACTGTTAGTATGCCTTTTATTGCAAGGTAGCCTCCTGCTGTTGCTATTATTGCAAAGGAGAGTCCGTTTATTGCGTTCATTATCGGGGGGAGTATGCTTGATACAAACATAGCTTTAAATGCTGCGTCCGCATAGTTATTGTTTGTTTTTATAAAATTATCCAGAAGTTCTCTTTCTTTGCCAAATGCTTTTATTTCTCTGAGTCCTCCTGCGCTTTCTTCTACTATGCTGTTGAGTTTTCCTATTGTTTCCTGCTGCCTTCTAAATTGTTTTCTGCTTGTTGTTGCTATGATTTTTGTTGCAAGTATTGCAAGTGGTATGATTATCATTGTGAGGAGTGTTAGTATGGGGGATAGCAGTAACATCATTATTATTGAGCCTGTCAGCATAAGTATGTTGGAGAATAGTTGTGTGAGTGTCTGTGTAAATGCTGTTGTGAGTGTATCAACGTCGTTGGTAAAGCGACTCATTATGTCTCCGTGAGGTGTTCTATCCAGATAGGGGATGGGGAGTCTGTGCAGTTTTCTAAAGCTTTTTTCTCGTATGTTGTATAGTGCTCCTTGTGCGGCTTTTATGCTTCCTGATATCTGTATCCATGTCAGCAGGGCTGATATTAGGTATAGGCTTGCCATTGTTATTATGGCTGTAAGTACGCTGTGCATGCTGCCTGTTGTTTTTATTGTCGTGATTGTGTCTATTGCTTTCTTTAGGTATAGGGGGGCTATGAGTCCCAGTATTGTGGATATTGTTACTGCTGCAAATACTGTTATAAGCGTTTTTTTATATGGTTTAAGGTATTGCCACAGTTTTTTTATGGTTTTTGAAGGGTTTTCTATTGGTGGTGGCTGTATGCCTCGCATATGTGCACCTGGACCTCGTCCTGCTATCTGTGGTGGTGCGGGTTGTTGTCTTTTATATGTGTTGTTTGTCTGGTTCATGCTTTCTTCCTGTGTTTTTATTGTTTCTCCAGTGGTTTTGCCTAAGGCAGCGGCTTGCCACATGTGTGCGGCAAGCCGCGTTCGGTTTATGTTGTTATTTTATTATTCCTTCCAATTGTGTTTGGCATATTTCTTTATATACGTCGCATGTTTTTATGAGCTGTTGGTGTGTTCCTACTCCTGCTGTTCTGCCTTTGTCTATGACGAGTATCTTGTCTGCGTCCATTATGCTTGTTACTTTCTGGGCTACCATTAGGACTGTGGAATTGTAGTTTTTGAGTGCTTGTAATAGTTGGGCTTCTGTCTCCATGTCTAGTGCACTTGTCGCGTCATCAAGCATGAGTATTGCAGGGTGTCTTATGAGTGCGCGTGCTATTGCTATGCGTTGTTTTTGTCCTCCGGATAGGTTGGTTCCGCCTTGTTCTATGTGTGCGTCAAGTCCGCCAGGCATTTTGCTCACAAAGTCTATTGCTTGTGCGTCTGTAAGTGCTTTTACAAGTGCGCTTTCGTCGGCATGAGGCAGTCCCCACATGAGGTTTTCGCGTATTGTTCCAGCAAAGAGTACCGGGCGCTGAAAGACTACTGCAAATAGTGCCCGCAGGTTGTCTATGTCCATATCTGTATGTCTTTTGCCGTCTATGAGTATTTCTCCTGAGCATGGGTCTATGAGTCGGATTAGGGCTGCAAGTAGTGTGGATTTTCCTGCGCCTGTTGAGCCTATTATGCCAAGTCTCTGTCCTGCTTCTATGTCACAGGATATGTCTGTCAGTGCGGCTTCTTCTTTTTTGTTGTATCTAACGCTGATGTTTCTGATTGACAGGTTTGCACCTTTGTTTCTCCGTAGTGCAGGCTGTGATGAGAAGGAGAGAGCTTCTTTTTCTGCGTCCATAAGCTCGGATATTCTCTTTATTGATGCCTGTGTGCGTGAAAATGTCATAAAAAAGAAGCCTATCATCATTAGAGCAAACAGGATTTGCATAAGGTAGTTGGTGAGGGCTATTATTGTGCCTACTTCCATGCTGCCTGTATAAACGAGGTATCCTCCCGCGTAAAGGACTAGTACTATTGCAAGGTTCATTATTAGAAATATGAGGGGAAAGGCCATACCCAGCATCTTTGATGCCTTGCTCATAACATCGCGCAAGATAGTATTTTTTTGTTTAAAGCGTTCTATCTCAAAGTCGGCGCGTACAAAGGCTCTTACAACTCTGACGCCGTCCAAGTTTTCTCTTATTACAGTGTTGAGCTCATCTGTTGTTTTTTGTGCGAGCGAGAAGAACGGTACACCACGGCGGATAAGAACGGCAATTACGATACCAAGCACCACAATTGCTGCCAACATAATAGCCGTAAGAGCGGGACTAAGTATCATAGCCATAATAAGTCCGCCTACTGCAAGAAGAGGCGCTCTTATCATCATACGAAGCATCATATGTATCAGTGTCTGAATCTGTGTCACATCTGATGTCAGCCTTGTGATAAGAGAACCTGCGGAAAAATCAAATTCTCTGGACATGGACAGACCAAGCATGGAGCGGTATAGCTTCTCCCTAACATCTCTTGCAACTCTTGTGGCAGCGATATCAGCCGTTAGACTGCAGGCAATACCGCCTGCAACTCCTATCAGTACAATCCCAAAAAGCCATAGACCAAGTCTTATAACCGTGGCCATATCGCCAGGAACAATACCCTTGTCCACAATCGTTGCCATGATAGCAGGTTGGGCAAGGTTGACAGCAACCTCAATACCCATAAAAACCAGGGACCCCAGTGCAAAAACCCAGTATTTACGCAAAAAAGAAAAAATAAAACGCATCTCAAACCTCATCCGTAAAGCTATCTATATTATTTCTGATTTTTTCAAAGACCCTCTTTGCAGCATCTATCTCCTCATTGGAAAAACCCTTAAAGCATTCTGCATAAAACTTTCTGAGCCCAGAAATAGCAGTGGCTACAATCTCCTCTCCTTTATCTGTAAGGCGGACCAGTTGCCTTCTTCTGTCCCCCTTATCAGTAACCCTGCTCACAAGCCCTGCCTTCTCCATGCGGCGTAGGACAACCGTAACACTTGCAGGCGATACCATGAGTGCCTGAGCAATTGAGGACTGATTGGCAGGTTGGTTGTGATGAAGAAAGAAAAGAAGCCTGTGCTGCCCTGGATAAAGATTTTCTTTAAACAGGAAACGCGCCATAAGACGTTTCTTGCTTGCAAACATCGACTCAAAAGCCTCAATTGCCTCATCTAAGGAAGACATATGACCTCCTGATTTGTTTAAACATTTAAATAATATAATCCAAAAGAAACAAAGTCAATACAAAACATAAAACCGAACGCAGGGAACGCATACGCGTTCCCTGCTGCCTACGGCAACCCGTATAAAGGAGCAATCCCATGTCTGTATTATCTTATTATTCCTTTATTGTGTTACTCTTATGTTTTTATAGACCGCATTGTACCTTTTTTGTATAATAAAAATAGGGGGTATTTTATGCTGAGAAAAAGGATGCTTCCTGCCGGTTGGTATCCTGATACTCAAGACGGGATACAGTCACAAGTTTCTTACTGGAAAAGCTCTGATATTGATTCTGCTTTTTCTGTTGTTGTCCCCCATGCCGGATGGTTTTTTTCCGGTGAGCTTGCATATATGGGGATATCTTCTCTAAGGGAAGCTGATGTGATAGTTGTGGCTGGAGGTCATCTTGCGCCTGAATCACCTGTTATGTGTATAACTGAGGAAGAGATAGAAACCCCATTGGGGAATATCAGGACAGAGTCTGAGCTTATTGCAAGGATTATGCATGATATGAGTGCTGTGTATGATAAATTTCCTGATAATACAGTGGAGATTCAGCTCCCTATTGTGCGTTTGTGTCAACCGGATGCCCGTGTTGTGGGCTTGCGTTGTCCGCCGGATTCTTCTGTTGTAAAAAAGCTTGCTCGTCTGTTATACGATTATGCCCAAAAATCGTCTATTACCTTGTGTGTAATAGGTTCTACTGACCTTACACACTATGGGCCTCAGTATGGTTTTTCTCCTGTTGGCAAAGGGGATGCCGCAAAAAAATGGGTGAGAGATGAGAATGATAGAGCTTTCATAGATGCACTTATAAGTCTTGATGTGGATACTGCCATAGGCCTTGCCAACTCCAATCTTGCTGCCTGTTCTGCAGGGGGTGCTGTACTGGCTGCAGAGTATGCTAGACTCTGTGGTGTGTCTTCCGGCAGGCTTCTGGCCTACAGACAAAGTTGTGATGTCTATCCCTCCGATTCTTTTGTGGGTTATGCCTCTGTTGTTTTTGCTTGATGCTGACGCACTGATATCAGGAAGTTTTTTTGTGGAGAAACTGTTATTTATGCTTCCATGAGAGAGCATTTAGGCTTATGCCTGTGTTTTCTATGTCTGCTATTATATGGTGTGCCAGTTTATCTGTGTCTGTGGTATGTCTTATGCGTATAAAGAATATCAGATTTACTGTGTTTTCCTTATAGTTTCTTTCTATGTCCATAAAAAGTATTTTTATGGATTTTCTTTTTATGATTTCTATGATTTTTGATAAGTCCTGCTCCTGTGGCATTTCTATCCTTAGTTCTCTGTAATAGTCTTTGGAGTATAGGTTCTCAAGTTTGTTTAGAAATACGAGGGAGAATAGTCCAAGAAGTGTAGCTAGCAGTGCTATATCATAATAGCCTGCACCTACGCACATGCCTATAGCTGCTGTAAGCCATAGGCTTGCTGCTGTTGTAAGGCCGCGTATGGTGAGTCCTGATTTTATTATTGCACCTGCTCCAAGAAATCCTATTCCAGTTATTATTTGGGCGGCAAGCCTGCCCGGATCTCCCTGATATGTTCCGTTTATGTTCTCCGGCAGTTTTATGGAGATAATGACAAATACTGCAGCTCCTAGACTTACAAGCAGGTTTGTTCTAAGACCGGCTGCTCGTCCGTGTATATCTCTTTCTATTCCTATAAGTCCGCCAAGTATGCTTGCGGCTATAAGTTTTGTTATAAAAGAGTCAAGTATCGTATGAGATATTATTGTCCCTAGCATTTTGTCCTCTGCATTTGTGTTTATTTTTAAATTATTATATCCGAGTGTTTTTAGTTTCAAGTAGGCGGAGATAGCATGAAATGGGTCATTGTCCCTGTATATGCCGGAGGCAGGAGTCCCTGCATCTTGATTTTATTTTACTATTCAGGCTGCAGGGACTCCGTTCGATTAAAATTATAATTTTTTTGCTTTTAATTTTTTTATTTTATTGTAAAATGTTGTTGTGGAAGGGCTTTTTTATCATATTTTTGAGAGTGTTCCTGTTCCTGTTGTCTTTGTTGATACGTCGCATGTTATACGTTATGTAAACAGGGCTGCCAGGGATAAGTATGCCAAGCCGGATAGGAGTCTTGTGGGGCGTTCTATTTTTGATTGTCATTCTGAAGCTTCCTGTGAGATAATAAAGAGGTGCTATGAGAGGCTTGTTGCAGGTGAGGATGTTGTGAGTATGAGGATAAACAAGAAAGCTGATGTTGTTTTCCTTGTCGCTGTGCGTGATGATGCCGGCAGGCTTCTTGGGTATTACGAGTATCCTGACGATCCGGCTTGAGGGTAAAAGAAAAGGAGGGGGGGATGGATATTCCTGATTGGCTCTATTCTGCGCTTTATTATGCTTCTCTTGCGCCAAGCGGACATAATACTCAGCCGTGGAATGTACGTATTGTTTCCCCAGAGAAGTTGCTTTTTAGTCTTGACAGGGACAGATTGCTTCCTGCAACAGATCCTGATGCAAAGGAGTCGCTGGTTTCTCTGGGATGCTTTATGGAGTGCTTTGATAATGCCCTATCTGCTTTGGGATATGAAGCTGAGTATCTTATCCATGGGTTTCCGGATGAGACTAATCCTATTGATGTTATTATAAATAAAACGGATAAGACTGAGGATTCTGTCAAGCTCCTTGGAATTAAGCGATTTTTTACCAATCGCAACCCGTTTTTGAGGGATACTCTTGGGTTTGCTGTTCTTGACAGTCTTACTCTTTCTGTATCTACGGGCAGTTTTCATTTTTTTCCTGCACTGGACAGAAAAGGGCTGTATATTGCGGATGCCATAGTGGAGGCTAATAAAAAGCAATTTTGCGATGATGACAAGCTGATTGAGCTTGCCAACTGGTTGCGTTTTAGCCGACGTGAGGCAAAGGAGAGACAAGACGGCATTACTGCGGAGATGCTTGGGCTAGGAGTTTTATCAAGGCTTGTATGGTATGGCTTTTTTAGCAGGAAAACGGTCTTTTCTTCTATTTTCAGGAAGACCTCTCTGGACACTGTTATGCTGCAGGTCAATAACTGTGCCGGTTTTGCTGTAATAACCGGACATGATTCTTCTTATGCTTCTATAATTGGAGCAGGGCGCGATTATATACGTCTTGCTCTTGCCTCTTTGAACGAAGGGATAGCTCTGCATCCCATGTCACAGGTTATGGAAGAAGAGCCTTTTTCTTCTTCTCTTGCTGATGAGCTTGGGCTTCCTGGTGTTATCTGCCTTGTTCTAAGAATAGGCTATTCTGATTATATCCAAAAGAAGGGGATAAGAAGGCCGCCCGAGGCTTTTGTCATAAGAGAGCAATCCTGATTGTTAACGCATAATGTAATAAGTAATCATTTTTATACCGAACGCGCATGGGCTCGCCATGCGCTGCCTTACGGCATAAGAATCATAAGTTTGCTTGTTTTTCTGCATATATGCCGCAGGCAGGAAGAGCTGCATTTTTTTCTCTGTTTTTCTTTGGGCGTTGCAGGGACGATGTTCGGTATTGTTTTTTGTTGACTGTGTGGATTTTTGTGGTATTATGAGGTTGGGAGGATTGTATGAACAAACTAAAGTTTTTTGCTACTGTTCTCATTCTTATTTTGCTTGCATCCTGTGTGTCTTCATCCGGGCCTGGTGGCAGGGGAGTTGTAGATGAGCACGGAATGCTAGGTACACATGGTAGATATATTGTGGATGAGCACGGTTATCCTGTTGCTGTAAAAGGGATGAGCCTTTTCTGGAGTCAATGGTCTTCTTTATTTTGGAACAAAGATGTAGTACATAATCTTGTCAAGGATTGGAATATTTCTATTATAAGATGTGCTATGGGTGTTGAGATAGGAGGTTATCTCAATAATCATATGCTTCACAAAAAGTGGACAACTACTGTTGTGGATGCTGCAATAGAAGAAGGGATTTATGTTATCATTGACTGGCATACACACGGTATTTATCTTCCTCAGGCCAAAGAATTTTTTGCTGAGATGGCTGCAAAGTATGCCAATGTTCCCAATGTTATATTTGAGGTTTTCAATGAGCCTGATACAGAAACCTGGCCGCAGATAAAAGAGTATGCACTTGAGATTATCAAGGTTATACGCGATGCCGGTGCCAATAATCTGATCGTGGTAGGTACTCCTGACTGGTCCAAGGATGTAGACATAGCTGCAATAGACCCCATAACTGGCTTTGACAACATAGCTTATACCTTTCATTTTTATGCGGGCACTCACAGGGATTTTTACAGACAGAAAGTTAAGAAGGCTCTGGAAATGGGGTTGCCTATTTTTGTAACAGAATGGGGCGTTTGCGATGCCTCAGGCAATGGAGGAGTGGATTTTGAAGAGTCAGAAAGATGGCTTGAGTTTATGGATGAGAATATGTTGAGCTGGGCTAACTGGTCTTTTAATGATAAGGACGAAAGTGCTTCTGCACTTGTTATCAACTCCGATACACACGGTCCGTGGCCGGAGGAGCAGATTACAGAATCCGGTAAGTTTGTGCGTTCGCATCTTCTTAAAGAATCGCTTCGTGTCGGAGAGGAGCCTGTAAAATAGCTTTTGCAGGGTATAGGAGGCTTTTGTTATTGCCGGCGGCTCTTGCTGCCGGTTTTTTCTGTATTATAGTACAATAATACCTTTGTAAGCCTGTATCTGTGATAAGCCTATTTTATACAGAAATTATCAACTTCATGACAGTGGCTTGTTTTGTCTTATGGAAAGAGCAAAATATAAAGATAAATATGATTCTTCGCTTGACAGATGGATTTTTATGTTTTAATATATGAATATATGTTCATATATAGGAGTGTTTATGGAGCGATGGTCAGAATCGGATTCTGTAGCCTTGGATGATGTTGCTACCTTCTTTAAGGTGCTAGGAGATCCAGGAAGGATAAGGATACTTAAGCTGCTTATGGATGGCGAGTTATGTGTTCATGAACTTGCAGAGAAGTTAGAAGTATCTCAGTCTGCTGTTTCTCATCAGCTTTCTGTTCTAAAATATGCACGCCTTGTTAAGTCTAGAAGAGAAGGAAAGCATATTTTCTACAGTATTGCGGACGAGCACGTTTCCCAGGTTTTTGCTCTTGCTCTTTTGCATGTTATGGAGGATTAGCATGAGTGATAATAACAAAGCTTGTTCTGTTACCGGATGTTCTACCTGCCAGGTGGATTATTCTATGTCCGATAAAGTTAAAGAAAATAGGAGAGAGATTGTCCTTTGGCTTGTAATGGCTGGTTTTTATATCATTTTTCTTGTGTTATCCAGGACAGTAACTTTTATACCTGATATTGCCTGGGATACACTATGGCTTGTCATGTATGTTCTTGCAGGAAGGACTGTTCTTGCATCCGGTGTCCGCTCACTTCTCTCAGGTGGTGTCTTTGACGAGTCTCTGCTTATGAGTGTTGCGACCGTTGGTGCTTTATTTATTGGTGCCTTTCCCGAGGCTGCTGCGGTAATGATTTTTTATCAAATCGGAGAGGCCTTGCAGGAAAGAGCTGTGAGTAAAGCAAGAGCAGAAATCTCTTCTCTTCTTTCTCTGCGTCCAGAAAAAGCTGTCAGAGTAGAGAAAGACGGCTCTCTAACAATATGTCTGCCGTCCGACTTGCTGGTAGGGGATACTGTTCTTATTAGTCCCGGGGACAGAGTGCCTGTTGATGCTGCTGTTATAGAGGGATCCAGCGATGTGTCTTCTCTTGTTCTTAGCGGAGAATCCGCACCACATCCTGTGGATGAAGGGGATTCTGTTTTTGCAGGAGAGATAAACATTACAGGTGTTCTAAAAGCAAGAGTTGAGAAAGTTTATGCGGATTCTGCTCTATCCAGGATGCTTTCTATTGTAGAAGAAGCCTCAGAGAAAAAGGCACGAGCAGAACGCTTTTTTACCAGGTTTGCACGATACTATACACCGGCCGTTGTCTTGCTGGCTGCATTTGTAGCATTCTTCCCTCCTATTTTTGCTGGAGGAAGCCTTTATGTCTGGGGATATAGAGCACTGGTACTTCTTGTGATATCATGCCCCTGTGCCCTTCTTGTAGGAATCCCTTCTGCCTATGTTGCAGGAATTGCAACCGCAGCAAAAAAAGGTATAATCATAAAAGGTGGAACCGTAATAGACTTACTTGCCTCAGCATCTTCTGTTGTCTTTGACAAAACAGGTACTCTTACTCACGGAGAATTTGAAGTTGCAGAGGTGTATCCAAAAGGAAAAATAGAAAAAGACGAGCTCTTATCCTATGCAGCCTCTGCAGAGCGTTTTTCACCCCATCCGTTGGCAAAAGCTCTTGTAACAGCTGCAAAAGAAAAAGGACTCACATTTGCAGATAGCAATGCTTATGCTTATAACAACAGACAAAGCCCCTCAAAAAAGCCTTATCCTTCCGATACCAGCCAGTATTTCTCTGAGGAGCAACATAGAGATACGCAAAACATATCCTCTGACATATCAGATAACCAAGACACTCTCATCCGGGGGGAAAAAGACAGTTCTTCCAAGGACAGCATAAAAGAAATACCGGGCAGGGGAATAGAAGCGATGGTAAACGGCAAAACAATATTGGTTGGAAGCGATAAGTTGCTCCATGACAGAAATATAGAACATGACACATGTCTTACTGGAAGCGGAATACTACATGTATCAGTGGATGGAGAGCATGCCGGACACATATGGCTACGCGATAGACTGAGAGGGGAGAGTGTAGCTGTCCTTGAGGAACTCAGAAAACAAGGCGTAGGCGATACCGTGGTACTCACCGGCGACAACAGCAATGCAGCTATGGAAGCCCTTAGCCGGCTTGGAGTAGACAGCTGGTACGCAGAGCTCTTACCAGAGGAAAAAGTCCTGAAACTGGAAGAAATCCTAGGCAAGAACCGTCGAGGCTCTGTTATCTTTGTGGGTGATGGCATAAACGATGCTGCTGCACTTGCACGCGCGGATGTAGGCATTGCTATGGGCGCAAAAGGCGCAGAAGCAGCCATAGAAAGTGCGGACTGCGTTATCATGAACGATAGCCTGAGTGCAATACCCTCAGCAATAGACATCTCCCGTCGTACCCGAAGAATAGTCATACAGAACATAATTGGCATCCTAGCAATAAAGGCAGCTTTCCTTTTTGCAGGCTCCCTTGGCCTTGCCAGAATGTGGGAAGCAATCATAGCGGATGTCGGCGTAACCCTCCTTGCCGTACTAAACAGCCTGCGACTATTCTTAAAAAACAAATAAACCGAACGGCAGAGCGCACCCGCTTAGGCAAAAAGGCAAGTAGTGTGCTCTCTGCCTGCCTCCGGCAAATATCAAGCACAATCCACGTGCAGAGTATATAATGGAATAATAGCCCCCCTGGGAATATCCCCTTGCTCTGTTATTTATACCAGGCGAATAGCCCACTTGTGCCCCCCCCTGCGTAAAACAGCAAAAGATATATAAAGTAGCTGTAAAAATACTTTATTATAGTATTATTAAAAAACTTTTAAAAAGTTATTGCTTTTTTGTAAAAAGCGTACTAAACTAAAAACATACCAAATTAGAGGAGACAAACATGATTAACGAGTTTTTTAAAAACATCGATAAAATCCCCTATGAGGGACCAGGCTCCGATAACCCCCTTGCCTTTAAGTACTACAATCCGGAGGAAAAAATAGGTGGTAAAAGCCTAAAAGAACATCTCAGATTTTCTCTTGCATATTGGCATACACTCAACGGAAGTGGTCAGGATCCCTTTGGAGTAGGGACAATGCTCAGACCCTGGCTTAGCATAAGCGATCCAGTGGAGCAGGCCAAGGCAAGAATGACAGCCTGCTTTGAAATAGCAGAAAAACTTGATATGCCATTTTTCTGCTTTCATGACAGGGACATAGCACCTGAGGGAAAGACTCTGAGAGAAAGCAACAAGATTCTTGACGAGATAGTATCCCATACAGCAGAGCTTATGAGATATTCTTCTGTAAAGCTTTTGTGGGGTACAGCCAATCTTTTTAGCAATCCCAGATTTGTGCACGGTGCATCCACTTCTCCCAATGCAGATGTATTTGCCTATGCGGCAGCTCAGGTCAAAAAGGCTCTAGAGATTACAAGAGAGCTTGGCGGAAGCAACTATGTTTTCTGGGGAGGAAGGGAAGGCTACGAGACTCTGCTCAACACTGACATGAAGCTTGAGCTAGACAATCTTGCAAGATTCCTGAGGATGGCTGTGGACTATGCAAAAGAAATTGGTTTTACAGGACAGTTCCTTATAGAGCCCAAGCCAAAGGAGCCTACCAAGCATCAGTATGATTTTGATACTGCTACTGTTTATGGTTTTCTTAAATCCCATGGTCTTGATGAGTACTTTAAGGTAAACATAGAGATGAATCATGCTACACTTGCTTATCATACTTTCCAGCATGAGCTTCATTTTGCACGTATAAATAACTTTCTTGGTAGTCTCGATGTCAATCAGGGTGATTATCTTCTTGGTTGGGATACGGATCAGTTCCCCACAAATCTATATGAGACAACTCTTGCAATGTATGAGGTCATAAAGAACGGAGGTATTGCTCCGGGAGGTCTTAACTTTGATGCCAAGGTAAGGAGAGGTTCTTTTGAGCCGGAGGATATTTTTATCGCTCACATAGCAGGTATGGATGCTCTTGCTCGTGGTTTTAAGACAGCGTATAAAATGGTAGAAGACAGAAAGCTTGATAATTTTATAGAAGAAAGATATGCATCCTACAGAGAAGGGATAGGCAAGGACATTGTAGAAGGCAAGGTTGGTTTTAAAGAACTTGAAGAGTATATACTCGATAAGGAAGTTGTACAGTACAAGTCAGGTCGTCAGGAACTACTCGAGGCTATTGTAAACCAGTATATATAGTCTTCTTATTATGTTACGGGGTTTGCAAAAGCAAGCCCCGCTTGTCTGTACTGGCAATGTGTGGTAATCTCTATGATTGTGAGAAGTATAAAACTGCATAACAAAAATAAAATTCTCAAAGTTCTTGCAAAAAAGGGTAGTCTTACCAAGCAGGATATTGCTCTTGAGACTGGGATGAGTCTTCCTACTGTTGCTACCAATGTGGATGAGCTTGTAAAAGAAGGGTATGCAAAAGAGGCTGGTATGGGAGAGTCCAGAGGCGGCCGTAGACCTGTTGTTGTTGAGTTTGTACCTGATGCAAGGTTTTCTGTTGGCATTGAGGTAAGGCCGGGGAAATTGATTGTTGTTCTTACAGACCTTTATGCCTCCATAAGAGATAGGGCTGTCTCTACTTTTCCTGTTACTGCGGATGGTGTTGGTATTAAGGCTTCTATTGAGTCTGCTGTGCGGGGAATCCTTGATAAAAACTCCATACCTTATGAGAAGGTTATGGGCTTGGGTATTTCTCTACCTGGAGTTTGTGAGTCTTCCTCTCTTTTGCTGGAGTTTGCTCCCAATCTAGGTATTTCAAATTTGTCCTTTGAGGATTTTAAAAAGCATTTTCATTTTCCCATATATATAGAAAACGAGGCAAAGGCTGCTGCTCTTGCGGAGTTTATCCTGAGCGAGGATGCTTCTGCCTCCGATTCTGTGTTGTATATCTCCGTAACAGAAGGGATTGGCTCGGGGCTTATTCTGTCAGGCAATGTTTACAGGGGAGCAAGCAACCGTGCTGGAGAGATAGGGCATATTACAATTATGCCGGACGGCAGGCAGTGTGGATGCGGTAAGAAAGGCTGCTGGGAACGTTATGCTTCTGTTTCTGCTCTTATCGATGATTACTGTTTTGAAAAACGCTCCGATGATGTTAGTATTGCTTCTTTTTCTTCGGATTTGGAAAGAGGAGATCGTGTTGCTGTTTCTGTCTGGAAGGAGTATGTGTCCCATCTTGCAATGGGGATTCATTCTGCTGTGTTGATGGTTGATCCTGCTTTTGTTTTTGTGGGGGGAGAAATTGCTGTCATGGGAGATAGGCTTATTTCTGATCTTAACGATGTGCTTATGAATGACTCTTCTCTTTGCGAGGATAGGCAGGTCAGGATAGAGCTTGCCCGCTTGGGTAATGATGCGTCTGCTTTGGGTGCTGCTCTTATGGCTCTTTCTTCTTTTCCTCTCTATTCCTGATTTATTGTTATAGCTTTGCCGTAGGCAGGAGGGATGCATATTCCTGCCTGCTTTGTAGTGTTTTTGTGCTCCCGACATTCGATATGGATTTTTATAATCCTCAAGTCTTCCTAAAATCTTTTTTATGTGATAGTTTATCTTTCTTGTTATGAATCTTGAAGCGTTTATTCTTGGTACTGGTGGTATGATGCCTCTTCCTCACAGGTTTCTTACGTCTATGCTTTTGCGGCGTGAGGGGGATTTGTTTTTGTTTGATTGCGGAGAAGGGACTCAGGTGTCGCTGCGTGCTCTCAATCTCAGATGGAAGAAAATTTCTGCGATTTTTATTTCTCATACGCATGCGGACCATGTGACAGGACTGCCGGGTATTCTCATGCTTTCTTCTCAAGTGGACAGAAATGAGCCTCTTTTTATATACGGGCCTCCCAAGGTGCGGGAATATGTGGAGATGAGCAGAAAGGTTTTGGATATGTACATCAATTATGAGATTGTTGTACGTGAGATTCCTGCTGGGGAGTCGGTTGTTTGCCATGAGGGGGATGGTTTTTGTGTCCGTTCTTTTCCTCTAAGACATACCAAACCCTGCGTGGGGTATACGCTGGAGGAGTCATCGCGGCCTGGTGTTTTTTTCCCTGAGCGTGCTGTTGAGCTTGGTGTGCCTATGGGGCCTCTGTGGGCTGCTCTTCAGAGAGGGGAGTCTGTGAATGCCAAGGATGGCTCTGTGGTTACCTCGGATATGGTGATGGGTCCGCCCCGCTCCGGTAGAAAGGTTTCTTTTGTTACAGATACCATGTATCTGCCTCACATAAGCGAATATGTTGCAGACAGCGATCTGTTTGTATGCGAGGGAATGTTCTCTCATGAGCTTGTCGAGACTGCGCGGGAGAAGCGGCATCTTACGGCTGTGGAGGCTGCGACTATTGCGAGGGATGCTGGCGGGATAGGACGGCTTGGTCTTATTCACTACAGTCCGCGCTATTCCAACCGCGAGCTTAAGGTGCTTCTCAAGGAAGCAAAAAGTGTTTTTGCTGATACCTTTTTGTGCCGTGACGGGCAGGCCATAGATATTCCCTATCGTGATTAGTTTTTATACCGAACGCCGGAAGGCTCGGCTTTTCTAGCCCTATATATGAGTGCACTTTGCCTTCCGGCTGCCTGCGGCGAATATGTTGCATGTTTTTTCTATGTTTTGTGGTTTTCTGTTTGTTTTAAGACATGTATGTGCGGGGGGGAGCTGGGATGGTAGTGTTTTTTTGTTTATTGAGCCTGCTTTATGTGGGACTTCTGCCGAAGGCAGGGGGTGTCCGCATTTTGCTTTTTCTTTGATATTTTGCCTGCTGCGGGCACACCCGTTCGGGTTATGAAACTTTTTTTGTGTTTTTATGTTTTTTTGATATGGTTTTGCGGGGAGCGTTATGCTTGATGTTATGGATGTAAGGAAGTTTTATGATGATTTTGCCGCGCTGGATGCTGTGTCTTTTTCTGTTATGCGTGGTACTTGTCTAGGTCTGATTGGTCCCAACGGTGCTGGTAAGTCCACACTCTGCAGGGTGCTTGCCGGGGTTTTTTTGCCGGATGAGGGGGATGTCAGGTTGGATGGGGTTTCTGTTTTTTCTTCTATGGAGTATAGGTTGTCCGTAGGTTATCTTCCCGAAGAGCCCGCTTTGCCTCGTGACTGGGTTGTGCGGGATTTTGTAGAGTGGGCGGGATTTTTGCGTATGCGCGGTAGGGGGAGTTCTTCTGTAGCTGATGTTTTGGGCATGGTAGGGTTGTCTGATGTTGCTTCTCGTGTGATAGGTACTTTGTCCAGGGGGTACAGGCAACGTGTGGGGCTGGCTGCTGCGATTATAGGTGGGCCAAAGCTGCTTGTCTTGGATGAGCCTGCTACTGGTCTTGACCCTGTACAGCAGGGGGAGTTTCGCGCACTTGTGGCTTCTTTGTGCAAGGATAGGGTGGTGGTAATGTCCTCTCATATCCTTGGTGAGGTAGAGAGAGTTTGTTCTTCTGTGCTGCTCATAGATGGTGGTAGGGTTGTTGCGGATGTGGCTGCAGGTGAGCTTGATGCTTATAGAGGAACGCGCCGTTTTAAGCTTGTGCTAGAGAATGTAGACAGGACTGATGGGTTGCCGGATGGTTTTATGCTTGCCGATGAGAGGCGTGTTGACAGAGCCGGTGTTACGTGCAGGGAGCTTGTGCTGGAAGGAAAAGGGGAGCTTGGAGAGCTGGTGGACTGGGCTTCTTCTTGCGGGCTTAGGGTTTTGTCTGTGGAGGAGGAGAGTGCCGGATTGGAAGCGCTTTTTATGAGGCTTAGGGAGAATAAAAAGAATGCTTGATTTCTCTGTTATCTTTTTTCTTGTAAGGCGTGAGGTTTATTACTTTTTTAAAAAGCCTGTTTTTTATGTCTGGACTGCTGTTTTTACTGCTTTTTCTGCCATATGGGCTGTGTTTTTTAGACATATTTTTGCCATAGGACTTTCTTCTTTTTCTTTTTATCTTGAGGCATTGTCTTTTCTTATTCCTGTAGGGCTCGCTTTTTTTCTTGCAAGTCTTTATAGGGGAAGGGATGCAAGGCAGGTTGCAGAGTTTTTTTATTCTCTCCCTGTCTCTTCTTATGAGATTGTGGCTTACAGATACATAAGTGCAGTTTTCCTTATGTTCTTTTCCCTTCTTTTCTGTGTGCCGTTTTTTATCATGTTTTGTTCTGCAGGTACTTTTTATGTGGGAGAACTTTTTTCTGTTCTTATTGCTATAATTCTTATGGTCGTCTTCTTTGCTGCTCTCAATTCTTTTTTGATACGTCTTTATGATAATCCTGCTTTTTCCCTTATTTTTACAATTTTTGTAGACTTTATCCTACTTTTTATCGCAGCACTTGCAGCTTCTTTTAATCTGCCTCCATCTTTGTCTTCTTTACTGAGATTTTTTTCTCCTACTATACGTTTCCTGCGTCTTGCTGATGCCTATGTTGCTCTTGCCGATGTTATGTGGTTTTTTCTGTTATCACTTGCTTTTTTACTTTTTCTGCATCTTTATACAGAGAAAAAAAGAGGGACAAGGATCAATGCGCGTTCTTTTTCTGTACAGCTTCTTGTTTTTCTGATACTACTTCTTGCTCATTCTTCTGCAACCAGTCTTTTCTTTGATTTGTCTCATAAAAGACGTCATACCCTTGCGGATGTCACACATGCTTTGTTAAGAAAGATTTCTGCTCCTCTATACATAGACTATTATTATAGCGATTTTCTGGAGACACAAAGTCCTGTTCCCGAGGAGATATTATCTCATCTTAGGCTTTATACCAGATATAGCAATCAGGTTGTTTTGAGAACCAGAAAGTTGTCGGGAAGGGATGAGGATGCAGAACGCTTGGGTATTGTTCCTCAGCAGGTAGAAAGCAGCTCGGCAAGCAGTATAAGCTATAGTACTGTTTACTCTGGCATAAGCATAAGTTATCTGGACAAGGTGTGGGTTATACCCGTAGCTTACGAGCAAAGGCTGCTACAGTATCAGATTGCATCTGCTCTGGATGCTCTCCTTACGGGCAAAAGACCTGTGGTGGGTGTGTTTACAAGGGAAACAGGCGATGACTACAAAAAATCGTATGTAAGCATGGTGGGCTTTCTTGCCAGAGGGTTTGATGTTGTGGCTGTCGGACCTGACAGGGATAAGGATTTTGATATTCTAATTGTAGTTGACAGGGGAAGTATGTCTGATACAGATGTCTCCTTTATAGCTTCTGCAATAAAGAATAATAAGTCTGTTCTTTTTGCTGTTGACAGTATAGATATAGACCCTCAGGATTACTTTGCTGTCAAGGATGCTTCCGACAGCCCCCTTATGACTTTTCTTGGGCATCTTGGAATAAAAGCGGAGAACAAACTCATAGCATTACCACCGGGGTTAAATATTCCTCTCTTGGAAGAAGGAGAGTCTTCTTCTGTATCAAGGCTGGTTGAATATCCTCTATGGCTGGATATAAAATATGCACAAGCGGATTTGCCGTGGGCAAAGTGGTTTTCTGGGCTTCATCTTTACTGGTCTAGCCCGCTTAGACTTACCAGTAAGGCTTGGAAGCCTGCATTAGTAACTCCGCCTGCATATTCCATAGGTATGGATAAAAGCATATTGCCCGGAGCAATTGCGTCGCCCTATGGAGAAAGGGATATCAGCTATGTTGTTTCTGCAGTATATCAATCCGATAACGGGCAAAGAATGCTAATTGTTTCCGATGCGGATTTTTTAAGCGACCTTAGCGCTTTTACATCCGCTCATGAGAATATGGACTTTCTGCTTTCCGCATGCACATGGCTTGCAGGCAAAGACAAGATTATCCCTCTTGTAGTCAGAGATTCTTCTGTAGAAAAATTAAAGATAAGCAGCAGTGAAGAACGGGCACAGATTTTTATCTTTCTCTTCAACGGTATAAATATATTTTTTATTCCTTTTATTCTGCTTGTCATAGCAACAGTGATTTATGTACGAGGATATAATGGAAAAAAAGACTAGGGTTCTTTTTGCTGTAAACACAGTTCTTCTCTTTCTTCTCATAATACGTGGTGCAATGCCTTTTTTCTCAAACAGAACGGGGAGTCTTATAAAACTAAAAGAAGCAGCGATAAACAAAATAGAGATAAACTCAGGCATAATTCTCACAAGACAAGGACAGTCATGGAAAATAAAAGACGGCAATATCCTATATCCTGCCAATACCGATGCGGTGGACAAATTTCTTTCTATGCTTATGTTGATTGATAACAATACACCTGTGACAGAAAAGGACTCTCCTGCTCTTATGGGAGAAAAACCTCTTAAGGTAGTTCTTACTGCGGATTACGGTAGAAGCCAGACTCTCCTTATAGGAAAACGTTCCCCTGTTCCAGGCAAAAGATATGTCAAACTGGAAGGTGAGTCTGCAATATACAGTGCTGACGGAAGTGCAGGTTTTTATGCCGGACAGACAGCAGCTTTCTGGAAAGAACTCCGTCCCCTGTCTGGACTTGCTCCTGCGGATATAATGGTTTTGCAATATCGTTCTTTGGCATCCAATAAGGAATATCTACTTGCACAAGTGGAAGAAAATAACAAGACAACATGGAAACTCAGAAAGAAGAATATGTTTGCAGATATACAGCCCCAAAATGCCGTAAGCTTTCTTCTTCCTATTACAGAAGCAAAAGCAAAAGACGTTCTCCCCTTGCCGGAAGAAAACCTCAGCCCAATATCAAAACTCTCAGTAGAAACAATAGAAGGGATAAAAAAGTTTTTTATTTTTTCATATGGTGGTAGCATCTGTATAGCGGAAGAAGGCAAAAGATATTATTTTTATGATATCTCAAAGCTCTATACAGAGTTGGAAGAAGCCGATTTTGCAAGATAATCCCTATATTTGTCTGGATCGGCATAAAAAGCAAAAACAGGATTGCTTTGCGAGCGTAATGCCTTGGCAAGGGCTCTCTTTGCTTCTTTAAAAAGCTCCTCCGCAGATATTAGTCTGCTATTTCTGCTGGATATTCCAAAGAAAGCAGGAGTGTTTATACCACTGTCCTTTTTAAGACCAGGATAGACTTCCTTTATAAGAGCTAGAGCTTCTTGGATTTTTCTATTGCGTATTATCCAGACAAAGGTCCTATTCCTAAAAAGATACCCCCTGTATTCTGGGCCAAAAAGAGTTTCCATTCTGGAGTCGCTTATAAACCCGTCAATCTTGGGATTGAGCCTTGCAAGAACAAGGCATAAATCCTCTGCCTCATATTCCGAGGCTCTTATATCCGACTCTATACGATCCATAAGAAAAGAAAGCTCTCTGTCCGTCTTAGTCTTGTTTTTTACAGAAAGCCCATCTTTTTCTTCTTCTGGATTTTGCTGTTTCTCTTTATTCTCTGACTTATCTTTTTTTGCAGTTTCCGAGCGCATACCAGAGAGGGCAAAACCAATTGCGGCAAGCAGGTTGAGCAAAAAGTAACTTCCTATTACAAAAAGAGCTCTGATAAGATAATCAACAGCCTTTTCTTGTGACAAAAAAGGAGAAACAGCTTTTATAACAAAGTCTGTTCCATCTATCCTCTGCTCCATAACTACTTCCAGCGGGCTTACTCCCTTTATATCATATGAAGATCTGTTGCTATTCTGAGAAACAATGGATTGTATATATTTCCCTGTTGAGGCCTCTGCCAGAACTGCACCCTCCTTATTGCTAAGCATTATTGCGGAAAACTGTTTGCTGTCTACAAGCCTTTTAAAAAGACCCTTTAGAGCAAGCCCTATATCGTAAGTAGTCCCAGAACTTTCGAAATAAGTCTTTACGGTATCCCTCAAAGAAAGAAAACTCTGATGAGCAGAAGCTTGACCCTCCCTATACAACCTTACGGAAAAGAAAACACCTACGCCAAGAATCGCAATCAGCAAAATAAAAGAGAGCACCAGATATATGGAAAGAAAACGCCTCATATAACTATATTATTGACATTTTAAAGCATTAATTAAACCCTTTTTATACAAAAAATATAAAATATACCGAACGCGCGCATGCGCGCGCTTTTTTTAAAGAAAAATAAAATAAATCAAAAAAATCGCAATATTAAAGCCTATTTTCAAGGGAAAATACTAAAATGCTTGTCTTTATTTATGAGCTGCTGATATAATAGCACATAAGGGGGATCCCATGAAGAAAATAATTATCATAACATTGATGTTGGTACTCAGCTTTACAATTTGGGCAGGTGGTGGCGGAGAAAAACAGGCGCCGAGCATAAGCCTTGGTGATGAAGACACGGTATACATCTCTCCCGCTGTTTCGGAAGGTGTACAAGATACTGTTACAATCCCATTGACAGTTACTGCAACTACAATCCTTCGCAGTTACAGGATTGTAATCCAGGACGAGCAGGGCAATATAGTCTGGACAGCGGAGAACGAGCCGCTTCCTGAGCCCGGGTTTTTTGACGGCATCCTTATTGCTCTTGGTTTCAAAAAGAAAGACGCGGTTACCATCCCGTCATCTATCGATTGGGATGGTAAAGACAGCAGCGGCAACAATGTCCCTGACGGTACATACACCTGTAATGTAACCGTTACGGATGATATTGAGCAGACATCAACATCATCTCTCACTATAGTTGTTGATAATACCCCGCCTTCTGCAGAAATAAGACTATCGGATACAATCTTTTCTCCCAACGGAGACGGGAAAAACGACTATATAACGGCCTATATGTCGGGGACAGAAGAGGAAGAATGGACGATAACTGTCACCAACGAAATCAAGCAGGATGTCTTTACGTACAGGTTGGAAAATGCAGCGCCATCTACTCTTACCTGGGACGGCACAATGGAAGATGGCTCTATCATACCTGATGGCACATATACTGTTACTCTTTCTGCAACCGATGCTGCGGGGAACAGCTTCTCGGTTACATCACAAGAAGTTACGGTGGATGCCTCAAGCAAGCTTTTTACTGTTATAGCAGAGCCTGCTGCAATTTCTCCCAATGGAGACGGCAATAACGATTATACCGTTATATCAGTTGCAGAACGCTCTCAGGGAACAATAACAGAGCTGGAAGTAACAGTTACTGATGAAAAAGGAAATGTTATCTACCATGATAAGACTCCTGAGTTTATGGAGTCAGTTATATTCAACGGCATTATTGGTGGAGATATCCTGCCTGACGGAAAGTATACCTTTGATATTAGTGCAACATACGAGACAGGTACAGTTGCTGAGAGCAGTTTTGAGCTGCTTGTTGATACCAAGCCTCCTGTAGTTCTTCTCAATTATGGATATAAGAAGTTCTCTCCCAATGGAGACGGCTTTAGAGATAGCTTTGTTGTGGAGCAGGCAGCAGAAGAAGATCTTACCTGGACATCGGAGATACGCAGCAAAGAAGGCGGGCTTATATACAGCAAAACCTGGAGAGATGGAACCAGCGATTTTATCTGGGACGGCCGTACAGCAGAAGGCGGGGAAGCTCCGGAAGGTTTTTATACCTATAAGGTATATGCCCGCGATGATGCTGGTAATCTTGGCATAGCAGAGATAAACGATATTGAGCTTACATATTCCTTACCGGAGATAAAGATTATAACGGAGCATCCCGGATTTTCTCCCAATGGCGATGGTATAAGAGATGACCTTACGGTAATCCTTGATGGAGATTCCGACTTGCCTGTTGACAGTGCAGAGATTCTTGTAACTGCTCCTGATGGTACACAGTACACCATAAGCAGTAAAGATTTTGATATTGAAACTCTCAGTCTACCGTTCGTTTTCTCTACAAAACAGCTCAATTTGCCTCCTCTTCCTGATGGCGAATATATGCTTGATGCAAGTGTACGGTACGGGGACAAGATGATAACTGCAAAATCCAGTGTTTGGGTGGATACTGTACCCCCGGTTGCTTCTTTATCCATAGAGCCAGTACCATTCTCTCCAGATGGTGACAGCAGAGATGAAAAAGTAGCCCTTATTCCGGAGGTACAGGATAATACAGGTATAGAGTCATGGACTCTGGTAGTTACCAATAAAAACAGGAGCAAGGACTTCTCAGGCAATGGTGATGTGCCTTCCTCTATAGAATGGGACGGCCGTTTTGATAATGATGATATGGTAGAACAGGCTCATGATTACCCATCCGTACTTACTGTTACGGATTATGGTGGCAATATTGCCAAGGTATCGGCCTATGTTGTTACAGATGTTTTTGTAGTGATAAAGAACAACGATGCATACATAAGTGTACCTGATATCCACTTTGCGCCTTTTACTGCGGATTATACAAATAAAGTACCGGCTGATATCAGAAAAGAGAATCTTGAGACCCTGGATGCTGTTGCTGCTATGCTCAAGAAGTTTCCAGAATATCATGTTGTTTTGGAAGGGCATGCGGTATCTCTGCTTTGGTATAATAGGGAAAGAGCTACTGTGGAGCAGAAAGAAGTGCTTGTACCTCTTTCCAGAGCACGTGCCCAGGCTGTAAGAAAAGCTCTTATAGAGCGCGGTATTGATGCATCAAGACTCAAGATAGCTGGTCTTGGTGGTGAACGTCCAATTGTTCCTTTCTCGGATACAAAAAAGCGTTGGGTCAATAGAAGGGTTGAGTTTATGCTGGAAGAAAAGAGTAAAAAATAAAAATTATATCGGACGGGCATCCCGTAAGGGATGCCCTTTTTATGTTTTCTTGTACCTATAGATATGCTTTGAGCTCTGATTCTTCTTTACTGTATGCCTGCCGCAGGCAGGAGTCCCTGCGCCTTCTTTTATTTTTTTGATATATACGGCGCAGGGACGACGTTCGGTCTGTTTTATTATTTATTTTCTGGTATAAAGGCTTCCACTTGAGTCAGTGTATATATGCCGTTTTTAAGGTTATCCTGTATAAAAGGTAGGATTGTATCGATTTTTTCGCGTGTGTCTATGATGTCTATTATTACAGGCAGGTTTTCCGATAGGGCAAGGATGTTTATGTCGTGCATATGCCTGTGTTGCCCATAACCAAGGCTACCTTTGTATACTGTACAGCCTGCCAGCTTGTTTTTTCTTGATTCTTCTGTTATTGCATGCACCAGACTTGTATTGTGGTAGCGGGATTCTTCTGTTGTGTAGATTGTGAGTTTTGTCATTTTTTTCATGACGCCTCCTAGTGTTTTAATAGGCTTGTCCATAGTGCTCTTGCTGCAATAAGTCCGAGGAAGGCAAAAAGCAAGCCTGTTATGATTTGTATTCCTATATTGATAAAGCCATTGAGATATTGTCCCTGTCTTATAAGTCCTAGTGTCTCCACACTGAATGTTGAAAAGGTTGTAAATGCTCCCAAAAAACCTATGGCTGCAAAAACTCTAAGCTGGGGGGAAACGAGGCCTATTTCTGCGCTCATTGCAAGAAACGCAAGGATAAAGCTGCCTATTGTGTTTACGGTAAATGTGCCCCACGGGATTGCTCCGTAGAAGCGCTGGGATACCCATGAGGATACGCCCCATCTTGCGAGTGCTCCCAATGCTCCGCCCGCTGCAACAAGTGCAATGCTTATGAGTCTTGTCATTGTTATTCCTTGCTGTATTTTATATTGATTATTATACGCATTTTACTGAGTTTTTCTATGCCTTATATCATATTGTCTGGGTATTTTAAAGGTATGAGATGCTTGCGTGCTTGATAGCATTTTTTTGTAAGTGTATAATTGTGCTATGAAAAAGTAAGTTATTATTCTTGTTGTTGTTTCTCTATTGTTTTTTTCCTTCAGTTCTATGGTTCTTGAAGCTGTAAAGACAGGTTCGTCAGGGGAGCTTGCACGTGCTATAGAAGAAGGTGGCAATGTGGATTCTATGGATATTATGGGTAAGACAGCTCTTATGTATGCTGCAGAAAACGGAGATTTGGAGAAGGTTAGTCTTCTTGTTGAGAACGGAGCGGATATCGATTATAAGAACAAAAAGGAATATACAGCCTTAAGATATGCTGTAGAGAATAACCGTATAGAGGTATGCAGATATCTTATTGAGCATGGTGCTGATTTTGATTATAAGAACGAGTTTGGTTGGACGCCTCTTATGACTGCAGCTAAATACGGTCATTTTGATATTTTTAAAATGCTTCTTGAGTATGGTGCTGATATTGAGGCCAGGACTTAGAAAAGAAAAAAAAGTGTGCGTGATATTGCTCTTGAGAATGAGCAGTGGAAAATAGTAAAATTTATAGATAAATTATATACAGAAAAAGAGAAAGAAAATCCCGGAGAGTAATCTCCGGTCTTTTTATCTTGTCATACTTGTTTTTTCCTCATATAATCCGGTTATGACTGATAAGAACATACCCAGAGCAATACTTTTGTTTTCCTGTCCAGATTCCAAAGGCATTGTAGCCGAGGTCACACACTTTATATCAGTATATGGCGGTAATATAACGGATTCCAATCAACATAATGATTCTGAGACCAATACGTTTTTTATGCGTGTTGCATGGGACATTTCTGATTTTGATATTCCCAGAGACAAGATCACACAGGCCTTTGAGCCTATTGCTATAAAGTATAATATGGACTGGCGTATAGAGTTTTCTGATAGAAAAACACGCATGGCAATATTTGTTTCCAAGTTTGACCATTGTTTGTATGACATACTCCTTAGAAATAAAGAGGGAGAAATCGATGCGGATATCGCCATGATCCTAAGTAATCATAAGGATGCCGAGCCTATTGCAGAATACTTTGATATTCCATTTTATTATTTTCCGGTTAAGCGTGAGAATAAGACAGAACTTGAAAAAGAAGAAATATCACTGTTAAAGAAAAACAATATTGATCTTGTTGTTCTTGCAAGATATATGCAAATTCTTTCTCCTGAGTTTGTAAAAGAGTTTAGGAATAAGATTATCAATATACATCATAGTTTTTTACCTGCTTTTGCAGGTGCCAAGCCCTATCATAAGGCTTTTGAGAGAGGTGTAAAAATAATAGGAGCTACAAGCCACTATGTAACAGAAGACTTGGACGAAGGTCCCATAATAGAACAGGATGTTGTAAGAGTCAGCCATAAGGATGGTATACCCGACCTTATAAGAAAAGGAAGGGATATAGAAAAACTCGTTCTTTCCAGGGCTTTAAAGCTTCATATAGACCACAGGATTCTTGTTTTTAGAAACAGGACTGTAGTCTTTGATTAGGATTTGTTATGCGTATGGAAGTAGAGCAGAAAGCAAGAATAGAAGAGCCGGATAGTATCAAAAGAGTACTTGATAAAAAATATGGTTTAGGGATAGAAATAGATAAAGAAGACCAATATTACTGGATAGTTTCTGGTGATGATTACAATTCCCTTAAAAATTCTAAAAAAGTACGGCTAAGAAGAGAAAATCAGAAATGGACATGCACTTCAAAAGAAAAAACAATAGAAAACGGTACGGAAAAAAACAAAGAAATAGAATTTACAGTAGATGATATTATCTCATTTAAACAGTTTCTGGATTATCTGGGCTTCTCTTTTCTGTGTTCAAAACAAAAAAAAGGTTGGAAATATGTCTCTGATGATATGTGTATAGAGTTATGCAATGTGGGACATCTTGGTTGGTTTTTGGAAGTTGAGATAGTTACGGATGAAGATAATGTTTCTTTTGCAGAAAACAAAATAATATCTTTTATGAAAGATATGGGTCTTTCTTCCTCTATAGAAGAAAGACCATATTTGGAGCTTCTTTGTAAAGATAAAAATTAGCCTGTTTTTATTTTATTTTATTTCAGGTATTGACATATCCTTTTTTTTAGGGTATACACATAGCACCAAGCAACGAGCCAACTTAGCTCAGCTGGTAGAGCACGTGACTTGTAATCTCGGGGTCGTCGGTTCGAGTCCGACAGTTGGCTCCTGAGCGTGGGGAGATTCCCGAGTGGCCAAAGGGGGCAGACTGTAAATCTGCTGGCGTTTGCCTTCGAAGGTTCGAATCCTTCTCTCCCCAAAGCTGCCTTGATGGCAGCTTTTTTTTTGCCATAAATATTACTGTACCTTTGTTGAGTAAAAGCCTGTTTCTGTTGTATGCTATAATGTATGCTTGTCTGGATTGTTTTTTTTCTTGCTTTTCTTGTCCTGCTTTTATCTCTTTATCTTCCCGTAAGAAGTAGGGCATCTATTTCTGTTTTTTGTGCAGTTCTTTTTGTGACGGTTTTTTTGCTTCTTATCAGGCAGGAGGTGGCTACGGATAGGACAGCAAGTTCTTTATTGTGGTATTCTACTTTTGTATTTTTGCCATGGGTATGGTTTCTTGCAGTACTTGAAAACTCATATTGTAAGAATAATTTTAGCTATGTAGGAAGACTTGCTGTCCCTATTGCAGCGTTTGTGGTTATTCTGTTGTTTCTCTTTATTCCCGAGCTCATTGGTATGTCGGATAGAACTATATTTCTTGTAGCAAAATATATTGTGGGAATATTTTCCATATTTAGCGGGCTAAGTGCAGCCTTTATGCTGCATACAGATAACAGGGCATTCTTTAGAGTTTTTTCTGTAGTCGTATCTTCTTCGCCCCTTATATTTCCTTTTGCTCTTGCACCTTTTTTGTCTGTTGTCATGTACTCCCTTTGTCTTGTTGTTGGCATGTTCTCTCTTCTTGTTCTTATGCTCCACAGTGCAAGACATGATATTTTGCCTGTTGCACGTGAGCTTATCTTTGATGCTATCCCTGACCCTGTTGTTGTTTTGGATAATTCCGGAAAAATCCGTTTTATCAATCGTTCCTGCGAAAGGCTGGCAGCTGTTACTCTGGACGAGGTGAAACTAAAAGAAATAGAGTCGGTTTTTCCAGGTTCCGCAATATTTATGAATGTTGAAGCCGGAATAAAGAGTTTTGATTTTCAGCTTGGTTCTGTTCTTTTTAATGTCAAGGTTACATCTATAGAAGATAGAACCAGGAAAATTGGCACTCTTCTTTATTTTTCCGATGTTACGGTAGAAAGGAGTGCTCTGGAGGCTCTCACTCAAAGCGAGAAAAGATATCGAGATGTAATAAATAATATTACGGTTGGAATTCTGCTCTTGGGAACCGATTATGAGGTAAGGGCTCGCAACAAAAAAATGGAAGAATGGTTCCCTCTTTTCCCGTGGGATACAGAAGGTCTTCCTTGTTTTGGCATATGCGGGAAGGGTACGGATAGACCCTGCAGTGATTGTCCGGTATCTGCTGTTCTCTCTGATGGTAATTTACATCAGTCTGTTATAGAAAGAAACACTGCCTTTGGAAAACGCGTGTTTTCCGTTATTGCCACTCCGCAAAAAGATTCCGATGGTAATCTTATGGGGGTTATTCAGCTTCTTGAGGATATAACGGCGCAACGATATGCTCAGGATATACTGGAACGCTATAAATTTGTTGTAAATGCAGCACATGATTTTATGTCTCTTATAAGTAAGGATTATATCTATGAGGCTGTCAATGATTCTTTTTGCGAGGCATATGGCATGCCGAGAGAAGCATTTGTTGGTAAGCCGGTCAGAGAACTATGGGGAGATGATGTTTTTTTTAATAGAATAAAACCTCCTTTGGAAGAGGCTTTCTCCGGCAAACTGATTGTTATTCAAGACAGGTTTTCCTTTGGCAATCTGGGGGAGAGAGATCTTGAGGTTTCTTATAACCCCTACTTTGAAGATGAGGGTGTAACCCATGTTGCAGTTATAACCAGGGATATAACTGCATATAAAGAAGCTCAGAGAATAGCAGAGGAGGCAAAAAAACAGGCAGAAGAGGCAAATGCTGCCAAGAGCGCTTTCCTTGCCAGCATGAGTCATGAGATAAGAACTCCTCTCAATGCGGTTTTGGGAATGACAGATCTTCTTCTTATGTCCAATCCTCCTTCTGAGTTTAAAGAGTCTGTAAATATAATAAAGAGCTCTGCATCTTCTCTTCTTGATTTGTTAAACGATATATTGGATATGTCAAGAATAGAATCCGGAAGAATCGAGCTCGAAAATATAGGTTTTGATTTGGTTTCTCTTATAGAAAGAATATGGAAGATGTTTTTACCGCTGGCTGCAAAAAAAGGACTCGATATGAGACTGCATATTCCCGAGTCCATGCCCAGAGGGTATATGGGAGATCCCGTGAGGATACAGCAAATAATCGTAAACCTCCTAAGCAATGCTGTAAAATTTACCGATGCGGGCTTTATAGAACTTTCTGTTAATTTGTCCCATCTGTATGAAGAAGATTATGAGCTGGAAATCTCTATATCCGATACAGGCTCTGGAATAGCAGAGGAAAAGCTTTCTTCTATTTTTGATCCTTTCAGTCAGGCGGATTCTTCTATCACGAGACGCTATGGGGGAACAGGGCTTGGGCTCAGCATATCAAGAAAGCTTGCCACCATGATGAGGGGCACTATTGTTGCAAAAAGCCAGCTAGGAAGAGGGAGTACCTTTACTTGTAAGATCATACTTAAACATACCGATGTCATAGAAAAAACATATGATAAAATATCATCTGTAAAAACTCCTTCTAGGGTTCTAAGTATACTAGTAGTTGAAGATAATGAGTTAAACTCCCTTGTTGCAGAGAAACTCATAGAAGCAATGGGACATTCTGTCTATTGTGTAGAAAGTGGCTCTGCTGCAATAGAGTTTTTAAAAACAGAAAGAGTCGACCTTATTTTTATGGATATAGAAATGCCGGATATGGATGGTTTCTCTTGTACACGGGCGATAAGATCTGGAGTATCTGGGAATAAAGCATGCAGCATTCCTATTTTTGCTATGACAGCACATGCTCTTATTGAGGTTAAGAAAAAGGTGGAAGATGCAGGAATGAACGGAATATTGTTAAAGCCTGTAAGTGCGGATGAAATAGCTCGTATAATAAATACAGTAGCGGATGGGGATGCCCGGGAAAAATACAACAGAGAAGAAGCGGAAAACGCTTTGCGCTTTATATCCTCAAGTGCCAAGGCTCATGTTTCTAAGCACGATACAGCTATGGAACCTGTTTTTGATAAAAAAGAAGCTCTTCTCAGAATGGCGGGTAATCGAAATATGCTTGCGGAGTTTATGTCCGCATTTGTAAATAAAATTCCCGACAAAATCACTATGCTTGATGCACTTAAGGGGAGTTCTGAGATGTCGGAGATAGCACGTGCTGGACACAGCCTTAAGGGTGTGTGCGGAAATATAGGGGCAAAGCGTTGTGAGGCAATTGCAAAAGAACTGGAAAAAGCCGGTAAAGATAAAGATATAGAAGAAGCCGAGCGGCTTCTGGATTCTCTTATTGAGGCTTTAACAGAACTTGAAAATGTTTTAAAAAGAGAGTTGGAAAATTGGCGGAGAGTATAAATGGGTAAAAGTGCAAAATACAGTAAAGATAGAATTCTCAACTCTGCAGTGAGGGTTATAAGAAAAAAAGGGGTTGCCAACACTAGTCTTGCTGATATTGCAAAAGAATTGGGCATGAGTAAGGGAACTCTGTATTATTATTATGCTACAAAAAGCGATCTTATATTTGACCTTACAGAAAGACATATAAAGAGAATAACAGAGGAAATCATCTCCTGGGTGGATAAGATAAAAGACGATGCTCCTCCGGAAGAAATAATAAAGATAGTCTTTAGCCTGCTTCTCAGAGGAAACACACGAGGTCCAGTACACCTGTACCTCCTGCATGATGCAATAAGTGGTAACGAACCTCTTAGAAGAAGGTTTGTGCAGGAGTATAGCAAATGGAGAAATATTCTAAAGGATGCGCTGTCCAAAATTTTGCTAGAGAAAGAGGACATGGAAATTCGTTCTGCCATGCTTATGGCTATGATAGATGGATTGCTGTTGGAGAAACTTCTTGGTGTATCTCCGTTATATATAAAAGAAATAAGTTCTTTTATCACAAAATAATATGAATATTATAATCTTGGAAAATGCCGAAAAAAAGATTGTACTTCCTTCTGGAGATAGAAGAGCAAGACATATCACAGATATATTAAAAGCAGATAGAAATACCTCTCTCAGAGTGGGGGTAGTCGGCGGACTTATGGGAAGTGCTTTTATCAATAACATAACACCTGATTGTGTAGAGCTTTCTTGTACCTTTACAGACGAGCCTCCGCCGCTTCTTCCCGTGCGGCTTCTTGTTGCAGCTGTAAGACCCATTGTTGCAAAAAGGCTACTAAGGGACCTTACTGCAGCTGGCATAGAAAAGCTGGTTTTTTTTCCTGCAAAACTTACGGAAAAATCCTATCTTTCCAGCAACATTTGGAAAAACAATAACTACATGGAGTATGTTCTGCATGGCTGTGAGCAGGGCATAAGAACCAATTATCCAGATATACAACTTGCTCCGTCTTTAAAAAAAGCCATAGAGCTTGTATCCGGAGATATTCGTTTTATCTGTGATGAGAATACGCGGCAGGAATCTGTCTCTGCGCAAATCTCTGCAGGAATTATAAGCCTTGCCATAGGGCCAGAGCGAGGATGGACAGAAGAAGAAAGAGATATGCTTCTTGATAATGGTTATAAAAATCTCTCTCTTGGAAGCGGGATTCTCAGAACAGAAACAGCTTGTCATGTTGCCCTGGGTCGCATTATCGAACGTTTTTCTCTTGCTGGCTAAAATAATATCTATTTTTCATGCCGAACGCAGAGGACGCTCCTGCGTCCTCTGCTGCCTGCGGCACTGGAAGGGGGTCTTTTCACAGTATAATAGCCGAAGGCAGGAGTCCGCAGGACTCCGTTCGGTTAATATGATTTTGTGCGCTTTTAAAATCAAGGTAACATTGATGAGTTTATTATGTTATAATAATTGAAACAGAAGACGGAGGGATTATGAAAAAGATATTGTTATCAGTTTTTTTTGTGTTATTGCTCGCATCTTGCAGCCAGAAAACAGGAGAATACGGGCTTTCTGGACTTGCTGCACCCAAGGCAGAATCTCCGGCAAAGGAGTTTTCTCTTGCTTCTGATACACTTTCCAGGACAAATGCTGCACCTCCAGCTGAGGTTGCAATGGAAAGAAAGCTAATACGTCAGGGATATATTAGGCTTGAGGTTAAAGAGCTTGCTAATACTGCAGATGAAATCAAAAATAACATTACTGAGATTGGTGGTTATATTAGCAGCACAGACATGCGTGAGGATGAGGTCTATATGGAGCTAAGGGTTCCTGCAGATAAGTTTGACATGTTGTTTAAGGAGATAGGCGGACTCGGGAGAGTTCTTTCCAGTAACCAGAATGTAGAGGATATAACGGACAGTTATTATGACCTTGAGACCAGGCTTAAGAATGCCTATGTACTTGAAGAGAAGTACAGACAGTATCTTGGTCAGGCAAAGAACATAGAGGATATTCTCAAGGTTGAGCAGTATCTTAGCGATGTGAGAAGCAGGATAGAGAATATGGAAGCTCAGAAGAGGCGTTATGATAAGGATGTTAGTTATTCTATCCTAAGGGTAAATTTAGTACTACCGCCTGAGAAGACAAGCACTGCTTATCCTTCTTTCTATGATTATTTATCCGCTTTGTGGCTTGATGTGGTTTCGTTTTTTGTTGGTTTTGTATTTATATTGCTGCGTATTATAATATTCGGTATTCCTATTCTTGGTGCCGTGTTGTTTTTTTACTGGCTTTTGTGGGGTAAATTGGGGCTACTCAGAAAATTGCTAGTTGTTCTGGGGAGAGATAAAAAGTAAAAATAAAAGAAAGGCTGCCTGTTACGGCAGCCTTTCTTCTTGAGGAGATGCTATGTTCTAATCCTTATGCTTTTTATTCTTTTCTTCTTTATTTTTATTGTCTTCTTTCTCTTTTTCTTCTACATCTTTTAAAATCTTGTCCAATATTTTTGTTGTATTTTTAAGCTCTTTATCTTTCTTGTTTTTCTTTGTAAGTGTTTTAAGGTCATCCTTTAGAGATTTTACACTGTTAATCTTAAGTTCATAACTTGCTGCTTTTGTTGTTATTATAAGTGTATTGCCTTCTACTTTTACATTGCTTATGGATGCTTCTGCTATTACAGATGCAAGCCCCTGTGCAGGTTGTGTTGTAGCTGTTGTAGCTGTTGTAGCTGTTGTAGCTGTTGTAGCTGTTGTAGCTGTTGTAGCTGTTGTAGCTGTTGTAGCTGTTGTAGCTGTTGTAGCACCGCTTTCATTGGGCTGAGTACCATTGTTGTTGGAAGTTACAGGCTGAGAAGTTACGGTGGCATCTGTTGTAATACTTGCAGAAGAAGAGTCTATCGAAGAAATCCCTATTGCTGTGCTCAAAGTCCCAGAAAGATCGATTACCGTAACAGAAGAGGTAGCTGATGTTGTACCCAAAGTAGCAGAAGATGCAGTTGGCAGTTCTGATGTAGAACTTATGGTAACCGATTCCCCGGAAGATATAGACGTATCTATGGCGTCTGTTGTATTGCTTGTAGCCTGAGTGTCGGTAGATGTTGCATTGGTTGCAACTCTTTCTATCTCTGCACTTACAGGATTAGCACATGAAAATGATACAAATACAATCAGTATTACTGTTGTAATTATCATAATTTTTCTTGTTGTTTTCATTCCTTCCTCCATGGTTGGATTTGCTAACATAAAAGCAATAATTGTGCCAAGTTTTTATGATTTATTTTCTTTTATTACAATATTTTATTTTTGAGATGTTTTTAAACTTACAGATATTGTGAAAATTTTATGATAAATGATAGAATATTATGAAAAAATCATATTTTTTGGAGTTTTTAGAGATTTTTATTGATTGAGCTTCTGAGCAGGAATCATTGTTCCTATATAGTTTATAAAAAGCTGAGTACCTGTTGCAGATGCCGGTTCTCTTGTTGCATCCATGCAATAGCTAAACTTGTAGTTGCCATTTTTAAGCGGGATTATGGTGATTATGATGGGGGTTTTCTTATTAGATAGTGATAAGATTAGGTACCTGTCTTTTTGGGAAAAAGAAGCTTTATATGTTGTTTTACCGTATGTAAAACTTATACTTGTATTTTCTATCTTTATATTGCTTATACTTGCCTCCTTTTTGGGGTTGGCAAACCCCATTATCTGCCCGTTTTCTATTATCTGTATTAGTTCTGTTTTTAGTATCCATTCTCCGGAGATATCCTCCGCGTAGATTACAATTGGAAATAATAACAAAACAAGCAACAGATATGCTTTTTTCATACTAACTCCTTTATTTTACGATATTGTAACCTGTCTTTCTCTTTAAAACAAGCTTGATTTTGTATAAAAAAGGCCGGATCATATATCCGGCCGTTATTATGATATTATGATTATTAACCTAGAACCACTATGTCTACAGGAGGACGATACTTACTCAGCACAGCAAGAGCCTCATGGACAGGATGTTTTTCAAAATCAGAAATAAGCTTCTCATCTATATTGCCTGTTTCTGACTGAGGATACGTATTTTGCCAGAGGTTATAGTCAAACCTGGGAGCCCATTTTCTTGCACCTAACCTTGCTGTTGTGGAGCAGTTATCTACCATAAATGCAACTCCCTTATAGTGCATGTACGGGTTAAGAGAATCTACGGCTTCTATTATTGACTCATTGACTATTTCGGAGTATGCATGCCCTTTTTCTCTTAGAACATCAACCTGTGCAATTATACCTGCCACATAAACACCTGCTGTATATGGATCAAGAGGAATCTCGTTTTCATTACGTTCTTTCCTTACCTCTTCTCCCACTTTCCACATCTTTGTATTATCTATTGTGCGGAATGGAAATCTTTTGAGTCTTTCTCCTGCCATGATAACAGACCTTATCTCATTACCGCTTGCTACTTCCTCGTAACACTCAAGAAGTATCTCAAAGAGAGGACCATAAGCAGCACTGTATGCCTTCTGAAAGGTTTTCTTGTCCTCACCGTTAAAGCTTTCGTATAAAGCCTTGATTCCCTTCTTGGATATTGTACTGGATATGGGACCTGTTATTGTCTCAACCGTATGTTTAAAAGCCTCTTTCTCATCCATACCCTTGTCTGTATACCAGCGATAGAGGCTTTCCACTATACCGTGTACAGCACCAAGAAGTATACCACGTTCGCCGTATATATCGGACTTATATTCCATCTCCAGAGTCGTTGCAAAAACATAAGGTGCACCTATTGCTACAGCCCAGCCAAGAGCAATATCTGTTGCGCGTCCGTCAATATCCTGGACAACTGCAAAACTTGAGTTGATTCCTGCACCATTTACCTCTTTACCCTGTTCGTAAAGTCTTCTTACAGATGGTCCCATACCCTTGGGACATACGCCAACTATATTTATATGGGAAGGAAGCTTCTCACCTATGCTTTCGAGGTATCCTATGAGGAAACCGTGAGAAAGCCCTAGTGTGGCACCGCTTTTAAGTGCTGCAAATATTTCTTTGTAAAGCTGAGCCTGAGCAGAGTCTGCGATAAGAAGAATAAGGAGATCGGACTCCTTGATTACCTCCATCATCTCTCCCAATGTGCCGTTTTCTTCTGTAAAACCGGCTGCTCTTGCCTTCTCCATGGATTTGGAACCGGCTCTAAGTCCAACCTTTACCTTGATATCCGTACCCTCAAGAGAATCTCTCAGGTTCTGAGCCTGGGCGGGCCCCTGAGAAGACCAGCCAATAACACCTATCTGCTTGATTCCCTCAAATGCCTTGGGAAGGAGATGAAACTTATCTCTTCCTCCCTGAACAACATACTCTTCTGTACCTGCAAGCTTTATCTTTTCTTTCTTAAAGACTTTTGTTTCAAAATCCAGCATTGCGCTCTCCTTTAAAATAGTTTTATACAATATAACATGTATTTACTGTTGCGTAAAGTGATTTATATTGTATAATATATTGCATATTTTGCAATATGAGGTTTTTATGAATATAGAAGACCTATCCTGTTTTATTGCTCTTGCTGAGACATTGCATTTTGGCAGAGCCAGCAAACTTTGCAACCTTAGCCCCTCTGCCTTTTCTCGTGCTATTAAACGCCTGGAAGAAGAAACAAACAGCGTGCTTATACGACGCGATACAAGGCGGGTTGAGCTTACTCAGGAGGGCAGGCTTTTCTTTGACAGGGCACGGAGCATCATTGATACATGGGAAGCAGCCCGGAGCGAACTTGCCAGAATGAGCGGTATGGTATCAGGTGAGCTTAGTATCTTTGCCTCTGTTACTGCCTGCTACAGCCTCCTTCCTGGTTTTTTTACATCGTTTACATCCAGCTATCCTGACGTGCACATCCGACTGGAAACAGGGGCTCCGGCAGAGGCTTTACCTGCTGTTCTTGATGATCGTGTTGACATAGGAGTAATAGCAAAACCGGATTCTCTGCCTCGTGATGTTGATTTCTTTCCTGTTGTAGAAACACCGCTTGTATTTGTTGCGCCGGCGGCTGATTGCCCGCTTACCAGGGAGCTTAAAAGAAACGGTCCGCTTTCTCTCCCCCTTATATTGCCTGAGCGTGAGCCCGCAAGACTTCGTCTTGACAGATGGTTTTCTCATCAGAAGATGAGCCCCAGAGTATATGCCGAAGTTGCAGGTAATGAGGCAATACTTGCCATGGTCAATCTTGGGCTTGGCATAGGTGTTGTTCCTCGTCTTGTTTTAGAAAAAAGCCCTCTCAAGCAGGGTATAAAGATAGTGGATACTGAGCCTCCGCTTGAGCCGTACCTTGTAGGCTTTGCCGTAAAAAAAAGAAGAAAAAGTTTGCCTGCTGTTTATGCTTTTCTTGAATGTGTTAATAAATCTAAGTAAAAATAAACTTTATACCGAACGCAGCTTGAGCCAGGCTCAAGCTGCTTTTATTCTGACTTTCTTATTATGTAACCTTCCTCAAGAGGGGCATCTGTCTTGATATAGCCTTCGCGTTTATGTGCAATAAAATCTGTAGGATTTTTGTCACTATCAAGAAGTATGTAGCTTTTATCTTTTATCCCTATTATGTCCGGCCCTATAAACTCAAGCTCTTCTCCTACATTTATCTTGTTTTTGGGAATAATTTGCCAGATATTATCACCTTCTTTTTTTCCCACAGTACCCATAAATATGTGGCGGGGTGGAAACATTGTATGGTCTGCAGGTTTCTCTATATCCCTTTTACCGAAAAAGAATCCTGTAGAGTATTGTCTGTGGCTTACTTTATGGAGTTCTTCTTTATATTCTTGCAGGTTTTCTATTGGTTTCCCATCCAATGCGTCCAATGCTTTTCTGTATGCGCGGCTTACTATTGCAACGTAGTAAAGGGATTTCATTCTGCCTTCTATCTTGATGGAGTCGACTCCTGCCTGCTTTAGTTCTTCAAGATGGTCTATCATACATATGTCCTGTGAGGACATGATTGTTGTATATCCGTCGTATTCTTCTATTGGGTAGTATTCTCCAGGTCTTTCTCTTTCTTCCAGTACTCTGTATTCCCATCTGCAGGAGTGTGCACATGCTCCTCTGTTTCCAGAGCGGTCTGCCATCCATGCGCTTAGGAAGCATCTCCCTGAGTAGGCAAGACACATTGCTCCGTGGGCAAATGCTTCTATCTCGAGTTCTGGGATGTGGTCTTTTATGCGTTTTATTTCATTCAGGCTGAGTTCTCTTGCTGTTATTATTCTTTTAAAGCCCATATCGTAGTATGTTTTTGCTGCAAGGTGGTTGGTGCAGTTTGCTTGTGTTGAGAGATGCATGTCCGTGTCTGGGAAGTGTTTTTTCATAATAGGCAGAAGTCCTATATCGCTTATTATAAATGCATCTATGGGAAATTGCTTTAACTCATCTATTCTGTTTTCCAGGTTGTCTATGTCTTCCGGATGGAAGTATATGTTGAGTGCACAGTAGAGCTTTTTTTTGCCTTTTATTTTTTTTATTTCTTCTGATTGCTCAGCTGTAAAGTTGTCTGCTCTTGCTCTAAGCGAGAGCCCGTTGAGTCCTATGTATGCTGCATCTGCGCCGTAGTGATAGGCGTATCTTAGTTTTTCTATGTTTCCTGCAGGTGATAGTAGTTCCATGTTGTTAGGTTATGGTGTTTTTTATGGCTTGTAAAGCGGGCAGGTGGGCTGCCGCAGGCAGGTCTTGCCGCAGCTTTTCTTATTATTGTTCTTTTATTTGCTGCGGTAAGACCGTTCGGTATAATTTTCGGTTGCTTCTGCTAGGGTGAGTTTGCTTATTGTTTCCAGATCTTTGTTGTTGTTATGTTTTTTTATGTACAGCATGAGCGGAAGGAGTGTTGTCCAGAGGTTTTTTTGCTCTTTTTCAAGGTTATGGTAGCTGATTGATGTTTTTAAAGGGGGCAGGTTTTTTATTTTTTCTATGTATTGTGCTGTGATTCTTGATGTTTCTTTTTTTGAGGGGACTTGTGTGATTTGTGTTTGGCTACGATTCTTTGTTGTTATTATGTAGTGGCCTTGAGAGGGTGTTTCTATGCTGCATCCGAAGTTGATAAGGCTTGTTATCAGTGCGTTTTTGTATGATGTGAGTATGGGTGGGGTGATTGTGCCTGGCGGGGTTTTATCAAGGCAGGTTTCTATGAGGGCTGTCTGTAGGTTTGCATGGCGTGTTATGCGACTAAGATGGTATGGCCAGTGATAGGTGCTTCTCTGGTATGGAGTGATGTGCGGGTAGGCATAGTCTGCGCCTGCTATGTGGATTGTTGTAACTCCATTTAGGATTGCAAGGTGTGTTAGGGTTGCTGTGATGTTGCCTTGTGTGGGGTACGAGGGGATGTTGAGTTTTTCTGCAAAGTATTGGTGCAAGGGGTGTTTGCTTGCTGCGAGGATGGTTTTTTCTACTTTTCTTGTGATAGCAGGGGGGCTGGATAGGTCAAGTATAAGTGGATAGGAGGGGCTTATGCCTGTTATGTGGTATGTGCTGTAGTATTGGCAGTCCATGCTTGCTGCAAGTATAGGTGGTCTGTTTATGGCGTGTAAAAAGGGGAGTGCGCTGTCTGTGGCTACTATTGGAATGGATGGGAGTTTTGAGAGTGTTTTCTCTAGGCTGGGTCCTGCTGCTGCTATTATTATTGTGTCAGGTAAATTCGGTATTGTTGTGTTCTTTGAGAGATACTGGAGGTTCCTGAGACAGTTGTGATGCCATATTCTGCCAAAGTTGGCTTGAGTTGCTGTCTCTTGTGCTATCTGTTCTGCTAGTGCTCTGATTGTTTGCAGATTTTTGTCTTGGTTGTTTTTTGCTTTTTCTGTGGCTTGAGGCATTGGTATTATGCTTAGTTTTGTATTTATTGCAGGGTTAAAGGTGCTATATATGTGGTCTATGAGTTCTTCCTTCGTGGGTTCTACAAGAAGGCTTACTGCAGGATTTTCCAGTATGTGGCTTATGTCTCGTATTGCAAGGAGTGCTTTTGTTATTGTACTGTCATGTTCTATTATTGTTATGTGTTCTGTTTGTTCTAGTTTTAGTGCTTCTTCTATGTGATATGCTGCTCCCAATGCTGTTATTATGATATGTCCTGAGGCTTGGTTCCTTTTTATTATTTTTTCTGCTTCTCTTTGCGGGTCTACATAGGAAGCAAGGGGTTTTTTTATTTGTGGTGTTTCCAGTACGGGTATGGGAGTACCGTTTTTTGCGTTTTCTTTTTTTAGTCCAGGATTGGGAGATGTTTTCTTTAGCTTCTCATATGCAGAGGGGTTGCTTTTTTTTAATGTAATAAGGTTTTTTTCTTGTATCATTGCAGGTTATATTTTTCTATTATGTTTTCTATATATTTATCTATCTGTTGTCTGTATGCTTTGATTGTTTTTTCTGTTGTATCGCTGTTTTTTTGTATGTCGTAGTATATTTTTCCTCCTATTGCCAGTCCTATTTCTGTATGTTTTTTTTCTTTTATTGCTTCTCTTGCTGTTTCTCTTATTTCTTCTATGTATTTCTTTGCTATTTTTTTTCTTTCTGTACTGTCCGGTGTTTTTTCCTGTTTTATTCTCAATTTTTTTGTTTTTGCTGGAGAAGGGATTGTGTCTGTATTACAGAATGCCGGGATTTCTATAGGACTGGGGTTTATTCTTGTTATTTTTATATGTGCAGGTGGTGTGAGATGCGAGAACCAGCCTGCATAGGTTTCTAATGCGCGGTTTTTTCTCCAAGGTGTGTTTGTTATTCTTGTTGTTGTGTCGAGTATGCTGATGAGTTTTTTTGTAAAAAGAGGAGTAATTCTTTTTGTGTTTTCTTCCCATATGGGGTCAAAGCTGTGAGGACGGCTGTGTTGCTGCATATCGTATGAGGCAAGGTCCAATCCTGCTATTAGAATATGGTTTGTGTTGTTGTTTATGGCCAACTGCAATGCGGTGCCGGCTACTGTGCCGTGTGGCGGCAGGTTGAGATGGGGGTAGGGAAGAAGTGTTGTAAGCGGGGTTTCCAGAGCTGTGTGTTGTGCTATGGGTATTATGTTTGTGTTTTTGCATGTTTTTAGGGGGAGGGCTGCTGTGAATGCTGCAAAGAGTGGAACAGCAGGATCAAGGTGGACAAGATGTATTTTTGCATAGTGGTTGCCATCGGTGCTTATTGCAGCATCTGGTTTGATATTGCGAAAGGCAAGCGAGCAGAGGCTGGAAGGGAGTGCAATGGTGGTGTGTTGTATGGGGGTATCCAGAACTTTCTCCAGTGTAGGTCCAGATGCAAGAATAAGTATTTCCTCCGGCCAGCTTTCTATTGCTGCTATTTTTTCAATAAACAGTATGTTCCTTATAATGTTTTCAAACCATCTTCTACCGCTTGCAATGGATGTCAATATTGTTCCTGTTCTTTCTCTTATAAACTGGATAGCAGTTTCTTTTGCTTTTGTTGCTTCCTTTTTCCATATATTTGCCGATGCAGGCCATTCTATTATGACTATTCCAGGGATATCTCTGTCTTCTATTGTATGGTATAAAAAGTTTTTTAAATCATATGTATCGCCGGGAATCCAGTCTAGATGTCCGGTTGGGAGATTTTTATTGACAGGTATTTCCCGAGAGTAAAATATTCTTATTATTTTTATGTTGGTAAATCGTTTTTTTAGCTCGCTGTATATATATCCTTCTCCTGCTCCCATGAGTATTATGCAAGATGGTCTGTGTTCTTTTAGCTCCTGGATGTTATCCAGAAACCTTTCTGCTTCTTTCTGGGGATTATAGGCAGAGTGGAGTCTTTGTCTTGTCATCTTAATGGAGCAGTGTTTCTATTATTTCGCTTATGCTTGTTGATTTGCCAGGATATTGTGTCCATCTGGCATTGACTGGAGCAGGGCACTTGTCTGCTGTTATATGCATACATATTGTATTCCAGCACTGGTGTACAAGCAGTTCTATGTCTATACTCTCGCGGGTTATTGTAAAGATTATATTATCCTCATTATATCCTATTATTTCTCCTATGTCGCTTATGAGGCTTTCCATGAGAGCATGGATATATGATAGAAAACGTATGTGTTCTAGTTTCTTGTTTTCTATCATTCCGGAGGTAGAAAGATGAGCTACTGAGAATGCAACAAAATAGATGGAAGTAGGGCTTTGTGTTATTACTTCTTCCAGCTTTTGTTCCAGCTCGGTCATATTAAGCTTTTTATAGACTTGATTCTTAAGATATAGTTCTCTATGTATCTCTGTTAGTCTTGGTGTTGCAAGCTCATGTATCATAGATACTATTGCTTCTGTGAGAGGAAGATTGTCTGTGAGGATACTGTTGTCTATAAATAGCAATGCAACAGGAGTATTGACTCGTACTGTTGGTTGAAAAGCTATCAATAAGGGATTTTTAAGGTTGGCATAATCTCTTGATGATAGTTTTTTTTCCAATATATTACTGTCATTGTCTGTAAATTTTCTAAATTTTTTGCCATCCTCAAATATTTCTGCAAGTTCTTCTGCTGTGAATGACAGTTTATGAGAACTTGTGTTGTCAAGTCCTCTTACTATCCATGGCTCGTATGTTCCGGTGTTATGAGACTGTATAAGAATGGATATTCTATTTGTATCAAAAAGTTCTTCTATCTCTTTTGTCAGTTTTATGAGATATATAAGACATGCTTCCGATGTTGTGAGTGTGTTTACCAGCTTTTGTATTTCTTTGTACAGGTTGATGTTTATGTTATGCTGTACAGCTATATAATCCGTATATAGTTTTTTTTTTCTTCTTCTATTTCTGCAGCAGATTCTCCGAGTCTGCTAAGTATATTGATGTTGTCTTTATACTTTAAAGCTTTTTTAAAAAGACTGGAGTTATCTGCTGCTATATTTTTTGTTTCTATTTCTTTTACTTTTTTCAAGAGTCCCATATTGTCTCCTATTGTTCAAGACCAAGTTCTTCAAACAGTTTTTTATAAGTATCAAAGTAGGGTGAACGTGCAAATTCTTCTATCTTATCCTCCGGAAGTGCTTCTAGGAGCTGATCCATATAGCTGAGTACTGCCTTTAGCTCCTCTTTTAGTTCTGTCGGTAGAGGCTCTGCTTCCTTTGCTTTTGCCTGTTCTGCAGTTTGTTGTACTTCCTCCATGTCTATTTCTTCTGGCAGAGGGGAGCTGATTTCTATAGGTTCTTCGCTATGCAGTAGTATCTCTTCTTCTATTTGGATTTCTTCTGGTTCGCTTGTGGGTTCTTCCTCGCGAGTTTCTTCTTGGACAGTCTCTTCTGTAGATATTTCCTGGAATTCTCCGTATTCTTCTTCTCCTGGAATTTCTATCTCCAGCTCTTCCATCTCTTCTTGTGGAATTTCTATCTCATCTTCTTCCGAAAGCGTATCAGGCTCGCCATCATCAGTACTAATTTCTATTTCCGGTTCTTCTTGTTGCTCTTCTATTTCTGCAGGAGTTTCCTCCAGAGATATTTCTTCTATTCCGGGTGGCAGTATTTCTTCTTCTTTTGCACTTTCCGGTATTTCTGTTATTGCTTCCTGTATTTCTGCTTCTTCCGGCATATCAAGCTCTATTTCTTCTATCTCATTGTTTTCTGGCATCTCTTCCGATATATCCGTATCTATAGGAAGTCCTTCTCCTAGTTCTATCTCATCTTCTGTTTCTTCTGTGTTGAGTGTTAGTTCTATTTCTTCTTCTGTTATATTGGGTATCTCTTCTTCGTCTTCTTCTGGGATGGGAATCTCTTCGTTCTTAAATTCTTCCAGTTCTTTGTTATATTCTTCTATGATTTCTCTTTCTTCTTCTTTGAGCGGTATTTCTCCTATAGCGTCCTCTATTTCTTCTGTAGAAAGGCCCTCCTCTTCCTTTTCTTCTATCTCCGCAGTACTGAGAATATTGTCAAGTTCTTCGCCGGTAAGAGCTATGGTTTCGTCCTCTTCTATGTCTTCTTCAAAAAATCCACCGGAAGCAGCTTCTATTTTTTCTTCTATTTGAGGTGCTTTTTCCTCTGTTGTGGATGGCCTAAGCTGGCTTAATTCTGCCTTGAGGTCAGAGAGCTCTTTCCTTATTGATGAGAGTTCCTGTTCTATCTTTGCAAGTATGTTATTATCTGTCTCCGGTACGACAGGTGCTGATGGGGTTGCTTTCTGCATAGGAGCAATATTTTCTTCTGCAAAGCTTTCTTCTTCTATGGGAGCACTTATATGCTCTGTAACAGCCTCTATATCATTAAAATCTTCTTCCTGAGGCAGCTCAGGCAGCTCAATATCCTCTTCTGCTGATATTGTTTTTTCCACATGTCTGTTCTCTTCTTCTGCTGCTTCAATCGGTTGGAAGTCTTGGTAATCCCCAAGGTTTGTATCCTCTATTGATGCTGTCTCTATAACCTGTTCTTCCAAATCTTCTTCTATAAAATCAGGTTCTTCTTCTGCAGCAAACTCCTCTTCCATGGACTCTTCTGATATTTCTCCCAAATCCATGTCTGAGAGATCTATTTCTTCCATTAATCCATTATCTTGGGCTTCCAGCTCCACGGGTTCTGAGTTATCTTCTCCAGGCAGCTCTAGGTCAATATCCATAAGCGAAGAGTCCTGTAAGTCCGATGGGGTTTCTGTTTCTGCTTCAAACTCTTCTATTTCTATATTCTCAAGCTCGTCGGATGAAAAATCAGGGAGCTCTTCTTCTGTTGTTGCAGCATTTTCTTCTGCCATATCGATACTTACGGTTTCTTCTGCATCGGGCTCGGACATTATATCAAAGGACTCCTGTTCTTCTGATAGCTCTTCTATTGACAAGTCAAACGCATCGGAATCTGTATTTTCTTCTGTGGAAAAGTCCTGCATATCCATCCCGACTATGTCTTCTGCAATTTCTCCGGAATCTTTTGTTTCTGATAAATCCTCAAAGTCTTCTGCAATTTCCTCAGTATCACTAACCCCTTCTGTATCAAAAACAGTATCTTCTGAAGAAAAATCAATACCTTCCAAGTCCGTTTCTATGTCAGTTATATTTTCTTCTAAAGAGAGTTCTGTTTCCGTATCTATATCCTCACCGAAGTTCATAGAAAAATCTTCCTGCTCATCTCGTATGGGAGAGTCAAAGTTTTCTTCCTGAGCTGTAGGCTCAGCATCTTTCTGTTCTTCTATTTCTGGCATATCTGAAATATCAAAGGAAAAGTCTTCATCCTGCCCTTCTAGAAAAATTTCTGGAGTTTCCTTATTATCTTCTATATCGTTTATAAGATTATTTTCTTCTTCTGAGATAAAAGGGGATTCATCAGTTTCTATGTCAAGCTGAGAAAGCTCGTCTTCCGATATATCCTCCGGTCCCTCTTTTACCCATACTCCATATTCTTCCAATTCTGTTGTTTCTAATGATTTTTTTTCTTCTGCCATGTCTGCCCCTATCTCGGGTCTGTTTTTTTGCTTATCGGCACATTTTTTTTGCCTGTTAAGTAATATGTTATGCCAGCTTGCAATCAATGTCAATGAATGAAATAAAAATCCTTTTTTATCTATGTTTTTTACATAGAAGTATCTTGTTTTTTATAAAGTCCATGTGACATTTGCCGTTTTAATAGTAATGAAATGGAGAGTTGTTGTTTCCGCTTATATTGGCTGTCTTATATATTTTATTGGACTTTTTATATGGGGTGAGACGGGTATTATATCTTATAATAAACTAGAAAAAGTCCATGAGGCAATGTCAGATAATATCGTAAGTTTGTCTTTAAAAAACAAACAACTGGAGGACAAACTTGTCCTTTTAAGCACATCTAGTGAGCAGATAAAGAATCATGCAAAATCGCTTTATCTGCTGGAAGAGGATGAAGGCCTTATCTTATTAAAAGGTATATCTCCTCCTGTCACTCATATGAGCCCGGGAACAATCATATATCCCGTAGATACGGGTATAGACAGAACACCGTTTATAAGAGCAGTAGCCCTCTCTGTAGGACTGATTGTTTTTGCTTTAAGCTGGATTCTTATTCCTTCTGTTTCTCCGTCAGTCTCAGAGAAGAGAAAAGTCTATATGGGAAACAGTGGAGGCTTTCATTCTATGCGACGGGCTTCCAGATAGTATCGTTTTTCTTCCGCTTCTCCCAGGGAAAAGCTTTTTCTAGGGAAAACCTTTCTTTTTTGTATGGTTGCAAATACCTCTTCTCTTGGAATGGCAGGTAGAAATATTGCTGTATTTTTACCTGTTTCTGTAAGCTCCATGGTATGCAAATACCCGTGAGTATAATCCATCTTGATATTGTTGTGCTTATCCAACTCGTATTGCACCTGTTCTACAGCAAGTCTGTCCTGATTTAGCTTTACTTTATAAGTTTTTTTACCATCTGATATTATTATCTCATCCTGTTGTATTTGCATGTTATCTGTCAGTTTTGTATTGAGCACCTGAGAATCAGCTGTGACATCAGATAGCATATCCATAGTTGTGTCGGCATTGCAGTCAAAAACAAGTCTATGGATGGGTTCGAATGCAAGGCCCGGGTCATGAATGCTTACAACTTCCACAAGGCTATATCTTGCGGGATGTCCGTCCTTTACTCCGCTGTTTTTCTTCTCTTCCCACAGAGCTTTTGCCGTAGCAAGAGAATGATTGCCGTCCCCTACAGCGGCAACAATCCCGTCATGTTCATTTGCAAGTCCCCTCAAAAAATCCTCAAGTAGGGGAGCAATAAAATCCTTTTCTATAAACCAGCCCCTTACATGACCTCCTTCCTTAAGCAGCTTTGTATCATACACCTCTCTCTTCTGCAGTGTTTTGATAGTCTGCATAAAGCGGTTATCTTTATCGTCCACGAGGAGCATGACATGCGGAAGCTCAAGCACGGCGCCTCGTCTTACCTCAAGTCTAGGTGGTATCCTCTCCGGGACAGTTGCCTCAGTGGGAAGAATCGCAGCATTTTTAGTATCTGTATAAGAGTAGGCCTCCAAATCCGCAGCAATAATCAGCCCGGTTCTTTTCCTGCCGTAAACTGTTGTTCTTTCTGTGATTACTGCTCCCTCCGGAAGTTCCTCCATCAAGCCCTGCTCGAGAAAAGCATGCATATTTTTATGGATCTCATCGATTCTGCCACTAACATCCGTATCCTCCAGATACACCTCCGGCAGAATAAGCTTGAGCGTAGACGGCGCATCACCTATCTGGTCTGCCAGACTCTCCCAATAAGAACGCTGGGAAGTAAACTGGTCACAAGCTATAACCGGCCATTTTGCTATATCCGCCTTTTTTGACGGTAACATAATTTTACACGTCTTTAATACCTTGGGAATAACAACATTCATAAGCTGTACATTATATTTGGACAATCAGATTTTCAAGTGCTTTTACGACTTTGTTTAAAAAAAATAAATTAAATCGAACGCACGGACCTCGCTCTGCTCGGCCCGTGCTGCCTCTGGCAAGAGAAAAGCATAAAAATACTGCCTGCTTTGCATTATATTTGCCGCAGGCAGGAGTAAGTATGCCCATCTGCTTTATGTCGCCCCATAGGGCGACTTGCGACGTTCGGTATAATTTATTTTTTCTTTTTGTCTTTTTCCTCTGGTGCGTCAAACACAACTACAGTACCAGATATGTTAAGCACGTCTCCTGGTTTGAGCTCTTTTTTTGTAGCGGGCTGATTGTTGATAGTGAGGTCTGTGTCTGCTTCTACCACGTATTTTTTCTTATTGGGGTCAAAGACTATGGTTGCAGCCTGAGGGCGCATGTTGGGGTTACCGCTTAGGGTTATGTCCGCAGTTGCGTCTCCTCCGACTATTGTCCTGCCCTCGCTCACCGGAAACATCTTTGTCTTTGTGCCGGGTGCACCGTAAAGAAGGCGTAGGCCTGCCGTATCCGTCTCTTTCTCAAGGCGGAAGAGAATAAGTGCAATCCATAATGCAGCAGGTATTATAAGCAAAAGATAGTGCCAGATGCTCACAGATGTTCTGCTTCTTAGGATGGTACCTGTATAGTAGCTTTGTTGTGCTTCTTTGTCCGTACCGGCAAGCTCTATTCTCACATAGCGCTGTTCTCCCGGTTGCATGGAGGCGTAATAGCTTATTGCATATTCCTGAAGTATTTGCTCCTGTATTGTCGTATATATACTTGCAAGCTCTGTTGCATTGTGTGCATCAAAGACTGTGCCGCCGCTTTGGTAAGCAAGCTCGTGTATCAGCGGGTCTTTTTCTGTGCCAAAGTGTACGACATAACATGTTATGCCTTTCTTTCTTGCAAGCTCTATTGCATAGTCAGGATTGGTATGGCTTCCTGAACCTGCCGGAGGAAAGTTTTCTCCGTCAGATAGGATTATGAGAGCGCGTCTTCCTGTTTCTACAGGGAATTTTTCTATCGCTTCTTCTGCAGCCATGTAAAGCTCTGTGTATGCTTCTTCCTTATCCGGCTTTTTTATCAATTCCAGTGCTGTCTGTATATTAGCTGGATTTTCTGTTATTGGCTGCAGCAGATTATATCTTCTATTAAAAGTTGCAAGGGATATTCTATCCTTCTGCGACAGTAGAGGAAGAAAATCCCTTATTGCTTTTTTTGCGTGTGTTATGCGAAAATCATCGGGGTTATCTGTTTTTTCTCCTGCAAGGTTGTCCCACATGCTGCCTGAGTTATCCAGTAGAAGATAAAAACTGATGCCTTCTTTTCTGTTTATGTCTCTTTCTACTTTTCTTACGGGTACTTTTTGCCACGTATTGTTGTCTGCAGATTCGCTTACTATCAGGTCTTTTGTATCAAGGATTCTCCCCCCTGGTAGGTTATCTGCAAATATGTATGCCCTTACTGTCTGAGACAACAGAAGAGAGCTTGTGTCTATCTGTGTTATGCTTATATTCTGTGCATTAAGTGCTGTTATACACAGCAGTATAAATACAGCAATTATTGTCTTTTTCATGTTTACCTCCTTAGACAAATATACCGTATATAAACTTGGCATTGCCTATAGAAAAGACGTCTTCTCTGCGTAGAATCTTTTCCGCTTCTGTCATATCGTTAACTGTAAGTTTTGCATCTGCATCGGCTCTGGTAAGTGTTATCTTTCCCTTCTTTATGCTTATATATGCATGTAAAGGCTTAACATTGGCATAATCCGCAAGTACTATGTCGCACTTGGGATCGCTTCCTATACTCATACGAGTTTTTACAAGAAGGTATTCCTTGTCTTTGAGCGGTCCGTTTAGAACCTTGATGCTTCCCCATGAAAAGCTGTTTTCAAAAAATGTGTAGAAGGCACTCAAAGAAAGGCCAAAGAGCATGAGCCCGCCAAGTAGTGCGAGGCTGTTTTCTGGATTGCTTTGCCTGATGGCTTCCAAAAGTATTCCGCCAAGGAGGCCTCCGGTTATCCCGCCTGCAAGCCCTGCCATTAGCTTTCTGAGAGAGTTTGCTCTGAGTCCCTCTATCATGGATACAAACACACCGGTTATTGCCCAGCTTACTCCGCTTATTATTATGAGACCTGTTTTTTCTGCTGTTTTCCAGCCCTTTATAACTCCTTCTGCTGCAGAAAACAGAAAATGCTGTCCAAGTAAGATGCCAAGAGCCCCTGCGGCAAGCCCTGCCACTGCTCCAAGCAAAAGCCCTTTAAGAGCCTTGATTCTGGATGATACCACGATTCCTTCAAAGGAGCCAAAAATACTACCAAAGATAAGACCAAAAATCATTCCCTGTACTATTAGAAAAACCAGATAATTGGGAAATGCTGTCTGTACCGACTGGATGCTTAGGATCAATGGCCAGAGCATAGCACCGCCAAGAGCTCCCAGACATAACATTATTATCCTTTTTTGTGTAAGAGACATCTCATTCCTCCTTGTTTATTATTAAGCTATTTTTGTTCTCTTTTATATTGATTGTTATTCTGTCATTTGCTTTGAGTGCCAATACAATCCTTGCTGCTTTTTTACCTTTTTTTGCCTCTATCTCGTATCTTCCAGCTGGAAGCTCCAGCACTTCTTTCCCACCTCTGTAATCAATTTTATGCCATGGGTTATCTCTATTTGCTTGTGGAATATATCTGGTGCCGTTTATAAGAAGAGTTATACCTGACGGTCCATCTATACTTAGTTTAGCAGGTATTGGCACAAGTCGAGCATTGAGATACAGCAGGTCCTGTCCCGGCCGTATGAGTAAAGAATAATTCTCTGTATAATATCCCTCCGCCATTGCTCTGAATTTATAAACCTGTCCTGTAAACAGTTCTCCTTCTTTTATCTCTGCTAAGTTTTTCCACCTGCCTGCATGCAGAACCTCTATCTTTGCATCAGAAATTGGTCTCTCTGTTATTGCATCTTCCACTTTTGTATGTACAGTAAGAGGCCTTGGCACAGGGGACATGAGGTCTATGATTATGTTTTGTGTTTTCTTTTTCTCCGTATAAGAAGAAAAAGGTCTTAGGGATATTGTCTGCCAGTATATTCTGCTGTCTACTGCCAGTTTTATTCTGTATATTCCTGGAGAAATATAAATATTTTTGCTTTTATAAACCAGAGTTCTTGTATCTGATTGCTCTTTATCAAGATCAAGTTTTATATAAGGGTAGGGTGCCGGTGGAATATCCTTATTATCATCTATAAACAGATTAGCCTTGATAAAAAGGTCGTCGGGATTGTTTATCACAGCTGGTACCCTTACAACAAGATTAAAGCCACCGTAAACAGACGATAGAATATTCTTCTGTAGGACTCCGGACTGCCATAAAAAGTAAGAACCAGTGGCTGCCAGGATTATTGCAATACTTATAGAAGCAACAATCGTTGATATCTGCCTTGTAGGCATAATATCTATTTCTGCTTTTGCAGGCTCTCTCACATAAGAAGCAATAACCTTTTTTATTTTTTCTATGTCATATTTTTTTAAGAACTTTTCCAGCCTTTTTATCATAGCCGAGACATCTTTAAATCGTCTTTCAGGATTGGGATTGATTGTCTTTTTTATGATTCTGTTTATGGCAGGAGGAATATCCGGATTTATCTTTTTTGCAGAAAGATATTTGCCTTTCTGTATAAGAACTATTGTTTCCGGTGAAAAATTGCCAGGAAAAGGTTTTTTACCCGTAAGCATCTCGTAGAGCATGACTCCCATGGCATATATATCAGCACGCTTATCCACATGCTTGGAGTCTTTAAACTGTTCTGGCGGCATGTATGACGGAGTGCCAAGGGTCATTCCTTCTCTTGTTATTCCCTCGTCTTCATCCGTATCCAGGGCTGCTATACCAAAGTCCGCAAGCTTTATATCTCCGTTCTTTGATAGTAGTATGTTGGCAGGTTTTATATCTCTATGGATTATACCGTTGTCATGAGCATATTTTAAAGCTCTGCAAACATTGAGAAATATATATGCTGCAACAGGGATAGAAAGATATCGTCTCTTTTTTATCAATAAATCAAGAGACATCCCGTCTATATACTCCATAACAATATAATGAGACCGTCCTTCTACAAAATAGTCATGAACATGAACTATATTGGGATCCTTGCAGTCAAGAAGAATCTTAGCTTCTCTCTTAAACCTCTCTACAATTTCTTTTTTCTGTTTGATTGCAAGTTTCTTTATCACAACATGTCTTTTTAGGCTTGGATGTATGGCCTTATATACTGCTCCCATACCTCCCCGCGCAAGAAGAGAAATAACCTGATATTGATTTATATATTTTTTTTCCTCGCCATTTTCCATAATCATCTCCTCTATCTAAGCTCGATTATATCGCTGTCCGGATCAAAACCCTTATCAGGCTGCATAAACACTACAGATTCTTTATCCGGATTATGTATTTGCACATGCAGTCCGCCTGCCCTAAGTAAAAAACGCTCTGGGACAGGTCTATGCCCGCCAAAAAATACAGCATTCCTGCAATCCGGCAGAAAATCTCTCAGCATTAAGGCTACACTGTTTTCATCAGCCATATCATTATCCGTCCATGTAAGACCATAAACAACATGTGGATTCTCTCTATAATTTATTATTTCGTCTTTTGTATAAGGTTCCATAGGCTCTGCATGAGCTGTCAGAAAATTATTGCCTACGGCAAGAATCGGTAACATATGCTCAAAATTGGCAAAAGTATCCAGAAACTCTTCCCCGTAGAATCTCAGAACATACTCTCTTACCATCTCTCCCTCAAAAACATATTTTCTAAAAGGATGATTCCCATCCCCTTCTTCATTGGCAATGTTCTCATGGTTGCCCTTGAGAAAAAAGAAATTATCGGGGAATTTATTTTTACACATCATTACCATTTCCATAAGAGAAAAGCTTTCCCTCATCTCTTCATCCATGGCATTTCTTTTCTTATAACCTGTGGCATACTCATCAAAGGCCTCTTTCCAGCGTGCTCTGCCGCGTGCCTCGGAGTGAAAACCATCTCCGACGCAAAGCACATTGATTTTACCCTCAAAAAGCATGTCCAAAACAGAAGTGCCGGTAAGAGGCTCAAAACACAAAACCCTATAGAAAAATCCACCACGGGCATGCAAATCTGGCACAATAACAGTGGGAATATTCTTGCTCAAGTATACAAGCCCTCCGGGAAGCCCATCTTTTGCAAGAGGTCTGACAGACGATTTCATATTGAGAAGAGTCTGTATAGTCTTACGCAAAAGCAACAAATACGCCCCTGCTTCGGGCAGGGACGTTCGATTGAGGACACTTTCCAGAGATTTTTTAAAACGTATCATCAGTCTGCAATAGTCTTATTAATTTCTGCAAACTCTTCCGATATTTCCTGTACAACCTTTGTAAGCACTTCTTCCGCCTCATCCGTATCAAGCCCCTTTGTGCTGATGGCAATCTTATAGACAGGAGAACTCTGTTGTATGGGCCCTGTGGAAAACACAACCACGGAATCCGTCTCTATATCATTCTCGATAACAGAGCCCTCTTTTACAGCAGAATCGGGAACATCCACCCTTAATCCTATAGAGGTATACTCAGCACGTCTTCTGCCATCATCAAGAGGCCCTAAAGAAAGAAGAGAACCTGAGTATGTTAGAATAAGAGCCCCTCTTTCCTCATCCTTGGAAAAAAAAGAAACTTCTTCAAAATCGTGTCTTTCTACAGCATCCAGAAAAATTTTTTCTTTCTCCCTCCATGCAGAAGCTAGCTTCTCGTAAGCCTCATCGCTTGCTTCCATGCCGGAAGTTTTTGCCATCTGTTTGATATGCTCCTGGATAACAGGAGATAAAGAATTAAATACTTCCATAACGCCCCCTTCAGGTTTATACTATAATAATATTAACACAATTTCATAAAAAAGGGGTTCAAAAAAAAATGAAACAAAAAAAAATTGACCAATTACCGCAGGAGATTCAAAAACAGATAGAAATGCTTCTATCAGAAGAAGGGCAGAATCTGTCCGAGGAAAAAAAAGAGCTCTATGCAGAACTATGGCATAGCAAGTACAAGCTTTTTGTATCCCAAATACAGGGATTGGGGATGGAGAACCTATCCTGGCTTGCCAGAGATGACAAAAGAGCAGCACTTTTGCTCACATTTTCCGGCTCTCTTATAGGACTTGGACCTCTTACGGAACAAGGCAGGAGCTTTAACTACTATTCCGTAAAATTCAGAACAGATGTACCTGCCTCTGTATCTGCAGCATCCGTACAACTTGCAGATGACATAAAAGAAGGCCATATAGCAAGTTTTGAAAACGCACCTATCAGACAGAGTTCTGCAATATATAAAATAGCAGTCTTTAAGGACGATATAAGCACAGACGATCAGATATTAAGACTAAGAGAAGCTATAACCTATCTTACCAACGGATTTGTAAAAATAAACAGAACAATTAACCCAGAGCTTTCATCGGCAGAACAGCTTACAACAAAAGCAATAATAAGCCAGATAGCAAAAGAAAACGACATCACCCAGAAACAGGCAAAAAAAATAATAGAAGATTATCTGTCTCTCATAGAAACAGGAATGCTATTGGGAGAAAAAGTACGTCTTGGCAGACTTGGTAAACTGCAGCTCCGAGTAAAAGCCGCACAAAAAGCAAGAATGGGCAGAAACCCTGCAACAGGAGAAGAAATCCTTATCCCTGCAAAACCTGCAACACCCGTGCCTGTATTTAGACCCTCATCCTACCTCAAAGAACGCGCAGGACTGACAGACCCCGCCTTCTTGGGTATAGAAGAAGAAACAAGCTACTAAACTATCGCACAATAAGACTTGTTTTACCAATAGTCACTTCATCCCCAGGAGAAAGGCGAACGTACTTATCCGTGGGGATTTTTTTGCCATTAACGTATGTACCATTGGTGCTAGAAAGATCCTTGATATAACAGATGTTTTTAATCTTCTGGATAAACGCATGGTATCTGCTTGCAAGCTTATTATCGATAACAACATCATTGTCTGGAGCCCTGCCGATAGTAATCTTGCCCACAATAGGCAGATTCTTGTTACCAAAAACCAGACAATAAGTCTTCTCCTTTTTGCCAGTGGACTCCAGCCTTTTACCTATGGGACTCGAACCCATAATAGTATCGTCTTGCATATAAGAATTATATCCTTGTTTTATAATAAATACAACATAAAAACAAACAATACCGAACGGCATAAGCGTGCCATCCTTAGCACATAAGCCAAGCCTGACACGCTTATGCCTGCCTGCGGCAAAGGGTGTATTTTAATCTCCTATAACCTGAGCCCTATAGCTCCAGACCTGGTTGGTACTAGTAAATCCAGCTAATTGTAAGTACTGCGCGCTTTCATTGGACAATAATATCTGGATTTTTAATTTTTTTAGAAGGCATATCATCACCATAGTTTCCTTATCAAAATATAAGCCGTGGCTTCTTGTTATAGCTGCCAAGAAAGATACCCCTTATATATACAATTGTGTTGGGTTTATCTAGAGAATCAATAAGGGGAGGGCATATAACAGTCTATGCCAATAAAGATAAAGAGACCAAAAAGACATATATGCTCTGCATTCTTACGGAAAATTATAAAGTGGGAGAACCTTGGATAATAGACTCCGATAGACTAGGAGAAAACGTTGTGTAAACCGCGGAGCAAAAGCCTTTTGTCAGGATATGAAAGCTGCAGAAAGATGGCTTGCAGAGCAGTAAGATAATAAATAAAAAGGCATGCCTCAAAGGCATGCCTTAGTAATAAATCCCTTGGATATTGCTTACTGCAGTTGATACCATCTTACCCAATCAACATACATTGTTACAGGAAACATAGAATCATCGATATCAAATCCTGGCCAGTTTCCGCCTACAGCTATATTAAACAGCAGAAAGAAAGGTGCATGAAATTCTTCTGTGCTATTTACGTTGTCTGTAATATTCATCTCATGATATTGTACTCCATCTATGTACCAGCGTATTGCAGTATTATCCCATTCTATAGAATAAATATGCCATTGGGTTATGTCTGCGGTATAGCTGTTACCATAATAAACATGATTACCGTTTACATCCCAGTGTGCAGTGCCATATACATCTGGGTCAAGGTTTACATGCTCCATCAGGTCTATTTCTCCACAAGCAGGCCAGCTCACAGAGGATATGTTGTTACCAAGCATCCAGAAAGCAGGCCATAGTCCACTTCCTGTGCTGGATAGTTTTAATCTTGCTTCTATCTTTCCGTAAGTTTTAAATACCTTGTCTTGAGTCTTTATTCTGCCTGATGTATAGGATTTCCCTCTATAGGATTCTTTGAGTGCAGTAATTTGCAAATATCCATCTTGAACCTTCACATTATCTGTTCTGTCTGTATAGTACTGGAGTTCATTATTCCCCCAGCCGCTTCCACCTGTATCGTATGACCAGTTGTTTGTATCCAGGTTTATACCGTCAAACTCATCACTCCATACAAGTGTATATGTTCCACTAGGCGTGGTAGAACTTGAGTCATTTCCCTGATATGTGAACTTTATCCAGTTGAGATTCCATCCGCCTGATGAGGCATATATCCCAAGAGCATGATCACCCCCTGGAATAAACACTGTTGTAGAGACAGTAGTCCACGTCTGATCGCTACCTGTTCTTGGTATATCAACTCCCCCTATTACTATGGAGCCAGAATCAAGGTCTACGCTCATTTTTCCGCCTGGTTTTTTTGCAGCTACCCGAAACTCGATAAGATATGTTCCTTCTTCATAGTACATACTGTTGTAGGCCATCCAATCACCTGTATCTATGGATGTTACATTTAATCCGCCTTCAGAACATGCTTCTGTCGTAACTCCGTTTGTTGCAACATAGTTCTCAGCCTCTATTATCCAACTGTCTCCTACAGAAATAGTTCTTATAGGTATTTGAGCAGTTAGTTGATTGATTTCTTCTATGTTACATGATATTGTTAACAACAGAAGAGTAAAAAAAATCAGTGCTAGTTTTGATAAGTTTTTCATTTAGCCCTCCTATGGGTTTTGTTATTTGGTGCAGGTGGCGGCCTGCACCTTTTTTGTTGTTATCGTTAACATTATTTTACACCTTATACTACACTTGTCAAGAAAAAAAAGATAATTATCTCCAGAATGTAGAAAATCTCTATTACCTTTCTGCTATTGCCGTTTTTATCCTTGGCTTCATTATAAAGAAGGCAAATCCGATTGCAACAATCATTATCATTGCATCAAGTCCCATTAGCAGGGGAGAACCGCCTATGCCAACGACAAAGCCTGCAAAAAGCGAGCCCAGAAAGGAGCCTGCAGCCCAGGAGAACTGATACAGAGATTGATATGTTGCTTTGAGACTGTGGTGAGATAACAGGTCTATGAGGTGTACTGTTCCCGCACTGTAGAGGCTGTATCCTATTCCGTGAAGAAGCTGGATAAAGAATAATAGAACTGGTATCCCAAGGGGCATTATAAGCACAAAGGCGATTAGCTTTAATGCCAGTATGCTTACTCCTATAGATATTACGGGTATGTTGCCGTATCTTTTTAACAGTTTGCTGCTTTTTCTATAGAGAGGTATTTCTGTTATGGTGCCCAATCCTAGTATAATGCCCATTAGCAGATAGCCTCCGCCTGCTGCTTCTATTATGTAGCTTGTAAAACTGTAGGAGCTTGTGGTCGCTATGGATATCATTATTATAAATGTCACAAGAAGCTGAAAAGGCCTGTCTTTTGCCAATATTCCAAGGTCTGGTGCAGGTCCTGGTTTTGCGGGTCTGTCTCCTCTTATTGCTATGCGAGATAGTATAAGATATGCTGCACTCTGAGTTGCCAGTGCTAGAAAAAGGTATGGTGCAAAGTGGAGTATTGTTCCTGATATTATTAGTGCTGTCGCCCATCCCAAGGATGAAAACCATTTTGCATTGCCAAACTCGTGTGTTCCGCTGTCAGGGTCTTCTCTTAGTGCAGCCATAGTCTCGGTGTCTATCAGCGGTACTATTGGTCTTGATGCAAGTCCCATTATTATGTTGGCAAATACTCCAATAGCTGTAAGTGTTATAAGCGGTATTTGTGCGGCTTTAAATAATGGAAGAGATGCCATGAGTGCTGCGCCTATTGCTGTTATCCCTGCAAAAAGGCTTATCAGTTTTCCTGTAAGTTTTAGCTTGTCTGCCATGTATCCTGCTATGGGGCTTGAGAAGAGTCCCATAAGTCCGTTTATGGATATTATTAGTCCTATGAGAGGGTAGGCAGGGCTTCCGTCCTGATATGTGATTATATCTCTGAGATACAGGCTGTAAAATGGTGTTGCGCTTCCGCTTGAGAAGAAGTATAAAAATTGGAGTGTTTTAAGCCTTTTGTAAACCGCTTTTCTTTCTGACATGGGCGGGAGTATAGCAGGTTTTATAATGTTTTGCCAGTATATAGTTTTTTGTTTATATGCTTTTCAGGTTCTCTTTTATTTGCCGCGGGCAGACAAAACCGCACCTGTGTTTGTTTTGTTCTTTATGAGGTGCGGTTTTGTCGTTCGGTATAGGATAGAAAAAAGAGCTCCATTTTGGAGCTCTTTTTGTTTTATGTGATAAATTGTATTGGTTTTATATAAATAGGTTTACGTTGCTTTTTGAGGCTGCTTCCATGTAGGTTGCTACGCCGCCTATTTCTGCGCCGTCTATGAGTTCTTCTTTTGTTACGCCCATTACGTCCATGGACATCTGGCAGGCTACTATGCGTACGCCGGCTTTTATTGCGTTGTCCAGCATTTCTTCCAGAGCTTCTACGTTTTTCTTTTTCATTCTACTGCGCATCATGCCTGCGCCTATGCCGCCAAAGTTCATCTTGGATAGTGCTAGCTTTTTGCTGTGGGAAGGAAGCATCCATGAGAACATGCGTCCCATGAGGTCTTTTTTTACGCGGGGTTTTTTCTGTTTTTTGAGTATGCTGAGTCCCCAAAATGTGAAGAACATTGTTGTTTTTTTGCCTGCACTTGCTGCGCCTTGTGCAAGTACTAGGGCTGCAAGGGCTTTGTCCAGTGCATCGGAGAAGCAGATTATTGTTGCACCGTCTCCACCGCTCTGACTGTTTTCTGCATTCTGTGGTATGCCTTTCTCTATTGTTGCGGTGATTATGCCTTTTTCTGTCTCAACTCCTATAAGGAGGTTCCCAGTAAGCTTACACCAGGATTCCACATCACGTGCAAAGCCTGGGTCGCTTGCTTTTTGTACGATTCTGTCTCCGGGAGATAGTTTTTCTATCTCTTTTTTGAGTCTCATAATGGGACCAGGGCACTGGAGGCCACAAGAATCCACTTCTACAGTGCGTTTTTCAAAGACTGCCTGCTGTTGTTGTGCTGTTCCTCTTTGATAGAGTATGTCGTCTTTTTCTATCACATCGCCTTCAAATATGTCCTCATTGCTCTGTTTCTGAGTCATGTGCATGAAGGTTTTGTATCCTCCGGAGAGGTTGTATATCTCTGTGTAGCCGTTTTGTCTCAGGATTCTTTCTGCTATGTATGCTCTGAGTCCAACTCCGCAGAAGAGTACGACTTTCTTGTCACGTGGTATTTCATCCAGCCTGTTTCTTATCTCCTGCACAGGTATGTTTACAGAACCTTCTATTGTACCCAGCGCGTTTTCTTCTGGGGTACGTACGTCTATAAGGAAGTATTCTCCTATAGGTGCTTCCAAAATATCATACCACTGAATGTGTCTGCTTTTGCCTTCCAGTATGTTCTGTGCAACAAAGCCTGCCATGTTGACGGGGTCCTTTGCTGACGAAAAGGGGGGTGCATATGCATGCTCAAGTTCTGTGAGGTCGTATATAGTTCCTCCCTTCTGAAGTAGGGCTGCTATTGTGTCTATTCTCTTATCAACACCGTCGTAGCCTACTATCTGAGCGCCAAGTATCTTTCCGCCTGCTGGTGAAAAGACAAGTTTGAGCGTCATTGGCATTGCACCGGGGTAATATCCTGCATGAGAGCCAGGATGTATGATTATTGATTGGTAGGGGATATCTTCTGCCTTTAATACCTTTTCTGGCATTCCTGTGGATGCAACAGTAAGGTCAAATACCTTTGCTATAGCAGTTGCAATTGCACCCTTGTATTCATACTTGTTGCCTTCCACAATATTGTTTGCAGCTATTCTTCCCTGTTTGTTTGCAGGCCCTGCAAGATAGGTGGGACCCGACTTTCCTGTTATTGGATTTCTAAACTCTATGGCATCACCAACTGCATAGATATCTGGATCGCTTGTCTGTAGATACTTATTTACCTTGATCCCACCTCTTTCTCCAATCTCAAGATTGGCCTGTTTTGCGAGAGTAGTATCAGGCCTTACGCCTATGGACAGAAGAACAAAATCTGCATTGATAGTTCTGCCGCTTTTAAGACTTAGCTTTACCGTATTACCTTCTCTTGTAAAAGCAGTAACAGCATCACCTAGGAAGAACGCAACATTCTTGGTCTTAAGATGCTGGTGCACCTCTGCAGCCATCTCAAAATCAAGCACATTCATAACCTGGGGTGCAAGCTCCACGATGGTTACCTTAAGCCCTCGCTGATGCAGGTTTTCTGCCATCTCAAGCCCAATAAAACCTGCTCCGACAATTACTGCACGTCTGGGCTTGTTCTCCTCTATAAACTCATAAATCGTATCCGTGTCATCCACTGACCTTAGTGTAAAAATTCTCTCATCATTGATACCAGGAATAGGAGGTCTGATAGGTTCTGCGCCAGGGGACAGCACAAGCTTATCATAAGATTCCTTATACTCTTCTCCTGTTCTGTGGTTAAGAACAGTAACCTGTTTGCTGTCGCGGTCAATAGCAGTAACCTCCTGCTCGACCCTTACCTCAAGATTGAACATTGTACCAAAGCTCTCTGGAGTTTGGACAAACAACATCTCCCTGTCAGAAATAGTCCCGCCAATATAATAAGGCAGTCCGCAATTAGCGTAAGAAATATATTTGCCTCTTTCAAAAAGAATTATCTCAGCCTTCTCGTCAAGTCTTCTGAGACGTGCCGCAGTAGTGGCTCCGCCTGCAACACCACCTATTATAAGGTATTTCATTATTTCCTCCGTATATAAAAAAATAAATATAGATAAAATTGTATATATAAAATAGTATAAGAGAAATGACAAGATAGGTCAATATCAATATTGATATATTTTTATAAAAATAATAAGATCGAACGCACAGCCCGCTGCGCGGTCTGTGCTGCCTTTGGCACAGAGAAGACTTGCAAAAAAAATCCCGGATTATTTCCGGGCCTGCATAAATCAAGCATCTTCAAACTCTCTGCCTGTTTTCTCCAGCCTGTCAATCATTGGTCCTGTCAGCATCATGGGGTTGGTGTCATCTGATATGGCAATTTATATTTTGCCAATCTCAGACCGCCACTATCTAAAGCCTATCCAGCTATCCACATACGTTTCTGTACTTTTCCGTTATGGATTTTACTTCCCACTCATATATCCCATACTTGCAGGCTCAACCTTCTTGCCATGCATTATATCTATATTTTATTATAATCTGTAATCTTATCTGGTTTATTTTCTTCTGTTTTTTGCCGGCAGGCAGGTTTGACCGCTTTGTGGGGCTCTTGCCTGTTGTTCTGCGGTCAAACCGTTCGGTATAAAAAATGTTTTATAAAACCAGTCCCAGGAAAATAGAAAGAGAAATAGGAAATATAAATAGATATACAATGTATGCGACAAAAAGTGTTATGCCGGTTATGTCCCGGTGCTGGTTTGCTCCCATGGCCATGACTGACAGGTTGGTGGCTGTAGGTGTATGTGTTTCCAAGAAGAGTACCCAGAGTGCGGGTTTGCTTATGGCTGTTGTCTTGAGAAATAAAAAGTAGCTTGCATAGAAGAGGATTGGTAGGGCTATGAGTCTTATGCCGGATATGGCAAGTGCGATTCCTGTGTATCGTTTTGCTTCTGTAGTGTTGACTGATATGCCAGCTAGCATTGCGCCCAGACAGATTAGGATGAGTGGCATTATTGTAGCTCCCATGTCCCCTAATGTGTCTATTATGCTGAGAAATGGCAGTTTGTTGCTGAGTATTATTGGTTGTATGCCTGTGAGGGGAATAAGTAGTCCGAGGAGTATGCCTTTTACTGTAGGGGTGAGGAGTTTTTTTACAGAGGTTATCCTTGTATTAGTTATCAGACTGTAGCCTGCTGTCCAAAGTAGGGTGCTTGAGCCTATGAGATAGGCACCTATGTATATGCCAGGCAGGTCCTTGCCAAAGCTTTGCATGATAAGCGGTATTGTCGCTAGGATTTCCAAGTTGGTTATGGGCAGATATCCAGAGTTGCCAAAAGCGGATAAGGCGATATATGCTTTTCTTTCTTCCCGTGGCAGTATTTTTGCCGGGATCAGAATGGAGCTGGCAAATGCTATTGCCATGGCGGCAAGCACTATTATTGCTGCGGAAACAGGAAAAAGCCATGCATCTTTTAACAGGCTGAGGTCTGTTTTTGCAAATTTTGCAAAAAAGTATATAGGTAAAAAAAATCTCACCAGCAGCTTGCTCAGTTGATCAAAAAAATCTTGGGGAAACTGTTCTGTCTTTTTTAAAAAGAAGCCCATTGCAACAAGAACAAATATTTTTATCATTGGGGTAAAAAGAGATAAAAAGGATACCATGATTGTATTTTCTCCTCTTCTTTATTTTATCTAAAGGCCATCTTTTCCAAGCAGTCTTGCTCTGGTAAAGATTTTTTTGCCTTTTTTTATCTCCAGATCTACTATTGCTTTTTCCAGCTTATTTTTTTTGTCCTCTTTTTGCATAAAAAGTGCAGGTTGATACAGGTCTTTTTCTTTTTTCACACCGGATACGCCTATTCCTATGAGCCTTATAGGACTTATCTTGTTCCATTTTTGTGTAAAAAGATACAAAGCTGTATGATATAGTTCTTCTGTACATCTTATAGGCTCCGGCAGGGAAATTTGTGCTGATGTTAGAGTAAAATCGTTGTATTTTATCTTTATCTGGACTGTTTTCCCTGTTTCTCCTTCTTTTATGAGGCGTTTCATCACCATCTCTGACAACTTAAGCAGACTTTTTTGCACTTCTTCCTCCGTGCTTATGTCTTTATCAAAGGTTCTCTCGTTGCTTACGGATTTTGTTTTGCTATATGTACTATATATCCCGGGATCTTCTCCTCTTGCTATGCTGTATAAAAATTTTCCCAAAGAATTGCCTGCTATACTTATAAGCTTTGCTAAGGGACAGTTCTGCAGCTTGATAGTACTGTCTATACCCTTTTTATGCAGAAGAGCCAGCGTACTTTTTCCTATACCCCACAGTTTTTCCATGGGGATTTTTGCTATTGTTTCCTTTTCTGCTCCCTCTTCTATGATTACAAGTCCATCGGGTTTGTCCATATCTGAGGCAATCTTTGCCATATATCTGTTGGCTGCAATCCCTATGGATGCTGTTATCCCTGTTATCTCTTTTATCTTATTTTTTATGTCTCTTGCGGCTTTCTCTGGATTACCCGTTATAAGCTCCATACCACTCATATCCAGGCTTGCCTCGTCTATTGATATCTGCCTCACCTCGGGACAAGAATCCTTGAGAATATCCATTATTTTTCTGGAATATTCTGCATATATATTCATTCTGACTGGGAGAAATATACCGTGAGGACATAACCTGTATGCCTGGCTTATGGGCATGCCTGATTTTATGCCGTAGGCTCTTGCCTCATACGAGCAGGCGGATACCACCCCACGCTTAGGAGGAAGTCCGCCTACTATTACAGGTTTGCCAGATATAGACGGATTTTCTACCTTTTCTACAGAGGCATAAAAAGAGTCCAAATCCACATGAAAAAAAACAGTCTTTTTCATAGGTCAAGGGTTTTTATATATTTGCCATATCTATTTATTTCTATATTTTCAGCATCTATTTCTACGGGAATTGCAGTCTCATCAGTTGTTGTATGTATAACCATTCTTGCTCTATCTGACTCTTTTATCCCTAGGATTATTTCCAGAGGAAGAGGAGGATTTTTGCCTATGTTTATAATTGCAGTATTCTTGTCTGTAGATATATATGGAAAATTACAATCCAGTATGGGGATATCGCCGCTTCCTGTTACTTCTATCTTTATCTTTTTTATTGGCCTCTTGCTGTTGATATATAACCTAATTATCTTTCTGCCCAAAAAGGTTTTTATACTGTAATCATATGATATTACTTCTTCTCTTGGCGGAGGGATAAGAAACGAGAGTTTTTTTATTCTTGCAGAACTAAGCCCTCGATATATATTTGCATATTTTATGGTCATATCCGGAAGATATGCAGGGCTTTCTATATTGAGACTTGCAGTATTAGTATTATCCGATGATATAGTGTATACATCCACAGGCTGTTTTATGTTATTGGCAAATATGGGGGTTAAAAGCAGTCTTGTAGAAAAAGCAACTATGGCTACAAGGCTTATGCTTATGACCACAACAAGCAGACGCCCCTTTCTCCTTCTCTTGTTATGTATGTAGATATCAAGCCTCATAAGAAGCAGGAAAAAAGGAAGTAGAAGAAAAGCAAGAAAAAGATCTCCACTTAAGGTTGGAATAACTATCAATCTTGCAAGCTGTCTTGCTTCTGTGAGCATAATTGCAAAAGCCCTGATAAACCACAGGGGAGCCAACAAAGAGAATAAGACTCTGAGAAAAATATTTCTAGAAGAAGAAAATAACAGGGTACATACTATTGCCCATAAGAAAAACAGTGCAAGAGGGAGAAGAATACTGCCAAATATTGCCATATCTATTGCAAGAAAAAGCAGAGCATTGGCAGTATAAAAATGAGTATTTTTTGCAAGGCGTATGGGAATAATATGTATTATCCATATAAATAAGGAAAACAAAAAAATACTTACAGACAGCTTTAAAAAAACAAAATCGATAAGTCTGAGTTCTATCAGTCTATCATATCCCTTAAATTCCAAAATACTTCTGTCAAGCAGGGTTGCCAGCATAAGGAAGATAGTGAGTATCACAAAAACCAGCGGAGTACCATAAGAACTTGTCAAAGCCTTAAAATATCTCTTTATGCTCCTGTATCGTGTAAAAGCAATGGCAGAAATAAGCACTATACTCAAAAAGATAAACAGTGTATAATAATACTCTCTTATAACCAGATATTGCATATAAGGCAGTTTTACAACCAGATAATGATTTTCCCATGTTGTGCTGTAATCAGTCGGGATTCTTTTTATACTATCTTCCAGCATAGCCATAATATCAGTTACTGCCTGCCTCTCGTCTTTTATGATAGGAGATGATTTATCGTTTGCAATTGCTATTGCAGGAATCCCCTGGGTATACAAATTGCTAAGAAGAGAAGAAAACGGAGTAGCATCCTTGTATATCATTGACAACATCTGATATATACTGGAAGAAGAAAACCCCATATCGATATTGCGTGCCTCTGCTGACCTCAGTACAGACATTACCAGCCAGGCCGGGGACTTCCTTATTCCGCCGGTATGATAAATCCTGGGCTTTTGTCTTATATTTTCTATACTCAGATACAATACCACACGCTTTTGTCTGTCCCGTAAGGACTTAATATAAGAAAAAGTCCCTGCAAAAGCATGAGAAGAATACTCTGCACCAGAGAAAAGAACCTCCAAATTATAACTCATAGGCGGATTTCTACTTATCCTATCCAGCAGAATAAGTGCAAAAGCAATAGAAGCATAATGATACTCTACAGTCTTCATCCCGTTATAAGTGTTAACTGGCACAACAAGACATACAGTAACAGGACTCCTTGTATCCACTGTAGCTAGAATATCCCTGGAGAAAGTATGAAACCCTTCTATATTATCTATAGGCATATCAGCATAAGGAATACCTAACTCATACAACTCTTCTTTGATAAGCTCTCTTAGCGTCTTCTCCTCCCCTGAGCCCTCCTCTCTGGGAAAAAGACTGGAAAAAGCTTCCCTATATGCAGAAAAAGCGGAGTAGATGTCGTCTGTAGGAATCTCATCGGAATAAACCGCAGTTACAGACAAAAAAAGCAGAAAAACAAGCAATAAAAACCAGCATTCTTTTGTCATACAACCAGAATATGCCATGCATCAGTATGCGTCAATCTATCCTGCACATTTTATTTATGTAAAAACCGAACGTGACGTAACGCACAGCGTTACGTCACTGCCTCTGGCAGAAGAAAAAGATTGCAGCACAGCACAAATGAGGCTAATATAAACAAAGATAAGGAAGATAAAATGACAACACCGGCCACCCCCTGTATGATAAAAACAGCCCGACAGGATAAACCCCTGTATATAAAAAACCCTCGTATATATCAGATATGAAAAAAGCAACCTTGACAATGCTCATGCTTATTTCTATCTCTACAACTATTTCCGCCTGGGATAAAATGTCAGACAAAGGGAAGCATTTTTTTATGGGAGCTGGCATAACATGGATTGTAGGAGCACTTGCAGAATCGGTCGATTTTCCTTTGCGTGAGATTGCGCTTGGGGCGGGAATATCATCTGGTGCGGCAAAAGAACTGTGGGATATGCTTGGCTACGGAGAACCGGATATTACAGACCTACTTATGACCTGGGCGGGAAGCTGTACCGCATATTATGCATGCATACTATCCGGCAGCAAATACAAAAACTATACGGTACTGGGAAGTCTTACAATACTCTGTGCTGTTTATTTTTGAGGATACAACCTGTGAGAGAGTCAATTTTTACGCAGGATTTCTTGCAAGCGGCAAAGGATTACAGGCTTTTTCTTGATATGGGCTATCCTGAGAAGGCTGTTGCCAGCCTTGTAGGAAATAAGTACAGATTATCGCGAGAGCAGAGAATGATACTCTATAGAGGTGTTTTGCCCTCTTATGAGTCGGAAAAAAATGCAAAAAAGAAAATATCAGCAAAAGATATAAACGGAAAGCTTATCATAGATGGGTACAATGTTTTGCTGACAATAGTAAACTATCTTACCGGCAGAACCGTCTTTATATCTACGGATAGCTTTGTGAGGGATATAGGCGGGATACATGGCAGCATAAAAAAACAGGATATGCTTGACAGAGCAGAACAGCTTCTGTGTGATTTTTGTAGGCAGCATATCCAAGGAGAGATAGTCGTATTCCTTGATAAGCCGGTGTCTCATAGTGCGGAGCTTGCTGTTAGATTGGATAGGCTTTTTTCAAGCTATAAGATTCATGCAGAGGCTGTACTTGTGGATAGTGCAGATTATGAGTTAAAAAGACATGAGGGTGTTGTTGCAACAAGCGACTCTGTTGTTCTTTCTTCTGCTGCCTGTGCAGCTGACCTTGCTGCTGAGATTTTGCAGGAGAATTTTTCTCCATGGTTTCCTGATTTGCGGGAGTGTATGAGCTAGTGTGCTCCAGTATTTTTTTTTGCTGCTTATTTTGTGCTGATATTTGCCGGAGGCAGGAGGAGCTGCGCTTTGTTTCTTGCTTTTCTCTATAGGGCGCAGTTCCTCCGTTCGGTATTATGTGTTTTTGTTATTGCTTGTTATTTCTTTATTGCGTAAATTATTGTTATGGATAACCTTTTTTTTGATAATCCTTTTGGTGACGAGCTTTATAAGTCCAGGCTTAGACTGCGTGATGCAGATGATACGGATCCCCGCGGTGCTTATTTTCGGGATGCTACGGCGATTATACATTCTTATCCTTTTAGAAGGCTCAAGCATAAGACGCAGGTATTTTTTTCTCCGGAGAATGACCATATTTGTACGAGGATTGAGCATGTTATGCATGTTGCGACTGTCGCGGTTACTATTTGCAGGGCGCTGGGACTTGATACGGATCTTGCATGGGCAATTGGCGTGGGTCATGACTTGGGGCATGCGCCATTTGGCCATCTTGGGGAGAGTATTCTTGCAAAGAAGATGCCAAGAGGCAAGGAGTTTCATCATGAGTTGTACAGTCTCAGGGTTGTGGATACTCTTGCAGGTTACGGTGAGGGGCTCAACCTGTGTTTTGCTGTAAGAGATGGTATTGCCATGCATTGTGGAGAGCGCTTTGAGAGGGAGATTAGACCGCGTACTTCTGATACAGACCCTGCCAGGTTTAATTCTCTTTCTTCTTATCCTTCTACTTGGGAGGGCTGTGTTGTCAGGATGAGCGATAAAATCGCCTATATGGGCAGAGACCTCGAGGATGCTGTTTTGCTTAAGATTATAAAGAAGGATGATATTCCAGGTGTTGTGAGAGAGGTCTTGGGGGCTTCCAACAGTAGTATTATAGATACTCTTGTGCGTGATCTTGTTTCTTATTCTATGGATAACGGGGTTATAGGGTTTTCTCCTGATGTTTACGAGGCTACACTGGAGCTTGTAAGGTTTAATTATAAAAAGATTTATAAAAGCGAGCAGCTCACAGCTTTTCACGAGTATTTTGAGAGGATTCTCAACCTTCTGCACTCTTATCTCTCTGAGCTTTTTTCCAGACACAACTGGGACGTTACTGCATATGCTGCGGAGAAAAATAGGCTTGCCAGACAGTTTGGCGATTATGTGGGTAAGATGCGCGATGTGTATACAAGGAGAGAAGAGGAGGACTGGGTTGTTTTTGACTATATTGCTGGCATGACGGATGATTTTGCTCTAAGAAGCGCGCAGGAGATTATGATGCCTGGGAGGTTTTCTATGTTGTTTGAGAGAATATATGGGGATGATGAATAAACATATCTAAGTTAATACTTCTCTATTTCTCCAATCTTATGTAGCAGTGATTTTGTATAAACTATGCTTTATTTTATATCCGCCTGTTATGTTTTTTTCTTCTATGCTATTATTGACAAAACAATAAGCCTGTTGTTGTGACAGGGGGAGGAAATATGCAGTATTTTGCGGATTTGCACATACATTCTCGTTTTTCCAGAGGAACAAGCAAATATCTCACCCTGTCTGAGCTTGATTTGTGGGCAAGGCTCAAAGGCATAGCTGTAGTAGGCACAGGCGATGCCACTCATCCTGCATGGCTTGATGAGCTTGCAGAGCAGCTTATACCTGCAGAAGAAGGACTCTACATGCTTAATCCATCTTTTTTTGCTATACCGGAAGACTTTGCCGGTATACCGTGGATAGACAGTGTTGAGCCTACACGCTTTGCAATAACAGCGGAGATAAGCACCATCTACAGCCATGAAACCGATGACGGTAAAAAAGTAAGAAAAGTGCATCATCTCTGTATTTTTTCTTCTCTTGAGAAAGCAAAAGAGTTTTCCAAAAAACTTGGCAAACGCGGAAACATCACATCCGACGGACGCCCCATAGTTGGACTTAGCAGCAGAGAACTCCTTGCCCTTGCACTAGAATCAGACCTTGACATACTCTTTATCCCTGCTCACATCTGGACACCATGGTTCTCTGTTCTTGGTTCCCGCTCTGGTTATAATAGCATAGAAGCCTGCTACGGAGATTTGACCCCTCATATCTATGCAGTAGAGACAGGACTCTCCTCCGACCCTCCCATGAACTGGCTGTGTAGCTTTCTTGACCCCTTTACGCTCGTATCCAATTCCGATGCCCACTCTGCAAAAAACATAGGGCGCGAAGCCAACATTCTGGATACCAACTTATCCCTCCCTGCAATACGACAGGCGATAAAAACAAAAAAAGGCTTTCTTGGCACTATAGAATTCTTTCCAGAAGAAGGAAAATATCACCATGACGGCCACAGAAAATGCGGCATATCGCTCACTCCAGTAGGAACCCTCAAGCACAACGGCCTCTGCCCAGTCTGTGGCAAAAAACTTACAATAGGCGTGCAAAACCGCGTTGCGCAGCTTGCAGACAGAGACAGCCTTAACCCCGAGGAACACCCGCCCTATACCTCACTCATCCCTCTGCCTGAGCTCATATCTCACATAACAGGCCGCGGCGTTGCCACAAAAACAGTTAATCATAAATACATCACAACCCTTGCGGCACTTGGAGCCGAGTACAACATCCTGATAAAACTCCCTCTGGAAAACATAGAAAAACACGACCCAAAACTGGCAAAAGCAATAGCAAACCTCAGAAACAGAAAAATAAACTCAAGTGCCGGATATGACGGAGAATACGGTAAGATAATACCCGGAGGAGACACAACCCGCACACACCTGGACTTCTCCCCTGTAGAACTTATGAAACTCAAGAAAAAATAAGACCGAACGTGCGGTACACAAAAGTGTCCCGCACTGCCTCCGGCAAAACTATCTTTTAAACAACATTCCTATAAAAGCCTTAGCCACCCTGAGCCACGCTCCAATACGTGCAAAAAAACCCCTCCCATATACCGCTTTTATAGCAGAAAGAAGAGCCCTATATACCCCATCCCTATACGGAGGCCACCACAACTCACAGGAAAGCTCTCCAAGCCTGTCATCACAAATATTCTTAAACCTGACAAACTCCGCAAAACCTAGTCTACCGTGTGTCCACCCTATACCAGAGTCCTTCCATCCGCCCCAGGACAGCTCCGGCATACCATGGCTCATAAGATGGTCATTTATACTGATAACACCAGCCTCAAGATTCTCTGCAAAATATCGTGCAAACTTTTTGCTGCCTGTCCATACGGAAGCAGTAAGCCCCATAGACGAGTCGTTTGCAAGAGTAAGTGCCTCATCGTGACTCTCAAAAGCCATAACACCTATCACAGGACCAAAGCTTTCTTCTCTCATAATTTGCATATTGTGATTTACCTCTGTGAGAATAAGGGGGGGAAGTGCAAGCGGATGGGAAGATATCTCCTTAGGCAGAAGCTTTTTATAAAAAATTCTGGCACCCTTTTCTACAGCATCCTTTATATGCTCTTCTACCTTTTTTGCCTGAGCAATAGTGCACATACCAGAGAGATCTGCATCTTCCGAGCCATCAAGAGAGTATTTTAATGAATCGAGATAAGTTGTTATAAGAGACAAAAACCTCTCATACACGGATTTTTGCACATATACCCGCTCTACGCCTCCGCAAGACTGCCCCGCATTCTGAAAAGCAGCCCATGCAATACCACGCGCAGCACGTACAAGATTGGCATCCTCCAAAACAATAGCAGGGTCGTTTCCTCCCAGTTCCAGGCAAATAGGCAAGAGTTTTTCTCCTGCTTTTTTTGCAAGATATCTTCCTGTCTCTACAGAGCCGGTAAAAAACAGCTTGTCTATGCCAGCTTCTATAAAGGTATCTCCTGCTATCCTACCCGGAAGATTGACAAGGTTAAAAATTCCCTCTTCCAAGCCTGCGACTGCAACAGCCTCTTTTATCATATTTCCGGCAAGCTGTGATATGCTTGCTGTTTTTAAAATTACTGCATTGCCTGCAAGCAGAGCCATTATGACCTCAGAAAAGGGGATAGAAAAAGGATAATTCCATGGGGATATTATGCCAACTACACCGTAAGGCTGAGATATTATCTCTGCTTTTTTGTTAAAAAGCAGAAGGCTTGAACCCGCCGGCCTGTATGGCTTTAAAAACCTTTTTGCTGTTCTGCAGTAATATGAGACCGCTATTGATGCAGGGAGAACTTCTGTTGCAAGTGCCTCCGTAGGAGTCTTGCCGTTTTCCTTGGAAATTTGCTTTGCTATCTTATCAGCATTTGCAGCAAGATAGTCTTTTATTTTTTTTATCCTTTTTATGCGCTGTTTTATCGGAGTTTTTTCCCATTTTTTCTGTGCCTCCCTTGCCTTGTCAACGATAGAAAAAAGCTCTTCTTTTTTTGTTACAGCAAACTCTGCTATCTGTTCTCCTGTAAATGGATTTTTTGATACTGTCTTTTCTGTCATTTTCTTATCTCCACAAAGTGATCCAGGGTATTGTTTATCCCTAGTCCCAGCTGCCAAATCCTCTGGCAGCTTTTGTTAGCAGTGTTATGGATTCTTTTATCTTTGACATGGTACTCTCTTTTATTGTGTTGTGTGATAAAAGTCTTCTGACAATATGTCCATGTATATTATGTCGTATACTTTTAGGTCTCGTCTCAGGGCTTTCCTTCTTGTGCCTATTTGCTTAAAGCCTATCTTTTTATAGCTTCTTATGGCTCTCTCGTTATACTCATAGACTCTCAGAAATATGGAATATAGGTCCAATGTTTTAAAGGCGTAATCCAGCAGGAGACTCATTGCTTCTGTGCCATAACCTTTACCCCAATAGTTTTTATCTCCTATAAATATGCCAATCTCCGCTGTTCTGTTTATGTGGTCCATTTGTGCCAATCCTACGGTGCCTATGGGATTGTCCGTTTTTATGTCTACTATTGTATAGACGTGTTCTTTTGCCAGGTTTTGCAGAAATTCTTTTTCTCCATGTAGAGAAATAATGTGTGTAGCTGTCTTGAGATAACGAGTTACTTCCGGGTCATTGAGCCATGTTGTAAATTTTTCTGCATCTTCCGGATTGATAGGTGAGAGATAGCAGTTTTTCCCTGTCATTTTTTTAAAGTGCATTTGATGCTCCTTGCCTTTTGTCAGTATATATCTGTTTATTCTGTTTTGCTACTGTGTTTTTCTTTGTTTTGTGCCGCAGGCAGGCAGATGCGCGCCAGTGCTGCCTGTTTTTCTTTGTATGGCGCGCATTTTGCCGTTCGGTTTATAAAAATGTTTTGAAACTATTTATCATTTTGTATATAATGAGCTTAAATAAATGGGAGGTTTAGGGTGTTTGATTCTTTTTTAGACAGGGCTTATGGTGATGCTTCCATAATAGAAAAGGAGAAAGCTAAGTCGCTTTTTTTTCTGGATTTGTTTCTGGGAATCGGGTTTTTGATTATTGCTGCCGTAAGGTTTATAGGTGGTGCGGTTCTTATGGGGCTGGCTGAGATCGTTGTTGCTGCTTTGTTTTTTGTTTTTCTTTTTATGCTGTATCATGGCAGGTTTAAGGCTGTAAGCAGCGGTAATATGAGTGTAGTAGGTATTGCTGCCGCTATCTTGTTTCTTTTGAGGGATATTTCTTGTCCCTCGGATGTTTATGTGCAGTCTACTTATCTTATCCCTTTTTTGGTTGTACTGCCTATGCTTGCTTATGCTTTCTGGCAGGTTTATGTTGTCATTTCTTATGTTGTGCTTGTGCAGACTCTTGAGTTTTTTTTGCGGGTCAGGCCTGCTCTTATAGCTTTGGGGCAGCCGGATGGTTTGAGCGAGTATCTTATATCTCTTATACTTATGATTTTTACGGGGGTTTTTGCTGCTCAGATTTTTAAGGTGCAGCTTGATGCTTTGCATAATATTCAGAAGAGGGCGGAGGATTCTGAGAGGCAGTATCAGAGTCTGCATGCGGTTATAGATGAGGCTTCTTCTGCTCTTGATATAGGAAGGCATCTTCTAAGTAATGCTGAGCAGAATGCTGGTATTGCTCAGAAGCTTTCTGACCGTATAGATACCATAAGTCGTTCTGTAGCGGATTTTTCTGCTTATACTGCTCATGCAGGTAAGGCGGAGGAGCTTGTTAGGGCTTCCCGCAATCAGGTTTTTGACAGTATGCAGAAGCAGACAGAGGCTGTATCGGAGACTTCTTCTACGGTTGAACAGCTCAAGGCTCAGGTGGAGGCAATCAGTGTCTCCGCACGTTCCAGGCAGGATGATGTCAATGAGCTTATCAAGGTTTCCCGTGAGGGAGCTGAGCGCTTTGGCTCTGCTATAGAGTATTTTCATAAGATTCATACCAATTCTGCTAATATACTGGACATAGTCGGCGTTATAGAGGGGATTGCGGAGAGTACCAACCTGCTTGCGATGAATGCGGCAATAGAGGCTGCTCATGCGGGCGATGCCGGCCGCGGCTTTGCGGTTGTTGCTGATGAGATAAGAAAGCTTGCGGAAGAAAGCAACATCAACGCACAGATTATAAGAAAGACTTTGCATGAGAGCAATCAGCTTATATCCGAGTCCGTTACCTCCAGCGAGGAGATGCAGAAGCTTTTTTCTCTCATACTGGAAAAGGTAGAAAAAGTCAGAGTGGCTTTGCTTGAGATACTTGAGGGAATGGCAGAGTCTCTCAATGGCTATCAGCTTATAGAACATGCTGTGGAGAACCTTTCTGCAATCAACAGAGAGGTTAATTCTGCCATAGAAAAGATGGATGGCGATTTATCAGAGAGTGCAAACAGCCTTAAAAAGATAGAAGAATCCGTAAAACTGCTTGTAGAAGAGGTAGAGGGACTTTCTGCACTTGAGCAGGACATACGCACATCCTCGTCCGAGCTTAAATCGCGAGGAGAAGAGAACGCCCGCACCTTTGCAAGCCTCAAAGAAAAACTTGATAGGTTGGACAGACGTACACCTGCCAAAGAGCATGCCTAAGGGCGTATTGCAGTATTTATTCTCCTTATCAGGTAAGACTATATACATTATACCGAACGCAGGGGATGCACTTGCATCCCCTGCTGCCTGTGGCAAAAAACAAGGCACTTCTGTCGATATTTTGCAAAGTGTCTTGGCATTATCTGTTATATAACTTTCTATCCGGATTATATCTTCTTTTTTACAATTGCTATTGTTGTTCTTACAACCAAATACACTATGAGAACACTTAGTATTACAGCAAATACAAGCGTCAAGTATTTAAAAAACAAAACCCCGGTCATCTTTGTCATAAGCAGACTAGCAAGTGATATGGCTGCGAGAGGAAAAGAATAAGCCCACCATGACAGCTCAAACTTTATAGTCAGAAAAGACCTGATACTGCTAAAAAGAATAATTGCCCAGAAGAGAGAAAAATAATAAAGAATATAGGAAAAAGGGTTCAAAGTTCCTGTTAGTTCTGCAAAAGCTATAAAGCCCACGGCAGGCGGAGCAATCAGGATAAACTTAGTGGGAAGAAGCTTGTCAGGCAGTGGATGATGAAAAATTATCCTGTTAAAGAATATAACCAGCAGTATAAACCAGAAGAAGATACCGACAGAAAAGAAAAACCATAGCAATTGGGTGGGAAGGTAAGAACTACCCAGCAGGGGGATTATTATATTCCCTACAGGGGGGATAAACCAGGCAGGATTCATATGGACAATCTCAAACTTATCATGAAACATCCATACAGAAATAATCCTTACCGTAAATAAAAAATGGAGAACAATGCCTATTATTGCCAGAATTTTTGAAATCTCCTGATTAACTGTAGCAAAACCAAGTGCCAGCAGCAGAATAGCTATTGAGAAAGAAGGAAAAAAGTTTATCGCAATAGGATTGGCAAACTCCTGTTGCACGACTCTGGGATATTTTATCAGTTTTGCAAGATAGATAAGAGAGATAAGTGAAAAAATCAAAGCAGTAAACCATAATAGATACAATCCAATATTTAGCTTTAATATACCGCTCTGATTAAGCCTTTGCAGCACAATTGTAAACCCTCCAAGCCCCATGATAATGGAAAAAAGGGATACAGGTAGCTGTTTTAGCTTTTCTGTTTTATTCATAGCTTCCTCCAATATTTAATTGAAGATATAATATTAATATTTTCATATATAGTCCATGTATTATGAAGAGCAGGAGAAATCTCCCACGTATCGGGGAATATAAAAATAAAGCATTACTGATTTTTTGACTCTAGGGAAGTGTTTTGCTGTGGGCTATTCTGTGTTGTGCTGTATGTCTGCCTAAGACAGGAGAGGATACAGTCTGGAGTTACTACTTTGGCTGTGTTCCCAATGTTTTGTATTCTTTATACTGTAAGCTCTGCAGGAAGAATCTTTCTTACGCTGTTGCATATAAAGAGGCGTTTGCCTTTGAGCTCTTTGAGCTTTATGGCCTCTTCTCTGATGATGCCTGTTTCCAGAAGATGTTGGCGCATTGTTCCTGGCAAAAGTCCGGTTTCTACCGGTGGACTTACTAGAGTGCCGTCTTCTTTTTCTACTATGATGTTTGCAAAGTCTGTCTCCGTTACAAATCCGTCCTTGGTGTAAAACAAAAGGTGCTCTTTTTGCTGGATGCGTTTCTGATGCTCGTAAAATGGCCTATGAGTGGTTTTAAAGTACAGCCACCACTCGGCTTGTGGGATAGGTCTGTTGCTGAGAAACAGTTTTACCGGTACTGTCGGTGCTGTTGATTGAGCATCGATGGTTTCTGTGTTTATTTCTCCGTTTTGGCTCATAACAATTCTTAGTTTTTGCGGACGGCTGGCCTGTATGTTGTCTACTATGCTTATTATCTTTTGCAGAATCTCTTCTCTGTCAAAGTCAAAGCCAAGTTGCTCTGCACTTGAAATAAGCCGCTCTGCGTGTAGCTCTTTAAGATAAGCGCCTTTGTGAGGTTCCCACAGAAGGCTTTCTATGAGAGCTAATCCAGGCGGTATTGCTCCAGAAAGCTTGCCTTGAGCAGGGCTTCCCCATATTCTGATGCCGGATCCGAGTCCCATACTATTCCCCCTCCTGTTCCGTATAAAAATTGGTTATCGATAATGGACATTGTCCTTATAGCAACATTACACTGTATATAATCCGGTGTAAGCAGGCACATAGAACCAGTATATATCCCACGTGGACTGTTTTCTAGCTCTGCTATTATTTGCATCGATCTTATCTTGGGCGCTCCAGTTATGGATGCACATGGAAACATTGCCTTCAAAATCTCGTAGAAAGAAGCGCTTGTTCTGCACTTTACAGTACTTATCATCTGGTATGCATAAGGCAAAGCCTGTATAGAAAAAAGAGCAGGAACTGTAACAGTGCCTTTATCCGCAATCCTTCCCATATCGTTTCTTATCATATCCGTAATCATGATATTTTCTGCTCGGTCTTTTTGTGACAGATACAGTTTTTTTGCAAACCCTATATCCGTCTTGGTATCATACGAGCGTTCTTGCGTACCCTTCATGGGTTTACACACAAGAACTTCTCCGTGCTTTTCAAAAAAAAGCTCAGGAGAAAAAGACAATACAGCCATCTCCTTCATATCAAAGAAAGCACAATAAGGCGGCACAGCCCTTCCCATATCGCTTACAATCCTGCAAAAAAGTCCGTATGGACTACCCAGCACTTTGCCACTGAGTCTCATGGTGTAGTTAATCTGATAGGTATCCCCCTGCTGTATGTAGTCTTTTATCCGTTTAAAAGCATCCAGATACTGGGAGCGTCCTATATCATATATAACATCAAAAACCCCCGTACCTGCTTCAGGTTTTGCAAGATTTTCTCTGTGTATCTCAGAAAAAATACAAAAAGCAGCTAGTGGCATCTCTGTATAAGAATTATGACAGTGCATGGCAGAGTCAAAAGCCTTGGCAGCCTCATAGGCAACATAACCCGCGGCAAAATAGCCTTTCTGGACATAATCTTCTACCTCACGCAGAATCTCTTCTATCTCTGTTGTTTTGTATACATAAAAGCACATAAGAGGTGATGATAAAAAAATCCAGTTATCCGTTCTGTAATCGTAAAAAACAGCTTTCACAAAGCACACGATAACAGCATAATGGAGCATATTCAAGCAAAAATACATTCCAATTTCTATACCGAACGTGCGGTGACGCATTGCGTCCCCGCACTGCCTCCGGCCGAAGAAAGAAGGGAAGGGAGACTTTTGTTTTTTTGTTTCATATGTGCTGCAGACAGGAGGGAGCGTGTTTTTCTTACTTTTTTTCCTTATAGATGCGCTCCCGACGTTCGGTATAAAGGAGTTGAATTTTTTGGGGAAGGGTATGGCAGGTCACTCAGAATAAAGAGCTTAGAAGAACGGATAAGTGAGGGCTTAGTATTGTGCGGTCAATAAATAGCAGAAAGCTTGCAATGACTATAAGTGTAAGCGCCAATGCGGGTTTGAGGTGTTCTTTATCTGGCAGCTGTCTCATTGTGTCAAAGTTATAAAAGCGTACATAAAGGGCTTCTGTCATAGTAATAATTCTTATCAGCATGTTGGCTAGCAGTGTGGAGCCTAGCGCGACTATATAGCGTATGGGATGCTTTGATGGATAGAGATGTCTTGCTTTTAACGATTCTGATATAGATGAGGCTTCTGAAGTGATTAGTGGCAAAAATGACAGCATTAGGCTTAGGGCTCCTGCAATGTGGTTGGCAAATTTCCCCATTATGGGGATGTGGCGTGTTATGCTGGCAATTGCTGCTTCCAGCTCGTTGATTCTTGTGGAAGATATGAGAAGATGAGCCCATATGACCATAAGTACTAGTCTTATGGCAAAAATAATGCCATAGAATAATCCCTCTCTGCTTATTTTTATACCATATAGGTTTATCAGTTCTTTTCCTTCATAGCTTATGCTCCTTGCGAGCAGTACTAGGATGGCAAGAAACATAATCCCGCGCATGGACCGAAGTAGCCCTTTTGTGCCTTCTATCCTGGCAATCAACAATGCGGAGGCACAAAGTAATGCAAGAAATGTATAGGAAGCAAACATGCTTGCTAGATTGAGCCATAGGAATATAAGGAATTTCCCTCTGGCATCCAGCATTGCAAGAAGCTTGGAAGTAGTGTTGTAGTTAAAGAGTGCTAAGGATTTCATAGTCCTATCATGTCTTTTGGGGGAAGAACTCCGTGTTCTCTCAGTAGGTCTTCAATCTGCTCAAATGAGGATTTTGCAATGACTTTTGCCTTGTCCATAAGTACCACGGTATCTACAAATTTTCTTATCCACAAAACATCATGGGAAATGAGCACAATGGTACAGCCTGTCTTATGTACCGATTCTATGCTATCCAAAACAGATAGGATTCCGGGCCAGTCAAGATTGGCAAAAGGTTCGTCAAGGAAGAGATACTCCGGCTCCATTGCCAACACGCTGGCTATGCTGACACGTCTTTTTTCTCCTCCAGAGAGACTTCTGGGATGTCTTTGTATGATGTGTCCCAGTCCCAGGAGACTTACTGTTCTCTCTACTCTGTCCCTTATTTCTGATTTTGGCAGTGCCATGTTTTCTGGCCCAAAGGCAATCTCATCGTATACGCTGTGTCTTACAAGCTGTAAGTCCGCATCCTGAAAAACAATGCCCACTTTTTTTCTGGCATTTGTATCCGAGTACGGCGACAGTCCGTCTATAAGTATTTCTCCCTTTTGTGGTTCTATAAGTCCTGCTATGTGCCGCATAAGAAGGGTTTTGCCGGAGCCGTTTTTGCCTACGAGCAAAGTTTTCTCACCCTTGGTGATGTCCAGTTCTATATTGTCAAGCCCCGGCGTGCCATCTGGAAAAAAATGGCATAATCCCCTTATTGTAATCATGTTATATGTTCTGAGCCTTAAGCAGAGGTCTTATTCCTATAGTGATAAGAACACTGGCAGTAGCCTTTATTGCATCGCCTATTAAAAAGGGTATCATTCCAGCTCCCAAAGCCCAGCCCCAATTCTTTCCCAGAGAAAACTTAAGCCAGGGAACGCCTATGAGATATATAACAAGGCTTGCTGCGATAACAGCGATTATCATTCTTACCGTATTTCTCTCTTTCCCTGTTATTAGGCCAGCTATAAAAGCAGCAAGCAAGAAGCCTATTATATATCCTCCTGTAGGACCTGCAATATGAGCTAGACCGCCCTTTGCTCCGCTAAAAACAGGAAGTCCTATTGCTCCCGCAAGTATGTAGAGTGCAATGGATGCAGCTCCCAAATAAGGTCCAAGGACAAGTCCTGCCAGCAGCACAAAAAGATTGGTAAGAACAATGGGAACAGGTCCTATAGGAATTGCTATCTGTGCACCTACTGCAGTAAAAGCTGCAAAAAGAGCAATGCTTACAACAGCAAAAATCTTCTTCTGTTCTTTTGTCATAATTCCTCCAAAATTATATGTAAACTTTACAGGCTATGCTGTAAAAAATTTACCCTATTGTACATATCCCATCGGATATGTTTATGCGTTCTTTGTTTTTGTTTTCTAGTATAAGCTCTCCGTTCTTGCCTATGTCCTTTGCAATACCTCGTATCCTTTTTCCAAAACTGTGTACTTCTATTTCTTTTCCCCATATATCGCTTTTGTTTTTTACTTTTGTTGTAATGCTGTTTTTATCAGCCTCTATAAGCTCCGTAAGTCTGAAGAATACGCAAGATATAAAGTCTGCACGTTTTCTTCTTATCTTTACGGATGTGGCATTATCTATATCGGGTTTTTTGCCTGTATTTATCCCTATCCCTATCCTTATATTGGTGGCGAGCATGTATTCTGCAGATATGTCCATGAGTATACCTGCAACCTTTTTGTCTCCTGCATATATATCGTTGGGCCAGTGTATGCTGGTCTTTATACCATCTACCTCAAGTTCTTCTGACACGGCAAGTGATGCTGCAAAAAGCACTTTCCATATATCCTGCATTGCTATGGATTTTTTTAAAATAAATGTTGTAGCTATGCTTTTGTCCGTATAAATCCAGGAGTGTCCGTATCTTCCTCTGCCTTTATCCTGCTTGTCGCTTATAACTATGTCATAATGCTCGGATTCTTCTTCTACCAGCTTTCTTGCTATATCCATAGTGCTGCTGCACTTATGTTGCCAAAAAACGGACAGCCTGCTATCAAACTCCCATGGATACAGAAAATCTCCGTCGTTTGTCAGAACGTATCCCTTTGGAGTGCTCTCTATACCGTAGCCCTTTTCTATCAGACTGTTTATATGCTTCCAAACTGCTACTCTAGAAAGCCCCAGCTTCTCTGCAAGAAGTTGCCCCGATACAGCATCAGATGTTTCTCTTAATGCGGACAAAATATTTTTTCTTGTAAGGTTAACCTGTTTCATGGCTTTGTTAACAGTTATATATAGAAATTCCCAACTTGACAAGAGAGGTGCGGAAAAATAGAATCCCGCACCTTATTATGAGCTTCTCTTTAGGTCAGGCAGAATCGGCTTTCTTTATCAGGTTTCTCTGCCAGTTAAAAAGATATTCTGCAAGCTTTCTGTTGTCGCCTTTTGCATCCACGAGGATTCTAAAGACAGGCTCTGTACCTGACTTTCTCATCCACATAAAGGCTACAGGTCTGTCTTCCTTGTCTTTGAGCATCATCTTAAAGCCGCCCTTTTCTCCGGGTAAGGAGAATGGCAGAGTACTGTCAACATATCTGTTGCCGGCAAGATATATTTCTCTGTGATAAGAATATATTCCCATGGATGCGAGCTCATTTTTCCTTTGTTCCCACTCATCTGCAAAAATATTCTGATAACGTTCTTTGAGAGAGCTCATATCCTTTGTATTTATCCTCAGACTTGCGCCATTATCTCCTGTGGTACTTGTAGTGTATGCGGGAAGAGAAGCCAAAACATCGGACAGGGAAAAATCCTTTTTATAATTTATCCCTCTAGCTTTGCACCATCTTTTAAAAAGGGCATAAGGCTCATCTCTTAGTGCAATAAGCTTGAGGATTGAGCCTATTGTTGCAAGCGGATCTCTGACTCTGGCAGGAGGAACAATGCTGCCCCCGTTGGAGCCCTCTCCCAGTATGGGCACGACATACCCCTGCTTTATGAGCTCGACAGCCTTACCTGTGACATGAGCCTCTCCAACTTCTACCCGTATGACCTGTGCATCAAAAGCCTCTGCAATCTCCTCTATCCTCATGGATGTAGGCCCGTTTGCAACAACAGCCAGAGGCTTGCCTGGATTAACGACACTGGCAAAGGCCAGCTCACCAAGTACAGCAAGCGCAAAGACTTCCTGGGCATCCAGAATCCTTGCGTTGCCCTCCTGATCTGCAAACACAAGATTCCCCCTGTCTCCATCACAGTCAGGAACATAGCCTACAACATCCTTTTTTTCTTTCTTAGCCTGCTCCGAGACAAGCTCTGCACACAGAGCAAGAGACTCTCCTTCTGGGAGAATATCATGGGCAAAATCACCTGGAATATTGTTATATATAAACACAGAACATCCGAGGCTCTCTAGAAAGTCCCTGTCTATGCTAAGAGCTCGAGAACTTCCGTTGAGTTCTCCTATTATAGAAGGCCTTATATTACTCAGTGCATACTTGATAGCGGATAAAGAGGAATCCATGTCCTTATTATAAAAAAAGCCGCATATCACAGAAGATATAAAATCAAGATAAGAAGATTTTGCTCTGTTTTTGAGCTCCTCATCCTTAACAATCTCTGTTTTATCTATCAAGCTTATGATATGTTGGATATCCTTATCCTCAAGCGAGTTTACAAGGATTTTAAAATCTTCTATCAATGAGCTCGCTTCCTCTGCATCCAGAACACCGCCATTGTAGCCGGCTTTAATACCGTTATGCCCTGGCGGATTATGGCTTGCGGAGACATAGACAAAACCCCCAGTATCTTCTGCCACAGCAGAAAGAGCCATAATCTCAGGAGCTGCTGTAATTCCGATAAAACGGCAGTCAACACCCGCCTCTAAAAAACCCGCAAAAACACATCTTGCTATAGCATCGCCCGTATGCCTTGTGTCACGCCCCAGTACAACAAACCGCCCATCCTCCATACGAGTTGCAAAAAAATCTGCAAAAACCCTTCCTGCGCAAAAGGCAAGAACCATATCCTCAGGGCTTATATCCTCTGCAAGATCATTCTCCAATCCTGATGCTGCAAAAACCTTGCGCCAGCCTGATACGGACAGGATAAAACTCTCCATGGCGTCAAGAACCGCTGATTTTTTTGGAACAATTATACTCACGCCAACTCCTTTTTACGATTTTATAAGAATATAGATTAATATGTCACATTTTTTCAATAGTATTTTATACCGAACGGTGCAAGGGCTGACTGTAAAGAAGAGAGGGAGATTGAGTCAGCCCCTGCACCTGCCTGCGGCAAAATTGAGATTATTTTTTTGCAGGGATTATATCTATTGTTGTTTTCATAGTAAAATCACTGGCAACTACCCATTTTCCGTCTTCTGACCTGGAAAAAACCAGTATAAAGCCATCGTTTCTCTGTAAAATTGCCATATCTTCTGACTCAAACTTTATTTTATACGGAATATCTTTTTTGAGAGCAAGCATAAAAGAAGAAACCATTTCCTGGTTTTCACTATTCGATAGAGCGGACAGAAATGGCAGTCTTTCCTGTAGATATTTGCTGTTACCAGCACGAGCAGCCATAACAAGCTTTTTATAAGCAGTTTCTATCTGCTGTGTATTATTACCACAGGAAATAAAAAGCAAAGTGAAAAAAAAGAAAATATTAATCAATGTTTTTTTATTCTTCATATGTTTTTCTTAAAAATAGCAGATTGTCAAAAAAACAGGGGAGAAAACTCTCCCCTGGCTGTCTTTTTATTTGTATTTTACAATAGTTCCTGTTACGTGAGCTGTTGCAGGAGCGTAGATTCCAAAAGTGAAATTGTTAAGAAGAAGGTCGAGAAATTCTGCTTTGTACTCTATTATCACGTTTACTGCGGCATCACCTGTATACTTCTGTATTTCTCTCTGGATTGCATCGTAGATAGCAGTATCCATTGCATCTGCTGATAGGTTTAAGAGGTTTGTGCCTCCCGAGTTACCAAGAAACTCATTTACTTTAACTGTGATGTCAAATTCCCCCACAACCTCATAAGAGGGAATTTCCTTTGTTACCTGTGCCCCGAAAGTTTAAATGTTATACAGGAAACAAGGAAGAGAGTGAGAAGAAGCAGTACGATGAGTACTTTTGCTTTTTCATAGTTCCTCCATTTGATTTGATTTTTTATGAATATAGCTTTTGTTTTTTTTGTTTTCAATATTTTTTTTACTTTTTTAATAAAAAATATGTTTTTTTGTATTTTTCTTATAAAAAATATCAAAAAACTCAAAAATATCAAAAAAATATTCTTATGTTTCTATGTATTGAAAAGTGTTTTATTCAAAAGCAGTGCGGGATGCAGTAGCATCCCGCACGTTCGGTATAAATTTTAGAACTTTATTGTGCTGTATATTTTAAGAAATGATGATGAGTTAAACTGGCCAAATAGTGTGTCTTTATCTCCTGCATAGTATGTGTAGCTTATGCCTATTTTTGTGTTATCGTCTATGTTGTACTCCAGGCGTGGTCTTAGCATCCAGGTTGTTGTTTCTATTTGATAGGCTCCTGCTGCTTCCAAGTAGAGGTTGTTGTTGAGCATGTTGCCGGTAAGTCCTGCGTTGATGATGGTTGTGCTATACTTGCTGTCTGCGTTGTAGTCCGTATCGCCTTTTTTTATATTGTCAGTGCCCAGAACGTAGCTTCCTGTTATCTGCAGGTTGATATTGATGTCCGGGATGATGTCTTTGTCCACTCCTGCAAGGTATGCTATGCGGTTGTTCCTCACAAGTGGGTCTGTGCCGTCTGTGTCTTCTGTGAGGAAGTAGGCTGCTTCTGCTTTTATGTTAAATCCAGCTGGTGCTGTTGCAAGCTCCGCGCCTATCAGTTGCAGCCTGTTGTAAGTGATTGTGGCCTGGTAGTTTGTTGAGAGTTTGCTTGTGTCTATTACGGGCAGTCGGTCGTATGTGTATTGATAGGACAGTCCCATGTCTATTCCAGCAAAGCTTGCGTTTATCCTGCTAGCTGCAATAAAGGAGTCAAGGCCTTCTGGGTTGTCATAGACTAAGGCTTGCTCTGCATGTTGTGCTGCCCATAGCTGCGCATCGCGTTTGGCAAGTGTTTGTGCTTCTGTAAGGCTAAATCCCGCACTCATATAATCTGCAGTAACTGTTGTGGCATAGGCTGTTGCGCCCTGGTTGATTGCATCTTCTATGGCAGTTGATAGACTTGAGAACTCGTATTGTACCCACTTGCCTTCCTGAGGGAAGATGTCGGGTGTAAAACTGGGTACATAGACAATCTCCCAGTTTGCAAAATCGGAGAGAGCGATTGTTATGTGAAGCATGTTTTCTGCTTTTTTTCTATCCAGATAGTCCGGGTTGATAAAGTCCGTATAGTCTGTAGGGTTTATTGTGTCAAAGGTGTGCACCTTATCACCTTTTCCCCAGACAATCTTTTTATATCCTATGTCAATTGTTGCCCATGATAAAAAAAGCTGGATGTATGCCTCTTTTATCATGTCGCTTAGTGCTGCCTGACGTCCTGCTTGTGTGGTAAAATCGTAGGATTGGTCATAACTTAGGCTTGCTATTGCTCTTGAGGATTGGCCATCGTAGCTTATGTCCAGTCCTATGCCGCTGGTTTCTGCTATGTCCTGTTTTTCTATGCTTTTATCAGGATCAGTAAAGAATCTTAGCTCAGTATCAATGTTGCCTGATATTTTTAGCATGCTTGATTCTGTCCCTGAGATAGTGTCAAAGAAAGAAAAGTCTTCCTGCGCAAATGCGGATAAAGCAATAAAAAATACGGCTGTTATTATTGCGATTTTTTTCATTGTTATCCTCCTCATTACAGTCTCCCTGTTTCAAGAAATTTCTGAGTAAACAGTGCATCAGGAAGTTTCTTGTTGTACTCTACCTTTTGCATGGTCAGAGTAGTGCTGTGTTTATCTGTTATGTTTTCCATTTTTGTTATGATTGGTGTCCACACTCCGTCTATTTTTTCGAGCTTTTCTATTGTCAAAACCTTTTTTAACCGGTCTTTTGTTTCGTACAGTTCCACTCTAACAGGCATAAAGTTGTCTTTTCTTACCCAGGATATTCTAAGCTGGTATTGTGCTTCCTTGAGATTCTTGGGTATGGATTGTACTACATAGCAGTCCTGGCCATTGTATTTTTCTTCTCTTAGGAGTGTATGGGTGTCCTCATCAATATCTCGTGTCGACATGTCATCGTAGCTAAAATCTGAGCCCATAAAGGATTGTCCTCCTTCTGAGGCTGCGATTCTTCTTACTCTTTTGAGACTGGGAAGGTATATAAACTTATCATCCGAGCGTCCCTTTTGTTCTTGCACAAGGAAACGTGTGCCTGCAACTGATGCTGGTTTATGAAAGATTATAAGGCTCTGTGATAGTCCGTTCTTATCCTTGGCTTCAAACATCTCCAGTATTCTTACGGATTCTTTGTTGTTTTTATCCGTAAGGCTCATCTGAACGAGCGCATGAGTTGAGTCAACTTTTACGGAATCCTCTGCTTTTTGCATTATTTCTCTGCCGTCAAGGGCAAAAAGATTGATTGTTACTGCAAAAATAAGAGCTGTAATTGCTGTTTTCTTTTTTATCATTTTTCTCCTCCGTAACTATTTATTGGCTTTCTAAGGAAAGCCGGTTCTTTTATGGAAAACAATGCAGGCAGCAGGCTTATGGATGCCGTGCTGGATGTAAGCATTGTTATTGCGATAAGCAGCCCCAGATAGTTGAGTGGTGTAAATCTGGATAGAAGCAGAACCAAAAATCCAGCTGCAACAGAAACAGCGTTAAACACAATCGCTTTTCCCACGCCTTTTATGCTGTTGCTGCTTGCCTTCTTGCTGTCGCCTGTCCTTAGCCTTTCTCTATGGTAATAGTTGAGAAAGTGGATTGTGTAATCTATGCCTATACCTATGGCAAGGGAAGCTACCATGGATGTGGATATATCCAATTTTATGCCTAGTATGCCCATAATTCCAAAGTTGAGAAGAACGGTTATCCCCAGAGGTATGAGTCCATATATACCGGCAACAACAGACCTAAAGTTGATTACAATTATAAGAAAGACGAGAGCAAGAGATGCAACTATACTTATAACTTGTGATTTTACAATAAGATCTGTCAGTGCGTATTCTACCTTGGCAACACCGCTTGTACGTATGCTGTACCCTTGGGGAAAGTGCCTTTTTGCGTATTCTTCCGCATCCTTTGCTATCATATATGGCTTTATGGAGCCCGTATCTGATATCTGAACGCTTATCTTTGCCATAGACGGCTCTATTGCATCATCTGTCCATGAGGATAAGTTACCGGAAAAGAGAAGTAAATACTGTGATATCAGGTTGGAAAGCTCTTCTTTACTGCTTAAACTGTATTTTTTCGGTTCGTGGGGAATCTCGTAATAAGCTGCTCCCATATAGTTGAGCTCTCTGTTTATAAGCTTTACAAGCTCTCTTGCGCTTATATCCTGAGAGTCAGCCATGGCATATGCAGTATTTAGCAGTCTTGCAAACTCTATATCGCTTATACCTGGCTTTGCAGTAGTGTAGGAGGCTTCTATATTGGAATGGGAACTATAGACTGATTCTCCTTGCCTACTTGTATCAGAAGGACTGTCTGTTGTATCGGAGCTGTCAAAAAAGAATAGAGAATTGTCATAGGTTGTGTCTGAGCTTGCTGTCTTATCCTGCTCCGAAGAAGAAGTATTAGCATTATTATTCTTACTGTCATCTGAGAAAAAACTCAGAGAAGAGAAACCCGAATTGCTTCCTTCCTGTTGTGATACTGATAGGGAAGATTCTTTTTCTATGGGAGTTGTTTTTTCTTCTGTAAGCTGTTCCGGAGGAGTGTTTAACACCTGATTTATACGCTTTAAAAAATCGGAAAAAGATATTACTTTTTTTACTTCCGGATATTTATCCTTGAGATAAGATGACAGACCATCCATAGCAACAAGTACGTCAGGATCTGTCAGAGCTCCAGATGCTTTTCCATCCACGATGATTTCAAAGGATTTTGTCCCGGTAAACTTTTCTCTAAAAAACTTATCAGCTTTTCTTATTTCCGTGTTTGGCTTAAAGTAGTCAACAAGCACATTGTCTTTATCCAGCAATGTTGTGCCATAAATACCCAAGCCTATTGCAATTATTGCAAGAAGAATTATGCTTGCCCTTTTGCTGGAAAAGAGCCTATAGAGAAAAAGCATAAACCTGTCAACCCCATCCTCCTTACCGTTCTTTTGCTCTGCGGATTTGAGGGCTCTGTGACGTACAAGCAAAATAGAGGGAATAAACGTTACGGCAACTATAAGTGCAGCTAGAACACCAAAGGCGCTAAATATTCCAAACTCCTGAATCGGCCTTACCTGACTTGATGCCAGAGAACCAAAGCCTACCATGGTGGTAATAGCTGCAAGGAGAACAGGCTTACCCACATCCCGTACAGTCTCCACAATAAGCTCCACATGCACATCTTCTGAGACAGAGGTGCCCTTATCTCGTACAAGATCATAATAATGGCTTATGATATGAATCCCGTATGCACTGCCTACAGCAACCATAAGAACGGGGATGACCGTACCAATAAGAGAAAGCTTTATACCCAGAAGAGCCATGAGACCTACTGTCCAGATAGTGCTTATAACCACTGTGACAAGAGGCAGAATTACACCTCCCAGTCTTCTAAAAGAAAGGAAAAGACTTGCCGTAAGAACAAGAATGACAAGAGGAATAAGCAATTTGATATCTGTATTCATATTATGACTGATAAGCACAGTCATTGCGGGCGTACCTGCCACATAAGTCTTAACACCCGGGACAGCATAGTCGGCAATTGCCTGCTTTATGGACCTGTAAATTGCTTCTCTCTCATCCTCTGTACTAGTACTTTTTATAGGCACAATAATCTGAGTAGCTTTAAAATCAGAAGAATATAGAACCCCCTCATACATATCCCAGGAAAGCAGCCTTGACTTGAGCAGTTTTATATCTTCATCCGAGTTTACAGAGTCTACAATAGGCACAACTTCCATACCTTCAGCAGTTGCGGCGATATAATCCGCATTGGTGACGGACATAACATCGCCTACCTGATCTAGCTCCTCAATTTTTTTTGTAAGCTTATCCACAAAACCAAGAACATCCCTGTCAAAAATAGAACCGGTCTCCACCTCTATACCTACAACCATACCGATAGCTTCGCCAAAGAGATCCTCAGTATTTTTAAAAGCCATTCTCTCCGGATGATTATCGGGAATAAAATGAAAAGTATCGTTATCAAGCTCTATACCGGGAATCCATACGCCAAAAAAAACAGTAATAGCACAAATAACCGCGATAACAACCCACGGATGCCTATAAATAAAAGCAATACGCTTCATACAGTACTCCTTTCCGGTCTCAATGCATCCAGAAAAAGATTGAGACTATAATCTATTAGCTCTTCTTTTTTATATTGGGGAGATAAAAGCCTGTCTGGCTGACCTGCAGCCATAGACTGCAAAAAACCCTTTACAATACTGGCAACAGCAAAAGCTGCCTTCTGAGGATCTATATCAGAACGCACGGAGCCATCTCTCATCCCCTGTTTTATAACCCCCACGAGTACGGACAAAAGAGACTCGACCCCGGAATATGCATCATCAAAACGGGCATTCTTTGCTCCTGTCTTCCCCGCAACAAGCTCCAGACTCGCTGAAAAATAAAACTCATTGACATGCTGACGGAAAAAAGCCCTGTAGGCACCTAACACCCTTTGCAGCGCCTCCATACCTGATACCGCTCCCTCAACCGCCCGCTCAAGCACAGAGCGAAGCTCAGAAATCACAGAGTTTACGACACTTACAGCCAGCTCTTCCTTATTTTTAAAATACAGATAAAGCGTCCCCTTGCTAAGCTCGCACACATCCGCAATCTCATCCATACTCGTATTTGTATAACCCTTACTTAGGAAAAGCTCCCGCGCCCGCTCAAAGATAAACTGTCTCCGCTCTGCTTTTTCTCTTTCTCTCCTTTCTCTCGTACCCATAAGACCTCCTGACTGTGCGTATTTTTATGACTGGCGGTCATTAAAAATATAGTGACAAAACCTAAAACCGACAACATAGAGACAATAATTTTATAAAAAAATTAAAACCGAACGTCGGACCTGCGCCATATAAGTAAAAGTGCAACAAGAAAGGCGCAGTTCCTCCTGCCTTAGGCACATATTGGGAAGGAAGCAGAAATTAATACAAAATCATACCAAAAGCAGAATAAAGAACCGCATAGAAGATAATATAATTAACAACAAAATTATAAAAACGACAAAAATAAAAAATCCCGCAGGAAAAATAGACAGCATAAGAATAAAGCTCACCAATTTTTACAACAACATAAAAGCATAATATTTGCCATCAAGTTTAGAATAAAAGCCTCTCAAGATAGTAAAAGTAAAAAAATAAGCTAATAAAGTAAAAAGCAGGCAGCTTATGTTGCCTGCCAACACCTTAGTTATATATCTCAAGACTCATAGTAGAATCAGGAGAGCTTATATTTCTCACTGTTATAGGAGAAATCCAATCCTCATTGAGTTCTATGGCAATGATATCGGGATAGTCCGGAGAAGCAAAAAGATCCGTGATTTCTCCGCGTGTTCCACCTGCTGTCATAAGCTCAGAATTTTCATCAGCCTCTATGACCTTGACCCCCATCTTTCCGTCATTAACATAGGTATTATTGACTACATTATAACTCAGATATGACTGATTTATAAGCTCATTGTCCGTATGTATGGCAAGAATACCTTTTCCAGGTAAATAATCATCCCAAGTGGTTGAGTTTACCTTGCTATAATTTGCAAGATACAGATATTCCATATTTTGCGCATCATGCAGGGGAACTTTTACAACAGTGAGAGAAGAAAGATAATCAGGTAAGTCAAGAGCCTTGGCAAGAGGAATCACAGCACAGGACACAGGAATAAAAATGAGAGCAAAACCAATTACAAATACCGAAAGCTTTCTATGTATAAAAAACCAGTATACCATAAGCATAAAGAACAGCATTACTATCGCAGCAACAATAAGAGGAGAAAGTCCAGTAAAAAACGGCATAAAAGAAGCAAAATCAACAGTTACAACATTTCCCCAGCCAAGAAAATCAAGAGACCACGGATCAAGGGGAGCAGGAGTATCTCCTGGAGTTATACCCAGCCATGCCCCATGTCCCATTAGACTCCAGTCTCCAACCCCATCCGTAAGATTGGACGTATCGTATAAATCCGGCAGTCCCAGAGCATGGCCAAGCTCGTGAGCATAGACGCCAATAGTGGTGCTTGTTCCACCGCCAGAGTATTCTGGTACAAGAATATAAAAGTCCGATTCCACCCCATCAAACTCAGGACGAAAGTCATTATCTGAGTCAGAATATCCGGGATCCGTAAGCTGATTAAGAAGAATATCACCGTTAGCAGCATCCCAGTCATATTCTATCTGGGTTGCTGTTGCAATATTCCAGTGATGCGACCATATATCTGTGGAAGAACCGTTTTCCTCTCCTGTTCCGGGATGGATTACCACCACAACATCCAGAGAACCATCTCCGTTGTTATCATACTGAGAAAAATCAATAGCACTATCGGCTGCAAGCATACTTTCTATCACCATGGTACCAGCATATGTATCCAAAAGCTGACCCTTATATGTCTGATTGGTACCGTATGTATCATGAGCAGCAGAAAGAGTGATTCCCGATATTATATCAAAATTAATAATAAGCTTGCCACCTGACATATCGCTATAATAATTGGTAACACTAGTAAAAGCGGATTGTATGGTAGGTACACTTGATATTGCTTGATCAGAATACGACACAACAAGGACAGGTATTTTTACAGTACCTTTTGTAGGAAGACCTCCTGTTCCGGAGTTTGCGACCCTGGCAGGCTGTTCTCCGGTTATATAAGGAGTATCCGTCTTTGATGAGGGAAGCTGTCTTGTCTCTCCGCCATTTATAGGCGGCATTATAGCATATAATCTGACAAAAGATAAAAATAAAGCAGCAATAAAAAGTATTCTTATATTTCTCAAAAGATACCCTCTAAAATTGAAAAAAAAATCAAAAAACTCTATTCTTAATGTATAATATTTTTATAAAAAAATCCAATTATACTTTGAATAAGAGTATGAGAGAATTTATAGTTAATATGGGAGGAGGGCAATGGCTTTGGACGGAGGTACAGAAAAAAAGATTCTCATTGTGGATGAGTCAGAACAATTCAGAGAATATCTAGAAAAAAAACTAGGCGAGTATGGGTTTGAGATAATAAGTACGGCTAATGGGCTTGATGCTCTTGTAAAGATGCGCAATGAGCTCCCTGATCTTGTTATAGCCGATTATTTTATGTCCAGGATGGATCCGGATGAGTTTATCAACCAGAAAATGCAACATCCCAATACCAAGAATATACCTTTGATTCTTACATCCAACCAGATGGAAAAAACTACTATAGTTAAGCTGGCCAAGGCAGGAATAAGAAAAGTATTTACCAAGCCTGTAAAAATAGATGCCCTGTTAAAGGCTATCTCAGAACTCCTTGGAGTTAAGGTGATCCTTGATGATACTCCGTGTATAATAGAAGCTCATGTCAACGAAGGGATTATCTTTATAGAAATTGCTCAGGGGCTTAATAAAGAAAAAATAGAACTTTTGCGTTATAAGCTGGAAGAACTTTTATCTTTATATAAGATAAAAATACCCAGGGTGCTTGTACTTATGAGCAGTCTGGATGTGACGGGAGATGACTCCATAAAGCTTGCAACGCTTTTTAACATAATAATGGAAGTCACAAGAACAAAACAGCGTCTTGTAAAGGTTCTGACCAACAATTCTTTTATAAAAGACTATCTTGCCCGTAATGAAAACTTTAACAAAATTGAAGTTGCAGAATCTCTGGATAAGATAATGGACTCTCTTTTGGGAGAAAAGGCTGATGAATTTATAGATAAAGATACTCAGACAGTACAGGAGAACTTTCTTGCGTCGAGTCATACCGATACCGGCAAAGAAGAAAAATTCCATATGCGCTTTGATAGCGAGAGAGTTGAAGATACGGGAAATGAGCTTGATAATTATCAGAAAGCTCTCTCCAATATAGGTAAAAAACTTGTTTTCTGCGTTGTCGACGATGATATAGTCATCCAGAATATTGTAAAAAAGGTTTTTGGCAATACGGGAATAGATGTTAAGGCATATAATAACGGTAGGGAGTTTCTTGTGGATTCTCAGGCCATATCTTCCTGCAATCTTCTTTTCCTTGATTTGCTTATGCCTGAGATGGATGGTTTTACAACCTTGGAGATGCTCAAAAAAACAGGGGTCGATTTTCCTATTATAATTCTGTCTGCTCTTTCCAAAAAAGAGACAGTTATTAAGACGCTCCAATACGGGGTAAAAAGCTATCTTGTAAAACCGTTAAAACCGGATAGGCTTCTACGTAAAACAATAGAAGTTATAAAATCCAGTTTCTAGGAGAATGATGTGGATCATCTGAGCAGCTTATCGGCAAGTATACTAATCAATGTGCTGGAAAAAGCGCCTGTAGGTATGGTTGTGCTATCGGAGGAATCAAAGATAATTGCTGTTAACAATACCTTTGTAGAGCTTATAGATTGGAGCGAAGATGAACTTTCCGGTGTAAACTTTTGTTCTTTGGCATATCATGAGGATGAGCCTGTTTTGTCTTCTTTTATAGAAAAGCTTAGACAAACAGATAGCGGACAATCTTCTATATTATGTAGATTCTCAAGGCGTGACGGATTTGTTTACTGGTTTAGAATGTGGGCTTTTAAAGAGCAGGATAAAATTTTTATCTCTGTTTTTGATCAGACTAATCAGAAACTTACGGAGGAACAGCTTAAGAGAGAAAGAGAGGATGCAATAAGAGCAACTCAGTCCAAGTCTGCTTTTCTTGCAAATATGAGTCACGAGATAAGAACTCCTCTTCACACTATTCTTGGTATGGCAGAGCTTCTTAAGGATACCAATCTCGATGAGGAGCAGAGAGATTATGTGCAGCAGATTAGATTTTCCGGAGAGGCTTTGCTTGCTCTTATCAATGATATACTGGATTTTTCCAAGATAGAGGCTGGAAAACTTCCTCTTGAGGTTATTGACTTTGACTTGCATGAGGCTCTTGAGCAGGCAATATCAATGGTATGCCTGCAGGCTCATAAGAAAAAGCTTGAGGTAATACTTGATATAGATATGGATGTTCCCAGAGTGGTCAAGGGGGATCCTCTCAGGGTAAGACAGATTATGGTCAATCTTGCGAGCAATGCTGTCAAGTTTACTTCTGAGGGATTTGTAAAATGCAGTGCAAGGCTGGTTCAAAGATTGGATTCTACTGCTTGGATATTGCTGCAGATGCAGGATACTGGTATAGGTATTCCGGATGATAAGAAGGACAGGTTGTTTAGAGCTTTTTCTCAGATAGATGAGTCCACAACTCGCAGGTATGGTGGCACGGGACTTGGGCTTGCAATTTCAAGAAATCTAGTTGGTATGATGGGAGGAGAGATAGGTGTTATAAGTCAGGAGGGTATTGGGAGTACTTTTTGGGCTCTTATTCCTTTTCCTGTTATAAGTGACTATGATATTCCCAAGTTTGATGGGGATGCTGATAGCCTTCTTATTCTTGATGATAATGATGATGCCGCTGCTATTATCAGAAAATATATGTCTCCTTATTTTAAGAGAATAGAGCATGTTACCGGTGCAGAAGCGGCTCTTAAGCTTATGAGGGAGAAAGCTAATCGCGGAGAGATTTTTGATCTTGTGCTTGTGGATTTATGGCTTAGGGGTATGGACGGTTGGCAGTTTGCAAGTGAGGTTAACGCCGATAAGAGTATCAATGATACCAAGTTGATTCTTATGACTCCTATGGGTGAGAGTACTGAGGCTAAGATGAAGCTCTTGCACTGGTTTGATGCTTATATCTCTAAGCCTGTAAAGAGGGGAGAGCTTTATAAAAATGTTTTTAAGGTTCTGTCTGAGACTATGGAGCTTGATATTGTGGAGGAGGCAGATGGAAGAGATGTCTCTTCGCTTGCTGTTGGAGGATATCACTTGCTTGTTGCGGAGGACCATATTGTCAATCAGCAGCTTTTTCTCACTATTCTTTCTAAGATGGGGTATGATGTTGATATTGCAAATAATGGTCGGGAGGCTGTGGATAAAGGGCTTTCTGTAAATCCTGACCTTGTTTTTATGGATATGCAAATGCCCGAGCTCAATGGTATAGATGCAACTATAGAGCTTAGAAAGCGCGGATACAAAGGTCCTATTATAGCCGTGACTGCCAATGCCTTTAAAGAGGATAAGGAGCGTTGTATTGCTGCGGGAATGAATGATTTTCTTCCCAAGCCTTTTAAGAAAGATGATCTTGTGTCTGTATTGGCTAAGTGGCTTGTTCCCAATAACGAAAAAAAGGGCGGTAACCGTGAGGGTGACGCCCGTTCGGTATCTGTTATAGAAGAGTTGGAAGAACTTGAGGAAAATTCTGAGATCGGAGAATCTATGATAGAGGATAAGAATGTTTTTGATTATAAGGGTGCTCTTGAAGCGTTTATGGAGGATGCCGATGTTCTCAAAAATGTGCTTGCGTCTGTGTTGGATAAAATTCCTACTCAGATAGAGCTTATAAAACAGGCTCTTGATGACGGGGATATGGAGACTGTACGTACGGAGTCTCATGGTATAAAGGGAGGAAGCTGGAATCTCTGTATGAAGCATATCGGTGATATAGCGGCAAAGGTTGAGGCTGCGGCCAAGGATGGCGATGTAGAAAAGTGTCGCACTCTTCTGCCGGAGCTTGAGAAATCTTTTGAGCTTACTGGTAAGGTTATTAAGTCTTATCTCTAAGTCATTCTGCTTTTAGCAAGGTGCTTGTTCCCAATTCCTGGGGAATTTCTTTGTATAGCCACTCCATAAGAGATGCTTGTATGTGTGCCATTATGACGGGTAGTCTTACATAGTCAAAGAATATGTTTTCCATCTTGAGTTTTGATTGTGTTTTAAACTTTTGTTGTGCTTCTGTAAGTGTTGTGTTTATAAACCTGTCGTATTCTGAGAATTCTCTGCTTACGGCTGTTATGGCTTTTTTTTCTGTTTTTGTGCTGTATCTGTCCTGATACATCCCACAGAGGGAAAAGATGGTAAAAAGCGACATGTTCTCTTTTATATGTTCTATTCTTTCCTGTTTTTCTGGATATTGCTGCTTAAATGCTTTGTATTGTTTTGGTGCAAGGAATTTATACATGAGGTGTTTTCTTAGTACTATGCCTTTTCTTTTAAACAGGTCTTCTATTGCTTGTATTACAAGTCTGTTTCCTCTGTAATAACGTATTGTATTGAGTATTCTTTCTATTGCAAATTCCTCTTTTCTTTCCAGTAGCATTTCTGTTTGTTTGCATATGTCCTCAGGAAGTAAAGGGTTAACTTGTATGGACACCGAGGGTATTTGTTGGTTGTTTTTGTCGTATATTATGACTTCTTTTTCCCTGAATATTTCTTCTGTTTTTATAGTAGAATAGTATCCGTCGTGTTTTTTTGCTTCTGCCCGGAATTGTCTGGCGTATTTTTCTGGTATGTGTTTTTTTTCAAGCAGGTTATACATTCTTCTGGATATTCTAAGTCCGTCAATAGGAGAGGATGTTTCCATTCTTTTTGCTCCTATGGCTGGACCTCCTATTATATCAAAGTGTTTTAACTCCGGTGATCCCAGGTTTCCTAGACTTGCCTCTCCTATATCAGCACCGACTCTTATTTTTATTTGAAACAGAGCATTAAATGCTCTTGCAATTATCTCGTCTTCTCGCATAGCGGATAGTATTGAATATGCGTCTTTTATTGCGTTTTTTTCTTCTTGTGTGTTTTGCTCTTTTATTAATTCCGGGGCTGTTTTGTTAAATAGATTTACAGCTCTTTGCATTTTTATACAGGTATTAAAGAGTTTTTCCGCTATTTCACACTCTTCTTCTTCTGTTGTTGCATGCGGTTCATTCTGAGAAAAAAAACAGAACATCAGACTGTCCCCTTCTATCTTATTGAGTATGCCTTTGTTTTTTAAAAGGATGGATATCAATGCGGTAAATAGTCCGTTTAAGAGTATCTGATTTTCTTTGGGACTTAGAAATTTGGATAAAAAACTGTATTCTGCAATATCTGCAAAAGCTATGCCTGCTATTCTGGTTGTGCTGTCTTCTATATTTTCCAATGCTGTTTCTGTGAATGAAGGCATGAATTTGTCTATCAGATTTTTTCTTTTGTTTTCTGATTCCAGATTTTTTTGCAGTGCTTTTATTTTTATTATATCAGGATGCTGTGAGTCTATATAGTTGTTAAATCGTAAGGCAAGGTTTATATAGTCAGAGAGTTCTGTGTGGTCTTTATTGGTATTAGCCAGGTATTCTATGTGTTCCCTCAGTTCTGTTTCTGTAAATTTTGTTTTTGCCATATTGTTTCTCTGCGCTTCTTATTGTTCTTTCTTATATTATAATAATTAAAAAACAAAAGTGTATAATAAAGAACAAAATTTATATGGATTTTTATTTTTCTATGAGATATTATTTTATTAAAAATCGTATTTACGAGGAGTTTTCATGATTTCCATCGCTGTGTTATCTTCGGATTCCGAAATCAACGAATATGCCATAGAAGTATGTGAGAAATTTAGGGGTTTTTTTGTTCCAATACTTTGCGAGGATAATATAAAGGCAATAGAGATATTAAAGTACGATCTCCCGGATCTTGTGCTGATCAATATTTCTGATAAGGAGATAGATTCCGATTCTATTCTGGATTCTATGAAACAGGACCCATGGCTGCATTACGGTGGAGTGCTTATTGTGCATAAGAAAAAGGATGAGGAGAAGGCGGAGGCTCTTGCCAGGCAGGTAAACAGTATAGGTAATATACAGAGAAAAGAGTTTATAACTTATTTCTATCGTGCATTAAAGCTTGTTTTACAGAATAAGCAGATATTGTTTCAGAGGCATTTTCAGGAAGTCCTCTTAGGAGGGATGAGCGGCGAGCTTGTTATGGAAAACGATCCATTTGATGCAAAGACTTATTCTAACCTTGTGAGCAACTTTTTGTATAATGCTGGTTATATAACCTTTGAGAAAAAACAGCAGCTTGTTGTTATTCTTTTTGAGCTTCTTATCAATGCTATAGAGCATGGCAATTGCCGGATAGATTATGAGGAAAAGACTAAGTGGCTGATGGAGAAGGGAGATATTCTTTCTCTTATTCAGGAGAAAAAGAATGATCCTGAGATAAGAAGAAGGCGTGTTTATATTTCTTATGAGATTGGTCAGAAAAGAAGTGTTTTTACTATACAGGATGAGGGTGATGGATTTGATTGGCAGACTTATATAGAAAAGGTAAAGAAGGAACCTGAGTTTAGCGGTGAGTTGCATGGCCATGGTATACGTATGGCACTTAATTACAGCGATAATATTTCTTTTAATGAGTCAGGTAATACGGTTTCTTTTTCTATAAGCCATGATGCTGTAGAAAAAGGATCACTTGTTCCAGGAATATTTTCCAGACGACAAGTGATGGATTTTAATCCAGGGGAGGTTGTTTTTTCGGAAGGAGAGCCTTCCAATTATTTGTATTATATTGTATCAGGCAAATTGGATGTCTATTCGGAAGGGCAGTATCTTTCTTCTCTTACTCCTGCCGACATGTTCTTGGGAGAGATGTCTTTTCTTCTTAACAATAGACGCACTGCAACAGTAATTGCCAGGGAACCTTCCAGGTTGATACAGGTTTCCAAGCAGGATTTTGTAAATGCTATTAAAAATAATCCGCATTACGGCATTTTTTTATCCAGACTTATTGCTCAGAGGCTTAACCGACTTAACAGCAGGGTTGCCAGGCTAGGAAAGGATTAGTTTTTTCGATAATCTCTTGATGATAATCCTTTTTTTATTTACTATTATTTTAAGCTTTGATAAAGGAGCTTTTTTGTGAGTGATGTTAAGCTTGAGGGTATAAAACCTGATGGAAGCCCGTATAAGATTCTTATAGCTGATGATTCTATTTTTGTTACAAAGCAGCTCAGACAGATTCTTACCTCTGCTGGCTTTGAAGTTGTCGGAGAGGCCAATACTGGAGAAGAGGCTGTTGAGAAGTATAAAGAGCTTGCTCCCAATGTAGACCTTGTAACTCTTGATATTACAATGCCCAAGATGGACGGGATAACCGCTCTGGAAAAGATTATGGAGTTTGATAAGTCTGCGAGGGTAATAATAGTAAGTGCTCTTGGACGAGATGATCTTGTAAAAAAAGCTCTTATGCTGGGAGCTAAGAACTTTATAGTTAAACCTCTTCAGAGACAGAAGGTGCTTGAGAGAATTCTTCTATCTCTTTCCTGATAATTTTTTTTCGTTTTAAATTTTAAAGTGATATCCCTCTTTCTTCTGTCATATTTTATGGAAGGACAGGAGGGATATCATGAAACAGGTCATAAAAATAGATAAAGAAAAGTGTGTCAATTGTCATAGGTGCATATCTGTATGCCCTGTGAAATTCTGTAATGATGGAGCAGGGGACTCTGTCCATCTAAATCCTGATCTGTGTATAGCTTGTGGTGCGTGTATCAAGGCTTGTAGTCACGGAGCACGTTATCCTGTTGATGATTTTGACGAAGCCATGGAGCTTTTAGCAGCAGGAGAAAAAGTTGTTGCAATTGTTGCACCTTCTGTGGCTGCCAATTTCCCTGATTCTTATCTTTCTTTAAACTCATGGTTAAAGGAAAAAGGGGTTGCAGCTGTCTTTGATGTCAGCTTTGGCGCAGAACTTTGTGTGAGATCATATCTCGAGTACTTAAAAACAACGGACAGATATCCTGTGATAGCTCAACCATGTCCGGTCATTGTAAATTATATAGAGCACTATCAGCCTACTCTTATCCCGTATCTTGCGCCTGCACATAGTCCTATGATGCATACCATAAAGATGATAAGAACTTTTTACAAGAAATATGCCGGACACAGAGTTATTGCTATATCTCCATGTGTTGCAAAGAAGCATGAGTTTGTTTCCTGCGGAGAAGATGTATTAAATGTAACCATGTTTTCTCTGGCAGGATATTTATCCGATAATTCTGTGGATTTATCTTTATATCCGAAGATAGATTATGACAATGACCCTGCAGAGCGTGCAGTGCTTTTTTCTTCTCCTGGCGGACTTACTGAGACTGTAATAAGAGAAAACCCGTCTTTGAGAGATAGGATAAGAAAGATAGAAGGTGCACACACTGTCTTTTCTTATCTTAATGAACTTACGGATATTGTAGATACCGAATATAGTCCTGTACTTGTGGATTGTCTTAACTGTGAGCTTGGGTGTAACGGAGGTACAGGTACTCTTCTCTATAAAGAAAAGCGCGATGTGCTGGAATATAAGATAAAAAAGAGGGCTGAGGATGCTAGAAAAAGATATTTGTCACGGCTCCCTTTTAATGAAGAACCTTCAAGGGTTCTCAAAAATACCATATCAAAGTATTGGCAACCTGGGATATATATGCGCGAGTATAAAGCAAAATCAGAAGATATGGAAAGTCTTGTGCTTGATGTAGATGATTCTGTTATTGTTGAGATATATAAGGAACTTAAGAAGGATTCTGAAGCAGATATAAAGAATTGTTCTGCTTGTGGTTATCGTTCTTGCAGGGAGATGGCTATAGCCATATATAATGGTCTTAATCGTGCTGATAACTGCTATCTGTATAGGTTAAAGCAACAGGATGAGTCCAGAATGCAGCTTATGGAAGAAAAAGTCTTTCATCAGGAACTTATAATGGCATTACATACTGTTATAGAAGGGTTCCGCCGTGCTGTGTCAGCTCTTGATACAGATGTTATGCTTTCTTCTGCACGGGCTATAGAAACAGCAAGAGAAAGGCTTTTGCGTTCTGTAGAAGAGATGGTGTCTGCTCTTACAAAAAGTCAGATAAACATAGATTCGGCTTCCTCCAGAATTGCGATGATAAAGGAACAGATAGATGTGGCATCTGTAAAGGTGGAAAAATTGAGAGAGCGCTCTTCTTTTATAGCAGATATGGTAAAGCTCATAACAGAGGTTGCGGATAGAACCAAGCTTCTTGCTTTAAATGCATCCATAGAGGCTGCTCATGTAGGTGAGCTTGGAAAAGGATTTGGTGTTATTGCCGGAGAGATAAGAAAGCTTGCACATGAGACTATAGATTCGAGTAAGGCGGTAAAGGAGGTTGCGTCTGAGATTTTGGAGGATATACGCGAGGTAGAAGAATATGCAAGCAGGGAAAAAACAGGTATACGGGAGAGCACCGATGCTGTAACTGAGATTACATCTGCCATACAACAGCTTCTGCAGGAGTCTATTGCCAGCAAAGAGCTTCTTAACAGGATAGAGTTGTCAACAAGACAACAGGAGGATTTTTTCCAGAATACGGCTGCAATAATAGAGCAGATGCTGCATACTGCAGAGAAATCCCTGGAGTCCAGGGGCGGGGATGTAAATGTCATGGAGCTCATGGGGCTTGCTGAGCAGCTTGGGGTCAGTGTTGATATTCCCTCTTATAATTGATAAACTTATATTGTTTTGCAACCGGAGGGAGAATGCAGTTTAAAGCACCTCGCAGCACAGCTGTAAAAAAGTCAAAAAGCATAAAAAAGTCAAAAAAATTAATTTTCTTGCACGCTTTGCGATTGCATGATATCTTGTATACGGATATGAAACATGGCTTTTCTTTAAAATCAGTCATATCTCTTTTTCCTAGCTTGATTAGCTGGTTTATCTCGGTTTTGCTTTTTCTTTTTTTTCTGCCGGTATGGGGTATGTACAGCCTAGTTTGTTTTTATCTCCCGTTTGTTGTTTCTTTCTATAAACCTTTTAAATATTCTGGTATTGTGCTTGCTGTATTAACTGTTTCTTTCTTTGAGATGCTTAGATTTACACACTATTCCGGCTATATGTTTTTTACAGAGATGCTCAGGATCATAGAATTATCTACTCTTGGCGGAGGTGTGGTTTTTGAGATTTTGCGCAGACATAAAAAAGAGCTTAGAGAGCTTAGAAAAGAGTTTGGTTTTACTATTGATACTGCAGATGAGGGATTTTTTAGGTATCTTCCCCATAAAGATGTTTTTATAATGAGTAAGCGTTTTTGTGCTCTCTTTGATATAGGGGTGGAGCCGGATGTTGCTTATCCTTCTTCTGTACTTTTTGAGAATTTGCATCCGGATGATGTTGAGCTTGCAAAAGATACTCTTAGGAATATATCCGATTCTCCCGTAGGAAAACGCTTTTCCATAGATGTCAGAGTGGAGAACAGAGATAAGAAATTGCGTTATGTGCGTTTATATGGTCTTTCTTATATGGCGGAGAATGGAAGCTGGCATCCTGTTGTTGTTGGATTTATGGAAGATATCAGTCATGAGAAGGAGCTGGAAAATCAGGTTGATATACTCATACATAAGAATAAGATAACAGGTCTTGATTCTGTAGAATCTTTTTACGAAAAGTTAGGTAAAAAAATTACGTCTAATAATACTGCCAGATTTTCTCTTTTGGTTGTGAGTCCTGTAAATATAGATGAGATTACAGATCTGTACGGTCATCCAGTACGAAATGCACTTCTTAGAGAGATTGCGCTCAGGTTTGATGAGCTCAAGAGGGAGGAAGACCAGCTGTTTCATATAGATGATACTAAGTTCCTCTTTGTGATAAACGGTTCTCCCAGCCAGACGGAGATAGCGGTATTTGCACAGCGTGTCATGGATAGTTTTTCCAGGCCGTTTATCGTACAAAATGCTCCGGTATATATTATAGCAGCCGTGGGAGTATCCATATATCCTGATGACGCTACGGAGATTGCAAAACTGCTTCAGCATGCCGAGACAGCATTGCATCAGGCTGTTAAAAATAAAAGTGGGTTTTGCTTTTATTCTGATGATATACACGAAGAATCCACAAGAAAGATGCGCAGGTTGAGAGATATCCGCAAGGCTTTACGGGATAGAGAGTTTGAGCTTTATTATCAGCCTCTTGTCAATGCTTATGGCATGATAACCGGTGCAGAGGCTCTCATAAGGTGGAATCATCCTGAAGAAGGTTTACTGCCTCCTTCGTCCTTTATAGATATTGCAGAGGATACGGGTGCTATATTGCCTATAGGACAATGGGTAATACAGGAAGCCTGCTCCGCATGGAGAAGATGGCAGGATAAGGGCTTGCCGCCTCTTACCATGTCTATAAATTTGTCTCCCCAGCAGCTTAAGGATAATGGTCTTCTTACTGTCCTTATGGATAGTATACACAATAATGGAGTGAATCCGGAATATATCAGCTTGGAGATAACAGAGCGTTCTTTTCTGGAAAATGCGGGTCAGGACGCTTTTTTTAGAGAAGTGGAAAACATAGGTGTCGGGATATCTCTAGATGATTTTGGTACCGGGTATTCTACTTTTCAGTATATCAAAGAATATCCCGTGAAGTCTGTCAAGATAAATCGCTCTTTTGTAACAGGGCTTCCTCACAAGGGAGAAGACCTTGCAATAATACATGCCATACTTACATTGGCAGAGGGGCTTGGTCTTACTGTTATTGCAGAAGGCGTTGAGACGGAGCAGCAGATATTTATGTTAAAACAGTTTAATTGTCATATTTTTCAGGGCTTTTATTATTCTAGACCGCTTCCCGAGAAGGATTTTATCTCACTTGTAAAAAGCTCAAAGTAAATTATCATATTTTTCATAGTAATCCACTACTTTTTCTATGTAGCTGTCCATTGGAAACGGACTGCTGTATAGAGGTGTCTGCCTACCGCGTTCTTCTCCGCTGCTAAGGTTGCTTGTATCCAGTATCTCCTGCGGTATGTCTTCTATTTTCCTAGACTTTATAAAAGAGAAGATATCCGAGACCTTTTTTACTGCTGTTTCATAAAGCTCCATAACTGATGAGGTATATTTTTTTTCTTTGCAAAAAGGGCTGTACCATATGGAATGCTCCAAGTTGAGCACATCAAAGTCTGGAGAAAAAGGCGGGTGCAAAAGGCTTACAGAGCGTTTTTTTGTCTCTCTGGTAGGTCTCTTTGCAAGATACGGAGAAAGCTTTTCTTTTATTGATGGATGAATATCCCTGTAGAAAGCCATAGTATCCGCATATGCATTGGCTACCCTGAGAGAAACCTTCTTATCACGCCTTACCTCCCTGTAAGCCTGTTTAAAAGAGTATACAAGCAGTTTTTTGAGCCACAATGGTATGGTATCCCCTATAGAGCAGAGTGCATACATATCGTAGTCAGACACATTCTCCCCTCTCAGACTCTCCAGAAGTATTCTGTCCATAATACGCTCTAGCATACTATGCCAGCGTATATAACGCCTTGTAGCATCGCTTTTGCTGGAGAACCAGCCGGAGCGATATATAACATAAGGATGGAAGATCCTGTCTACCACTGAGTGACTAAGCCAGCCTGCAACGTACATAAGCTCTTCCGATTGTACTTTGCTTTCTGCCGTTCTACGGAGCATTGCCTCGCTTATAAGTCCGTAATCCCTCCTGTGAGCAAGGCTCCCCATAGATATCCCAGAAGGCATCGTGCGTCTATTATGGAAAAAAATGTCCGGCCCCTGAGCTCCCAGAGTAAGCGCCCTTAGCTGAGGTGAGTCCGATATCTCTTTTTTGTCTCCAATAGGTCCAAAAACCCTTCCATAAGCATCCCAGACTATGAGTGCATGAGTTATGTGAGAAGGCATTCCTAAAACTAGCAGATAAGATAAAAACTTCCAATACCGAACGGCAGAACCGCGTCATGCATAGAAGAGCATGGGGGAGTTCCGCGGTTCTGCCTGCCTGCGGCAGATAAAAAGCATAGCAGTATTCTCCGCTCAAATTCCTTTTGCCAAAGGCAGCGCAGGACGCGTTAGCGTCTCTGTGCGTTCGGTTTTATTGGAAAAGAGATTCTATTGTCTCCTTATATTTTTCCAGAATTACGTGACGCTTAATCTCCTGTTTTGCGGACAGTTCCTCGCCAACGCTAAGGTTGTCAGGTAGAATTGCTACACGGTATATCCGTTCAAAGCTTTTGAAACCGTTGTGATGGCTTATCTCTGCAGATATAAATTCCATGAGAGTCTGTTCCAGAACAGGGTTTCTGTAGATATTGTCGTCAAAGTCCTGGGAATTGAGCTCACACCATGTTTTGAGGCTTTCTGTATCTATAAAGAGTAGGGCAGCAAGAAATTTCTTGTCCTGTCCCACTACAACGGCATTGGAGACAAGTGGATGCTCCTTGAGCTTGGTTTCTATAGGTGCTGGCTCTATATTCTCGCCTCCACGCAGAACGATAGTGTCCTTTGCCCTGCCTGTTATCTTAAGCTCGTTATCCCATGTCAACATGCCTATGTCGCCAGTATTTAGCCAGCCCTGATCATCCAAAACAGCTTTTGTTGCCTGGGGGTTTTTGTAATAACCAAGCATAATTTGAGGACCACGCGCAAAGATTATGCCCTGCTGTCCCGGTTTTAAGACGTTTCCATCCTTATCCCTGATTTGTATCTCCGTCCCGGGAAATACAGGGCCTATTGTGCCAGGTACCGGATGACTTTGTTTTCTTACGCCCAAAACAGGAGCTGCCTCTGTCAGCCCGTAGCCTTCTAAAACCTTTATCCCAACCGCATCAAAAAAGGAATCCACATCCGGTGGGAGCGCACCTCCTCCCGATATACCTGCAACAAAACGGCCTCCAAGCTTATCATGCAGCTTTTTAAATACGATTAGTTTTGCAAGGCTATAAAACGGAAAAAGAATTATAAAAGGAACTATCCCTGCTGCAAAATCCAGAATGCGTGGACGCTTTTTAAATCGTGGAAACTCGCCTTTTACAAGGTGTCTTGATACGGCAAATGCCTTACCTATTGCAAGTGCTCCGTTAAATATAGCTCTGGTTACAGATGGTCCTTTTTCTATATTGCTTAACACGCCTCTTTTTACGCTTTCCCATATCCTCGGCACTGAGGCAAGCCATGTAGGCTTTAACTCAGCCATGTCTGCAAGCATTATTCTTCCTATTGGCTTGGAATAGGCAATTGCGGATGCAGTTCCCAGTGCAACGTACTGCATAACACGCTCAAAGGAGTGCCATACAGGCAGAACACTAAGCCATATGTCTCCGGGCCCCACATTTATGAGCAAAGGAACACCTTTTACCTGATGTAGGAAATTTCCGTGAGACAGCATTACCCCCTTGGGTTCTCCTGTTGTTCCGCTTGTAAATATTATTGTTGCAAGATGGTTACTTTCTATCTTGTCAATTTCTTTTATCAGTTTTTCTCTATCCTCACGAGAAGCCTTTTTCCCCTCCTCCATAAGGTCATAGAAATTTATTATCGTAACGGACGAAGGGGGAGAAAAATCCTCATCCCAATCGAAAAGTATTGCGATTTTAAGATATTTAGAGCCGTTTCCTGCAAGAGCTTTTTTTAATTGTGTGGAATTTTCAAAGAAACCAGTCTTGCATTCTGTTTTTGTGAGTATATATTCCAGCTCTTGTTGTGTAACATCACAGCCTCTAGGAACATCCGCAGCACCAGCTGCCATTGTACCCAGGTCTGCAATAAGCCATTCTCTTCGGTTTTCGGAGATTAGTGCTATTGGTTCATTTTCTTCACCCGATCCTATGGCCCTAAGTCCTAATGCACAAGTTATGGCATCATCCCACAACTGCGGGTACATTATAGGCTTAAACTTTCCTTCTTTATCCTTAACATACTGAGCAGGCATATTGGGATATGTTTGCATTATGTTTTTTAACATAAGCAACAGATTTTTCATTTGCTTCTCCTTAAAAATATCAAAAACCTCTAACTATATATTGTATTACCAATACTGTGTAAAAGCAAGCAAATAGTGGGCAATTGCGTACAATCTGATTACAGGCTACAATATAGACGGAGGAATTAATGGAACTAAAAGGCTATCAGAGAAGCTATCTTGCAAAACTTGCCCATGATCTAAAACCTGTTGTTTTCCTTGGTAAGGCCGGTGCCACTCCTGCGGTTTTAAAAGAGATAGAGGATGCGCTTGAGAGAGAGGAACTTATAAAGATAAGGTTTGTTGCCAACAAAGAGGATAAAAGGTATATATGTAGGAAAATAACAGAGACTCTTGGAGCCTACGAGGTATCAGTTATAGGTAACGTAGCAATATTATACAGACAGGCAAGTGAGCCTGATAACAGACATATAACAATACCAAGCCGGTAGACTTCTTCTCATCCTGTTGACAAGGAATTACGATGTCCGTATCAATAGACAGTATGCCGGGAGAAAAACCTCACGTTGTAATAAAAGAAGGTGCTATATCCCATATTAAAGAATATCTTGCCAATACACATGGTGCAGAAAGAATTCTTTTATGCCACAGCAAAACACTGTTTTTAAAAAACGAGTATGCAAGGTCTTTTCTGTCTGATATAAACTCTTTACTTACTTGTGAGACTTATATGGTAACAGGAGAGCCTTCTCCTTTTATGGTAGAGAATGCTGCCTCTATTATAAAAAAAACAGGTTGTCAGGCTGTTGTAGGAATAGGCGGCGGAAGTGTCATGGACCTTGCCAAGGCAGCAAGTGCTGCTTTTTTTATGGAGCATCCTGTAAAAGAATATCTTGAGGGGATAGGCAGCCTAAAGCCAGATGGCAGAAGACTGCCTCTTGTTCTGGTACCTTCTACGGCAGGCACGGGAAGCGAGGCAACTCATAATGCCGTTCTTTCGGAGCCAGGAGAATATGGATATAAAAAATCTCTAAGGCATCCAGACTATGCTGCGGACCTTGCCGTCATAGACCCATTGCTTTTTATCTCTGTTCCGCGACATACTGCGTTTTTTTCTGGGATGGATGCCATAAGCCAGCTGGTGGAGGCATATCTATCTACAGCCTCCGATTCTGTCTCAGAAGAATATTCTGTACGTGGTCTTGAGTTGGCTGGTCAGGCCTTTGAGCATATAATTACAGGTACTTCCAATATCAGTATCTGGACAAAGATGGCAGAAGCTGCTTATTATTCCGGGCTTGCTCTTAGCCGAGCAGGACTGGGGCTTGTCCATGGACTTGCAGGACCTGTAGGCGCAAGGTTGCCAATACCTCATGGAGAAGCCTGTGCTAGGCTTATAATGCCTGTTTTATACCGTACTATTAAAAAGTCTGAGAAAAACAAGGATTTCATCATACTAGACAAGCTAAAAAAAATAACCTCTCTTTTATCCTGTGGCTATAGGTCTTCTCCAGATGAACTTATAAAGATATTGGATGCTTTTTTTGACAAGGCACAGGTTACATTTTCGCCTATAAGAATAAAAACAGACGATATAGATTATATACTCAATATATATTCCCATAAGAATCACCCCTGTACTTTTACATCTCAAGAAGTAAGAGAAATTCTCAAAGAAGGTCTTTGTTGATATGATTTTTATAGTCTCACCCAGCCCAACGATACAAAGAACCATGTTTTTCTCATCTTTTAAAACCGGAAAGGTCAATAGAGCTATATCAGTATTTACCCATGCCTCCGGAAAAGGTCTCAATGTTGCAAGAACACTTAAGGCCCTTAGAAAAGAATCCACTGTTCTTACTCATGCTGGAGGAAGCTTCAAGAACATATTCTTAAATCTTGCAAAGAACGAAGGACTTTCTCTCAATATTGTCCCTTCCTCAGCAGAAGTAAGAATATGTACCACAATTGTGGAGGACGGAAGAACTACGGAGCTGGTGGAAGAAGCGGAGAAGGTCTCTTTTGATACGGAAAAAAAGCTTATAAAAAAAGGGCTTGCCATATTAAAAAAATCAGAACTGCTTATTATTTCCGGAAAACCTGCCAAGGGATATTCTGAGAATGTTTATAAAGACCTTTTTAAAGCTGCAAAGAATAAAAACATACCTGTGATTGTGGATACCAGAGGCCCTTATCTTGAGCCACTTTTAAAAGAAGGCGGTTTTTTACTCAAAATAAACAAAGATGAGTTTATAGAAACCTTCTTCCCTGAAAACAACAAAGTATCAGAGACCATTATAGCAGAAAAAATAACAGAACTATATAAACACAACAAAATAATCTCAGTGATAACGGATGGAAAAAACGATGTTATGTTTTTTTCTCCAGATATAGGAATAAAAAGGCTATCTCCTCCGCTAGTAACCAGTATAAATACAACAGGTTGTGGAGACGCTTTTACTGCTGCTCTATCTTCTGCCTTACAAAATAGAAAAGATATGGAAACTGTCTGCAACTTTGCTGTCTCTATTGCTTCTCGTGCTGCATCATCTATGATACCGGGAGGACTCCCGTAAGATTATCTTGACGGGAATGTGCTGTTTATGCGTATAAAAACCTGCGTAGCCATTTTTATAATATTATTGCAGCTTTCTTTTCTCTTTGCAGAACCTTCTCTGAGTGCTCGCTCTGCAATTCTCATAGATTCGGATACAAAAACCATACTTTTTGAAAAAAATACCTCTGATATTCTTCCTGCGGCAAGCATAACAAAACTTGTTACAGCCTATATTGTACTCGATTTGCTAGATAGGGGAGAGATTTCGGAAGGTAGTGTTACTGTTCCAGAAAAACTTGCAGAAATACCATTTCCTCCAGATGCTTCTCTTGCACACCTTACTCCCGGAGAAAAGATACAGCTTGACGAGCTCCTCAGCCTTCTTCTTGTGTATTCTGCCAATGATGCAGCTTATGCTTTGGCACTCATAATAGATGACTCCATAGACGCTTTTGCAGATAGAATGAACGCTTTGGTTAGCTCTATGGGCTATGCTGATATGCACTTTGCAGAACCCTCTGGACTCTCTGTCCAAAACCGCATCTCCGCGCGTTCCATGGCTTTTTTTGCAGCGGATTATATAAAACGATTTAGATATGCACTTGCAAGATATCACTCCATCCCATATGTGGAATATCGAGGCAGATTGTTCTACAACAGAAACAAGCTGCTTGCAAGCTACCTAGGAATGGACGGTCTAAAAACAGGATATATAGAAGAATCCGGTTTTAATCTGGTTGCAACAGCCGAAAGAAAAGGACTGCGGCTTATTTCTGTTGTTCTTGGCATTTTTGCTCCCACCTACTGGGACGGACTGGAAGAACGCGACAAACAGAGCGCACAGCTTCTGGATTGGGGCTTTTCCAGCTATATACGCGTTGAAAAAAGCACAATCGATATTAGACCACTAAGAATATGGGGAGGAGAAATCACAACCATAACCCCTATTCTCAGCCGCCCCCTGACAGCCACCATAAAAAAAGACAAACTCTCCTCGCTCCGCTTGGAAGCCGATATAGAAAAAACCTATTTTGCCCCGATGCAAAACGGCCACATACTAGGCACGGCAAGACTTACAGATGGCGAGCGTACACTTGACAGCTGCCCAATAATATCCCCTGTCAGTGTAGAGCGCGGCAGCATATGGAGAATCATAGCAGATTTTTTTATCAGACTCTGGTGGCAGCTTACAGGCAAGTTGGACTAATCTTGCTTTTAACAATAATCAATTTATAAAATAGGCATTTGTACCGAACGTGTCTGACTGCAGGATGCAGTCAGACACTGCCTTAGGCAAAAAAGGCATTATTTATACCATGCCGCAGGCAGGAGTACCTGCGCCTTTACCATGCATGGAGCAGGTACGACATTCGGTATATTTTATGTTATAAAACAAACTTGTTATATAGCAAAAAATATTGTATCCTATGGCAGGAGGATTTATGGGAATAAGACATCGTTGGGATGGTATACTTATAAAAGATCTCCCTGGCTTTAGAAAGATAAATCCTTATGTTATGAAAGGACGCAATGAGTCTGCTGTATATTATCCGGATGAGATAGAGCTGGACAAGACTCTGGCATATATCCGTGATTATAATCGCAGAAGAAAACCAGGGCAAAAAGTTATAAGTCTTTTCCACGTGATTCTTGCTGCAGCTGTAAGGACCATAGCTTTTCGACCTCAGGCAAATCGCTTTGTTTCTGGTAGGCTTATCTACCAGCGCAGAGCAATCGAGATATCTTTTGTAGTAAAGAAGGACCTCACAGAGGAGGGGCAGGAGAGTACAACCAAGATAGCCTTTAGTCCCTTTGATACTATTGCAGATGTCGCTGAGAAGCTTCATGCTAGCGTAAAGGCTGCACGCGATAAGTCTGGCAATGATACGGATAAAGAGATGGACCTCGTGACCAGTTTCCCGCGCTTTATTGTCAACACCATAGTGAGAGTTTTTCGTTTTCTGGATTATTTTGGCATTGCGCCAAAATCCATGATTGAGACTGACCCGCTTTACACCAGCCTGTTCCTTGCCAACCTCTCCAGTCTTGGTTTGGATGCTCCCTTCCATCATCTTTATGAGTGGGGCACGGCCTCTGTATTCTTTGTCATGGGCAAAATGAAGAAAAAAAAGGTTACCGCAGAAGATGGTAATGTAGTAGAAAAGACCATAATGGAGGCCAAGTTTACAGTTGATGACAGGGTTTCTGAGGGAATCTACTGGGCAAATACGATTAATATGTTTAAAGACTTTTTATCAGACCCGTCAGCACTGGAAGAAAAGCCAGACATACCAGAAGAAATACTCAAAGAACACATGTACGACAAATGGCCTAAAGAAAAAAAATAAAATACATAAACCGAACGGCGCAGCCTTGCTGCGCCTGTCTTTGGCAAAATGAGATTTATTGTTATAGTTTTACTTGATTCTATTTTTGCAAACACTTTCCTTGGCGATGCGTGAGTAAATTTATTGTGGACATTGCTTCCATAAACCTTATACCGTGCATGTGGAATAAGTATAAGTTTTTAACTATAATAGAAAGTTGTTGTAATCAATTTTGCTGTTTACGGAAACATATTCTTATGGTAGTATTTACCCGGAGGGCTTTATGAAAAAGATTTTTTATGTTTTTTTGCTTGTTTTTATGGTTTTTCTTGTAGCGTCCTGTGTTGGAGTGGGCAGTACGGAGGAAAAGGCTCCTCCTTCTGATGCGCTTTATAAAGATATTTCTGCTTCTCCTGAGGATAGAGCTAGAGATCTTTTGCAGTATATGAGCTTAGAGGAAAAGATTGGCCAGATGGCCATGGTAGACAGACAGTTTCTTGCATCAGAGGCAGATATTGCAGAGTATAAACTAGGTGCTCTTCTCAGTGGAGGAGGCTCGGCTCCCTACAGAAATACAGTGGAGGCATGGAGGAGCATGGTTGAGGGCTATCAGAAGAAGGCTCTTTCCACAAGGCTGGGAATTCCTCTCCTCTATGGGATAGATGCTGTACACGGGCATAATAATGTCTACGGTGCCACCATTTTCCCCCATAATATAGGACTTGGTGCTACGCGTGATGCTGAGCTTGTAGAACGCATAGAGCGTGCCACTGCTCTTGAGGTTGCTGCAACAGGAATCCACTGGACCTTTGCTCCCTGTGTGACTGTTCCACAGGATGAGAGGTGGGGAAGAACTTACGAAGGCTTTTCCGAGGACCCCGCAGTTGTAGCAGAGCTTGGTGCTGCAGCTATTCGCGGTTTTCAGGGGGGCTCAGATATTTCTTCTCTAGGCAGACCGGATACTATTCTTGCCACTGCCAAGCATTTTGTTGCAGATGGAGGTACGGAGGGTGGTGTTGACCGTGGTGATGCCAAGATTACAGAGGAAGAACTCCAAAATATTCATCTCGTACCCTATGTAGATGCCGTAAAAAATAGTGTTGCAACTATTATGGTAAGCTTTTCTAGTATCAACGGAGTCAAGATGCATTCTAACAAGCATCTTATAATGGATGTGCTGCGAGCCAAGCTTGGTTTTGACGGACTCCTTGTTTCCGACTGGGCTGCCCATACGGAGCTTAAGGGCTCGCTTGCCCAGCAGCTTGAGACTGTTATCAATGCTGGGCTTGATATGATTATGATTCCTGATAGCTACAAGGACTTTTATTCTACCATGCTCAAGCTTGTTGAAGAAAAGAAGATTCCTATGAGCAGGATTGATGATGCTGTTTATCATATTCTTCTTACCAAGTTTAGACTGGGGCTTTTTGATAATCCCTTTGTCGTGTCTGCTCCTGCTGATGTAGTAGGTTCTGCTGAGCATAGGGCTATTGCCAGAGAGGCTGTGCGTAAGTCTCTTGTTGTGTTAAAGAACGATAAGTCTGTCCTGCCTCTCAAGAGGGGGGCTAAGATTGCTGTTATAGGGTCCAAAGCCAATGATATTGGCATTCAGTGTGGCGGCTGGACAATAAGCTGGCAGGGAAAGAGCGGTAATATTACCAAGGGTACTACTATTCTGGAGGGCTTGCGTGAGGTTGCAGGCGATTCTACGGAGATAGTTTATCATAAGAATCTTTCTCCTTCTGATGAGATTGATGCAGATGTTGCTGTTGTTGTTGTAGGTGAAAATCCCTATGCCGAGATGAAAGGAGATAATAGGTCTCTTAAGCTTTCTGCTACGGATGTGCGCCTTGTCAAAACTGCTGCAGAAAAAAATATTCCTGTAGCTTTGATAATTTTGTCGGGGCGGCCTATATTGATTAATGAAGTTCTGGATTATGCTGATGCTGTTGTTGCGGCATGGCTTCCTGGAACAGAAGGTGCTGGTGTTGCTGATGTTTTAATGGGTGATTTTAAGCCTGTTGGCAAGCTTCCTTTTGCATGGCCACGTTCTGTATCGGATTTACCTCTTAAGATAGAAGATGAGGGAAAGGCTCTTTTCCCTTATAATTATGGTCTTACTTTTTAAGTAAGGTCGCCTCCCCAAAAGCAGGCCGGCTGTCAGCCGGCCTTTTTTATATTCTGTGCCTACTACATGTTATACCGAAAATTATCTACTGCTATTCTGATACAAGGGAGGTGTCTTATTATGCGACAGTTTCTTGTTGTGTTGTTTTTCTTTGTGGGCTTTTGTTTGCTCAGGATGTCAGGGAGACAGAAGAGCTCATCGCTATGCACGACAGCTGCTTTGCCAATCCGGGGAAAACTTCTCTGCCAGAATTATAAAATCGGGAAGGGCTGTGGATGCGTATGAGGTAGGAAATCTTTGTGATGGGGATTCTGAGACTACTTGGGGTGAGAGTGTTACAGGGGATGGTATAGGAGAATATGTATATTGTTTTGTGGATTCTGATATTCCTCCTTATGACAGTATAAAGTTTCTATGGTATAAGCTTTCTATTATTGTGAAAAACGGCTTTTGCATAAGTCAAATAATGGGTTAAAGTTGACTGAGATTAGGCTCTACGATATACCTTTTGCCTTGGAGAATGATTATTTCTATCGTTCCGTAGAGCCTGTACTTGATTTTTTCAGGTCATTGAGCTTGAGGGTAGTATAAAAAGTCAGAGGATTGAACTTATTGTAAGGCTTTATTCAAGGTACAGGAGGCTAGACAGTGTTTTTCTATTTTTTGTGGCTAGGTTTATGATTTTGGATGTGTATCCGGGTGCCAGATATAAGGATACGTGTATCAGTGAGTTGAGTGTTGCTGGGGGGGGGGAGGCTTGAGCCTGTGGAATAGTTTTTCTTGTATTTTGCTTGTAAGGGGTTGTGCCGCAGGCAGGAGGGACTGCGCTCTTATACCGAACGCGCAGCCTGCAGATGCATTTTGCGCTGCCTCCGGTAAGGAAATTCTGTAAGGGGGAGCAGTCCCGACGTTCGGTATAAATTATTTTTTGTTTTTGCTTTTATTGTTGTTTGTTTTGTATTAGAATTTTTTTATGAGTTACAGGGTTGTCGATATTATTGCAAAAAAAAGGGATGGGGGCGGGTTGTCTCCGGACGAGATTGAGTTTCTTGTGTCGTCCTATGCCAAGGGAGAGGTTCCGGATTATCAGATGTCTGCTTTTCTCATGGCTGTCTTCTTTAGGGGAATGGCAGATGAGGAGCTTGCTGTTTTTACGCGTGCTATGATGGAGTCTGGCAGGGTTCTTGATTTTTCTCATCTGGGTAATGCGCTTGTGGATAAGCATTCTACGGGTGGGGTTGGCGATAAGGTGTCGCTTGTGCTTGCGCCTGCTGTTGCTGCATGTGGGGCTTTTGTGCCTATGATGAGCGGGAGGGCTCTGGGACATACGGGGGGAACGCTTGATAAGCTTGAGTCCATTGAGGGATACAGGACGGCGCTTTCTGTGTCAGAGGTGGAGCGGGTTTTGAGAGAGTGTGGTTTTGTTATGTTTGGTCAGTCCGAGGATATGGTTCCTGCGGATAAGAGAATGTATGCTCTCAGGGATGTTACTGCGACTGTGGAGTCTGTCCCCCTGATTACTGCGAGTATTGTGTCCAAAAAGTGTGCCGAGGGGGCAAGGGGGCTTGTTTTTGATGTTAAGGCTGGTGGTGGTGCTTTTATGACTTCTGTGGATGATGCTAGAAGGCTCGCTTCCTCCCTTGTTGCAGGGGTACGAGGTCTGGGCCGCAGGGGTGTGGCTGTTGTTTCTGATATGAGTCAGCCTCTTGGTAGGTTGGTTGGTAATTGGTTGGAGGTAGAGGAGTCAGTTATGGTTCTGCGTGGCGCAGGGCCTCAGGATGTGCGAGAGCTTGTTTGTGTGCTGGGTGGTTGGATGCTTGTCCTTGCAGGTCTGGCGGGGGATGCGGATGAGGGGGCTTCTATGCTTGCTGCTTCTCTTGATGATGGTTCTGCTTATGATAGGTTTTGCCGTAATGTAGAACTCCAGGGTGGTGATGTCTCGTGGGTGGAGGAGCGTATGGGGCGTTATAGGGCAGAAGTCTGTCGGGAGTTTAGGGCTGAGCATGATGGTGTGGTTGTAAGTGTTGATGCAAGGGCTGTAGGGATGGCTGGGGTTGCGTTGGGGGTGGGAAGAAGTCGTGTGGAGGATAGTGTTTTGCCGGATGTTGGGGTGGAGTGTGTGAGAAAGAGAGGGGAGCGTGTTTCTACAGGTGATGTCGTTATGCGGGTATGGGGGAGGTCTGAGGAAGTTTTAGATGAGGTTACGGATAAATTGCGTTCTGCTGTAGTTGTGGATACAGAAGATGGAGATAATGTTACAAGTTATGATAGCTCTTCCATTGTTATTGAGGTTATAGGGGCGGATAAGGCTTAGTGTCCAATATAAAGTATTGAGTTTTGTTTTCTCTTTGTGTAGTTTATTGGAGGAATAATATTTATTTCTATTTTGGGGAATTATTTCTGTTTGCACGGAGTTTTTATGCGTTGGGAAAAGAAGGATATTGATAAGTCTCTTGTTTCTGATATATCAAAAAAATATGGTTTGGATCTTTTAACTTCTGCTATCTTGGTGAGAAGGGGGATTATTTCTCCATCTGATCTTAAGTTTTTTGTGGATTCCGATTTGTTTTCTTTGCATAATCCTTTTCTATTTGAGGATATGGTTGAAGCTGTAGAGAGGGTTATTGCTGCTCGAGATGAGGGAGAAAAGATTCTTGTTTTTGGAGATAGAGATGCTGATGGTATTTCTTCTACTGTAATTCTTGTGGAGTTTCTGCAGAGCATGGGGTATGAGGTAGAATGGCAGCTTCCTATGGGAGATGAGCAGTATGGTTTGTCTCTGGATGCTGTTGAGCAGCATGCTGCCAGTGGTGGCTCTCTTATAATTACTGTGGACTGCGGTATTTCCAATCATGATGAGATAGCCAGAGCTTCTGAGCTTGGTATAGATGTTATTGTCTTAGATCATCATATTCCAAGAGATGTTTTGCCTCCTGCTTATGCGATAATAAATCCCAAGGTGGAAGGTTCTGGGTATCCTTTTAGGGATCTCGCAGGTTGTGCTGTTGCTCTCAAGTTTATATGGGCTCTCAAAATAGGGTTTTCTGATTTCTTTAATAGAGAAGTTTGTCTCTTAAATATAAGGCCCGGTAATGATGTGATGATTGTAGAGGTGATAAAGGCTGAGAATTTTATTGTCACTGAGAGGCTTATAGAGCATGTCGTTCCGGGGCTGCTTTCTCTTGATAAAACAAGGACTTATGAGTTATTGGCTGGTTCACCGATTTATGTTTTTGATATTGCTTTGCAAAAAAGGCTTTTTGCTGCTACTTTTGGGACTTCTGTAGAGCTTTCTGCAATGGATATTTCGGATTCTGTTTATAAGGCTTTTCCCAATCTGTCAGGATATACACTGTTAAGAATAAGAGAATTTTTCAAGAGAAATATTTTTGACAATAAAAGACGCGAAGAAATAGATGTATTGTTTATGTTATTCTTGCGTATTTTTCTTGATGTGTCAGGGGTTTTTTCTGTTATAAACAAGGCTCTAGATATGACAACCATGGGTACATTATCCGATCTCATGCCTCTTAACGATGAGAATAGAATTATTGTGAAGAAAGGGCTCAATCTTATTTCTTCTACCGAAAGGGTAGGGCTCAAAGCTCTTCTTGCAAAGCAGGGGCTTTATGGCAAGAGTTTGTCTACCAGGGATATCCTATGGCGTGTCTCTCCTATTATAAATGCGTCCGGTAGAATGGGGCAGCCGGATAAGGCTGTCAGACTTTTTTTGAGTGATTCTCCCAAAGAAGCGGAGTTGATTGTTGAAGAGCTAATTTCTCTCAATAACGAACGCAAAAAAATAGGTGATTCTGCATGGAATAGTATCCAGGAGTATGCACGTAACAGTTTTGATGAATTTAAAGGAAAGTTTGTGCTTGTTTATGATGATTCTGTACAACGAGGAATAACTGGTATTTTGGCTTCCAGGCTTTCCAAGCAGTTTAATGTTCCTGCCGGGATTGTAGCACCTTTGGATGAGGACAGGCTGGTTGGATCTCTAAGAAGTCCCGATGGTGTTGCAATTCTTGATGTATTGACAGCTTGCGAAGACTTGCTTATGGAGTATGGCGGACATGATTTTGCAGCAGGATTTTCTGTTCATCCTTCAAAGCTTGATTCTTTGATAGATAGACTTAAGGTGCTGGTTGCAGAGCTAGATACAACAGGAGCGGAGGATTCTGTAATAGATGTTGATGCTGAAATTCCTGAAAAATGGATGACTCCCAATTTGATAAAAGTTGTGGATTTTTTTGAGCCTTACGGAGAGGGTAATAGTCCTATTCATTTTATGTATAGGAATGCAAGAATAGAAGATATTAGATTTGTAGGTAAAGAGAGCAATCATCTGCAACTGCAGCTTTTTATGGGGAATTCTCTGTGGCCTGCTGTTTTTTGGAATGCTTCCGATAGGGTAAATAGAGATTTTTCTGCCAAAGATAGGGTGGATGTTCTTTTTACTCTGGGAAGAAATTTTTATAATAGCAGAGAAAGTTTACAGCTTGTTCTTCTGGATATAAAAAAATGTTAAGGTTTTGCAGATTCTTTTTTATTTTTACGTTTTTTTTTATTTTGTTTTCTATAGCTGCGGATATTAGAGCTAATGTTCCTCTTGCTATAGTAGAGGCTACTCCTTTTCCTGTTCTTCTGTATGCAGAAGACAATTTTCCCGGTTCTTTTTTTGTTTCTATTATGTATAAAAATGAGAAAATAGTTTCTTCACCGATGTTTCTTTTTCCTGATTCTGCTTATACTTACTATGCTTTTCTTGCTGTTCCATACGGATATGAGATTGCAGATAAAGATTTGTCCATCATTTTCTCTGCAGATTCCAAAATTCTTATAGAAAAAACAGTGCCTTTTTTTACACAGACTTATCGTTCTGAGACTATTGAGCTTGACAGAACTTTAACTAGCATACGTGAGGATACTTCTAAAAGACGCCAATATGAGTCTCGGATGTTGTATGAGCTTATTGTGTCGTTTGAGGATTATCATGGTGGACTTTTTGATACATGGTTTATGCCTGTAGGGTCCGGTAGATTTTCTTCTTATTTCGGTGATATACGAGAATTTGTCTATAGTGATGGAGAAAAAGCCTATTCTCGGCATAGTGGTATAGATATAGCCAGCGAGAAAGGTACCCCTGTTATACTGCCTGTTTATGGTAGAGTTATGATGGCAGAGAATAGAATAGTGACAGGAAATACAGTTGTTGTGTGTCATGCTCCTGGTGTATATTCTCTTTATTACCATCTGGATAAAATATTTGTCAAAAAAGAGGAAGAGATTGTTTCTGGTACTGTTATAGGCACGGTTGGTACAACAGGGCTTTCTACCGGTCCACACCTACACTGGGAAGTCAGAGTTGCCGGTGTGCCGGTTAGTCCTTTTTCTCTTATAGGTTGCAGCCTTCTTGACATTATAAAAAAAGTGATTAAAATAAAACAAAATTAAAGAGAGGGGAGGTGATTACTATCATCCACGTTCCTGTAGACAATAATGAACCACTGGAAAAGGCCTTAAAGAGATTTAAGCGTTTTGTTGAGAAAGAGGGTGTCATCAGAGAATGGAAGAAGAGAGAATTCTATGTTAAACCTTCTAAGATAAAGAACGAGAAGAAAAAGGCCATGGAGCGTAAGCTTCAGAAAAAAATCAGGAAACTTCAGGAAAAAGAATCTTCCAGAAGATAAATAGAGGCGCCAACGGCGCCTTTTTTATTTTTGCAGGCTGCTATTTATTATTTCTATGGCTTTTTTATGCAAAATTTTGTTAGTAGCTACAATTGTACTTTTTGCCAATGGTAGAGTGTTTCCTGAGTAATCTGTACACATACCACCTGCTTCTTGTACTATTAGTTCGCCTGCTTTAAAGTCCCATGCATTAAGAATAGGTTCCCAGAAAATATCTGCTCTTCCTGCTGCAATTTGACATAGGTCCAAAGCTGCCGAACCTGTTCTTCTCAAACCAAGTATACCTTCTTGAAAAAAGGCTTTTACAACATCCAGATTTTTTAGTACCGCCTTACTTTGTGTCTGATAAAATCCTGTAATAATGAGGCTGTCTTTTATTCTTTTTGTATCCGATACTTGTATCCTTGTTTCATTGAGATAAGCTCCTTTTCCTCTTTCCGCATAAAAGAGCTCACCACATACTGTATTATATACTACTCCTAAGATTGTAACATTGTTTTGCAGCAATGCTATGGAAACTCCGTAGTATGGGAAGTCTCTGGAATAATTGTTGGTGCCATCAAGTGGATCTATCACCCAGGTAAACTCAGATTTTTTCTCAGGATAGCTATTTTCTTCTCCTATGATATTATGATTGGGAAAATATTTTTCTATTATATTGGTTATTGTTTTTTCCGATTCTATATCTGCTGTTGTGACTCTATCTCTATGAGATGTTTTTGTCCCTACTGTAAAACCTTCTTTTCTATAATAGTTATGTATTTTTTCCGCTTCTTTTGCGCACTCTATTGCTATTTCCAGATAATTCATAAACTCCTCTTTTGTAATGATTGCAAATTATATAAGAGTATCTGAGAAACTTTATTTAAATGTCAATATTTTATATCTTTTTTTTTATCTGACAATATGTAAAAATATAATCATGAAATTAAAAAATAAAATATTATTATTTTTCTGGTTTGTCGGCTTTGTTGTTTCATGTTCTGGTTCTCCTCCAGGAATTTTAAAAGTTGATATGAGTTTGTTGTATACTTTAGAGCCTTTAAAAGGATATCAAAAGAGTTCTATTTTATTTTCAGTGGCTGTTGATGACAAAGATGGAATAGGTGATATAGAAAAAATAATAATATCTTCCGATGACAATGGGCTTTATTGGGAAATAAAAGGGGATACATGGAAAAATATACAGCATGAGGGGATGCAGTGGATAAGTTTCAATATCCTGCCTCCATATGGTATTAGCATTCCTGCAGGAAAATATAAAATAATCGTAAGAGATTATGCCGGAAGAGAGGATGAGACAAGCTATACTATAAAGGAGCATCCTCGTTTGTTTAAAAAGACTGCTTTTCCTTCCATAAAGTTATCAGACCTAAATATCCAGTCTCTCTCCGATAAGGCAATAATGATTCTTGGCTATTCTACGGAGGGCAGAATGATAGTTTCTAGGACTTTGGATCCAGGAGGTTCCCTAGCCAAGGATAGTTTTGATACTAATATAGCTTATATTTTTGCTGTATACGAGGGAGAGGACTACAGGCTTATGACGGGTCCTTATTACTTATTTTGATTTGTAAAAAATTTCTTTATTGCCAAAAATGGGCTAAGGATTGTCTTAAAAAATTTTTTTAAAGGTTTATTCCCGGATGAGCCATGTTCTCTCGCAAACTTGGTTACAGCATCCTTTAAATCATAGTTTTGCCCGTACTGTCTCTTAAGATCATCCCAGTGTCTCACACTCCATATATAAAGGTCTCCCTCTGTCCTATCAGGAAACATATCCAATATGTCTTCTTCTCTTATTATATCTATAATTGGTTTGTATACATTTTTGTACCATGATATTAGTGCTTCTTCAAAGGGAATTTCATAATCCTTGTCCATATTTATATAATACTTATGCACAAGTATGTGTTCATATAATTCGTCATATCTACCAGGGGTACTAAAATATATGTCCACATCTGGTAATATTTCTTTGAGTCTTGTTTTTTTCTTAAAGTCTTTGTATTCGTATTCTATAACCTTTTTTATTATGTCATTTATTGTCATGTCAGGTGTGATTTCTATGTGAGAGTTAAGACTTGTTACCTCTGCATCTATGAATTTTGCATCTCTTGATTTTGCAACGGATATTCTATGATTGCCATCTCTGACAAAATATACTCCTCCTACTTCATATAGCTTTACCGGAGGAAGCTCTTTATATTTGAGATGAGCGGAATCTATACTTTCCCAACGGTTTCTGGTTATAGAGTGTTTTGGTAAGAATTTTTTGTTAAAATCCAGATATCTGCCTTCGCTGCCAACTATTTTGTCTATTTCAACTGTCTTTATTCCAAGATATTTTTCTCCTCGGGGTTTTATTATTTCTTTTACATCATCTAGAGAAAGGAGTTCTGTTGCTTGAGGATTAAATATTCCTGTTATCCTATCTATAAACTCCTGCATTCTTGCTTTTTCAAAATCTCTCTTTGCTCTTTCTCGTATAAAATCATTCATATTGTGATCTATACCTCCAGGAGATAATGTTTAAATACATTTATTATTTTTGTATTATAATACTGTGAAATTCTTGTTTCCAGAGAGTTATATAAGTGTACGTGTCCGTGCAGAAGATATGAGGGCTTAAAAGTTTTTATAAACCATAGAAAGGCTTTAAATCCTCTGTGACAGATATCTTGTTTATCATTTATCCCATAAGGTGGCGAATGAGTTAAGAGTATATCTAGATATCTGCCGTATCTTATCTTATTGTATAATAGTCTTGGAATCATTTTTATCAATTTCACGTATATTTGAAAGTCTGTAAATTGATTTTGGCCGTTATTGTATTTATATGAGCCGCCTATTCCTGCTATTATTATATCTTTATATCTTGTAATTTTGCCATCAATATAAGTAGAACCGAATTTATGAGGAGATATGTCCACAGTATTAAATGGAGTAGCTCTTATTTTGTTTGTAAACATGGACAGATATTTTAGGTTATGATTTCCAAATACAAAAAAGAGTGGTTTATTAAAGGTACTGGCAATAAACCCCAGATATTCCATGGGAAGATCACCGGCACTTAAAATGAAGTCTATATCCGGAAAATGCTCTTTTGCTCTGGGGCTGTATACAAGTGGGTCAACTTCATCGGAAACACAAAGTATTTTCATCCTTTAAATTCTCCAGTATTCATGTCTATTTTTTTTAATATCTGTCTCAGTTTTTCCATATCGTAGAGATATATGGGGCGAGTCTCTGCAAATTGCTTTGCCAGATTGGATATAGGAGAACTAGTTATTATTATACCTGCCATAATGTTTTGCTGTCTGAGAGATTCGTACAGATTTCTTGCAGCTGATTCATCCAGTATTTCTGTTTTTCTGAGTATTCTTATCAGTTTGGGTATGCTCTTGGTATTTCTCCAGTCTTTGTTTGCTTCTATTGCGATTATCTCCGCTCCATCAGGAATGGATTTTATACTGCTTATGGAAAGGTTTAAAGCTGTTATTATGCCTTTGCATATTTCCATAAAAAGTTCGTCACTGCATGTAAGAAAATCTTTTATTCTGTCATCCTGCCGGATATCCTGATATTGTGATAATCTTTCTGCCACATCTTGAAACTTTGGATTTATCTCGTATATTTCCTCCCATTGTGTTATTGCTTCTTCCATACGTCTTAGTTTCTCATAACATATGGAGAGGAAGTACTTAGAGTAAAGAAATTCCGGGGATGTGTTTTCTTTCGATAGTTTTATTGCTCGTTCTAGTTCCAAGCTTGCGGTATCATAATCTCCCATACTCATATAACATGCTCCGCGCTCTACGAGAGATCGAATCTTGTACTCGGGGTCTCTTAGAGATTTTTCCAGAGCTATAAGAGCGGTTCTATAATCTTTATTTTCTTTTGCTATTCTTCCAATATAATAATAGGCCTTGAGATTGCTCTGATCTAGTTGTATTGCCTTCTCAAGATATTTTTTTGCCTCTTGTGTTTTTCTCATTCTGTATAGGCTTACGCCTATTTTATAGAATGCTCTTGAGTTCCTTGGATCTATATCTGCTGCTTTTTTGTAGTATATAAAGGCTTTATCTTGCTGATTTCTTTCTTCGAATAATTCTCCTGCATTTAGATAGTATAAAGAGTTGGAAGGAAACTTCTTTATAAGAAGCAAATACTCCTTTAAGGCTTCTTCGATCTGATTAAATTCTTTAAACAGCTTTGCTATGGTTTCTCGGAATTCTTTTTCCGGGCAATAATCTGTAAATATTCCTATAGAATTTACCAGTTTAAGCTCCATCAAAGCTAATTCTGGTCTATTGCTTTTTAAATATGCCATTCCCAGTATATAATGTGCTTCTGCATTTTTATGATTTTTCTCTATTATCTTTTTACATGCTTTTATAACCTGATTATATTTCTCCTGGTTGAGAAGATCTCTTATGGAGGCTATTCTTTTAGGTAGGAGTATGGTTCTGAGCATCAAAAAAATAAATACTCCGACTCCTATGCCGATTATAATAAAAGGAATTAACATGGACATAGGTCATTTATCCTTTATGCATATCTTTTTATTCTCTGCTTATAAAAGACTAACTTTTTTTGCTGATATTGTCAAACAAAGGTTTCTTTTTATATTTCTTATAATATTTACAGTTATGCCTCTGCATGCACAGGATGAATCTTTGTTTAAAAGAGGAGAAGATCTTTTTATGCAAAATAATCTTGAGCAGGCTTTACCTCTATTAGAATCATCTCTAGAGCAAGAAAAAGCTAATCCTAGGATCTATTTGTATCTTGGAGCAATATATCATAAGCTGGGTCTTTATAAAAAGGCTGTTGATATTTATAAAAAAGGCATTGATAATACGGATGGATATGATGCGGTGTTCTTTTTTAATCTTGGGAACGTTTATGTATCCATGGGGACGCCTGATACCGCAGAGCTTATGTATAGCGAGGCGGTTGGGCTTAAGACAACTTATTCCAACCCTTATCTCAACAGAGCAAATATGAGAGTAAAACTTGGTAAATATCAGGATGCCATAGATGATTATACCATGTATCTGCGTCTTGAGCCGGATACATCACAACGCGCAAATATAGAAAAAATGATATCTCTTCTCAGCCAAAAAATTATAGAAGAGCAGAGACAGAAAGAAGAGGAAGAAAGGAGAAGGAAGGAAGAAGAGGCAAGACAGAAGGCTCTCCTTGATTCTGTACTTAAGTCTCTTGATTCTGCTGCAGAAGAGACTCAGGATATTGACGCAGGGACAGAGGGAGTACAGGATTACTCCGAAGAACTTGAGCTTGCGGATTAGGAGGACTGATTTGGACGAGATAAAGACTGAAAAAATGAAGAAAGATGATAAAACAAAAAAAATGCTTTTTATAAGCATTGGTATAGTGTTTTTTCTTTTGCTTGTAGGTGGAATAGCATTTCTTATTGTAGATGCAAAAAATGCAGAAAGACATAATGCAATGGTCCTTGCAAAAGAATATGCAGAACAAAATGAGTACCAGAGGGCACTGGATATTTTGGATGCACTTTTGCTCAAAAATCCGGGAGACAAAGAAGTTAGGGAGCTTAAGGATAAAATACTTGAGGAAAAGAAGGCTTATGAAGAAGACCTCAGGAAAAAAGAATTGGATGAACTTGCAAGGCAGCAGGAGAGACTAAACAGCTCTCTGTCCCAATTAAGTCAAAGTCTATCGCAAAACGCAAATAATCAGGCGGAGAGTCTTGCTGATAAGCAGAGACAAGCGGAAGAAGAAGCAAGAAGGAGGGCAGAAGAAGAGAAAAGAAAAGAAGAAGAGAGACTTGCAAAACTGAGTGAAGAAGAGAGAAAAAAAGAAGAGATGATAAAGGCTCTAATAAAGGAAGGAACAGAAGCTCTTGAAGAGCAGCAGTATGTTGCAGCAAGACAGAAGTTTTCCGATGTTCTTGGTATAGATTTGCAGGATAGCATAAAAGAATCAGAGCATCATGCTACTGCTCTTGCTTATACGGCAGAAAGTTTTTATGAAGAGGGTGATGTCAAAGGTGCGGTAGAAAAAGCTCAAGAGGCTATAGATACCAACAAAAATGTATGGCAGTCCTATTATGTTCTTGGAAAAATATATTCTGACAACAAAAACTATGAGAGTGCCGAGGAACAGTTTAAAAAAGCTCTGGCCTTAAATCCACAAAGTGCGGAAAGTCTATATGAGCTAGGGAAGGTCCAGTATATGATGGGGCTTTCTAAGCAGAGAAGCAACCCAACACTCAGTAAGCAAAAGTTTAACGATGCAAGACTTTCTTTTTCTAGATGTCTGGAAATCATGCCCTCATGGATTAATGCACATTATAATCTAGCTCTTACTTATGAGAAACTTTCTGATAGAGCCATGGCAAAAAAGGAGTTTTTGAGTGTTATTGCTCTTGATCCTCAAAATACCGGAGCACTTCTTAAGTTGGGTGAATATCTCAGGGACGAGGGGAAGTACAAGGAGTCTGAGACCTATTATAAAAGAATTATAGCATATTCTCCAGATGAATATCGTGCTCTTAGGGGTCTTGGTCTTACATATTATTATGCCGGAGACCCTGTGAATGCAGAGAAGATGTTAAAAAAGGCTATTTCTACGGAAAAAGGAGCGGACGATACAGTTTCTTTCTATAACCTTGCTCTTGTTCTTATAGAACAAGACAAATCGCAAGATGCTCTTACCTATGCCCAGAAAGCCGTCGAGAAAAGTCCCAAAGTACCAGAATATCAATATACTCTTGGGCTTGCAGCATATAATATAAAAGCTTATTCTGTAGCCGAAGCTGCTTTTAACAATGCAATAGAGCTCAATCCTTCTTATGTAAAACCTCGTATACAGCTTGGTATTATGTACCAGGACAAGGGGGATTATGATAAAGCTTTGTCTTATCTCTTGGATGCATATAAAATTGAGCCAAAATCTTTTGAGGTTAATAACAATCTTGGTAACTTATATGCACGTAAAAAGCTTTATAGTGAGAGTATCAAGCACTACAAAGCTGCCATAGAGGCAAATCCTGCAGATACTCTTGTAAGGTACAATCTTGCTCTTGCTCATATGGATGCCAAGGATCTAGATAGTGCTGCACAGGTCCTGGAAGATCTTATCAAGATAGATTCTACCTATTGGGATGCTTATTATCAGCTGGGGAAGATTCTTATATCTCTTGGAGAAAAGGATGGAGCCAAAAAGATTCTATCCACACTTCTTACAAAAAAACCTGATTATGATAAGAAAGCCGAGATAGAATCTCTTTTATCTGGTTTATAATAAAGGCAGGCCTAAAAGGCCTGCTCGACTTATACTGTTCTTTTTATTATTTTGAGCAATTCTTCTTTTGTTATTTTTATCCATACAGGCCTACCGTGAGGACAATATGGCTCAGGAAGCTCAAAAGTCCTTTCTGCAAGCTCTGTTGCACTTATTTTATCCAATAATTCTCCTTCTTTTATAGCTGCTCTACAAGCTATGGTAGCATATCCGTCTACCTCCGGCGAGTTTGTGCTTTGCTGTCTTAGCCATTTTTCTGCTATTACAGGTGTATTGCTTATTGTTTGAGGCAGATGTGTTATTATGCATTTATTGTCTGCCATACTATATTCTATACCAAGATTTGTTGCTTCTTCTCTTTTTTTTTCTATGGTGTTAAGTTCCTCTTCTTCTACTGTAAAGGTATGAGGTATAAGAAGCTTTTGTCTAGCAGGATTATTCTTGAGTTGGTTATATAGTATTCTCTCATGTGCTGCATGCTGGTCTATGAGGAAAAGAGCATCGTTTTTTTCTATTATTAGAAAAAGATTAAAAAGCTGACCTAGATACTTTATATTTGTTTCCTCTCCTGTTTTAACTGCTTTTATCTTTTTTATCATGTCCGGTTGATTGAAATTTTTGACTGTCCAGAGATCAGGCTTTTTTTTATGTCTGTAAGCAGTGGTTGTTTCTGATATGTTTAGACCGTTATAAGAATAATTTTGAGGAATAAAAAAAGTACTCCTGTCATGTTTTTCTGAAGTAATATTAAAGTTTTTCTGAGTATCTTTATCATCAGACTTTATACTGCTACGAGCATTACTTGTAGGCATCAGCCAGTTTCTTAGCTCTTTATGTATTGTTTTTGATACCAGACTATGAAGCTCAGGTAGAATCCTAATCTTGGCCTCTTTTTTTGCAGGATGGATGTTGAAATCTACTTCTCCCGAAGGTATTTCTGCAAATAGAACAGCAGCTGGGTATTGTCCTCCAGGTAGTACCTCTCTGTATCCATAGCTTATTGCTTGCACAAGGCTGTATTCTTGTATATTTCTTCCGTTTATGTATATGTATATGTTTCTTCTATCCCTTTGAGGAAAAGACGGGGACAGAAGAACTGCTTTTATAGAAATATTGCCTGATTTTTCTTCCAGTGTTCTTATCCTGCTTTTTGTAAAAATTGTCGGATATGCTGTGGCAATCCTTTCTGTCATGTCGGATTGTGGCAAAAATACTTCCATATTGCCGTTTTTTATGAGTTTAAAGCTTATATCAGGGAAGGATAGAGCTTTCTCCAAAAAAACCTTCTTGCACATTGCAGCTTCTGTTGCTGGAGTTTTTAAAAATCTCTTTCTTGCTGGATAGTTATCAAATATACGTTCTATCTCTATGCGCGTACCGCGGGGAAGTCCGACAGGTCCTTTCTCTTTTATTTTTCCATCCTCTAGAATGATGTATTTCCCCTCTGTGTTATCCTGATATGTGGAGTATATCTTTGTTATGGATACTGTGCTTATACTGGAGAGAGCCTCTCCTCTAAAGCCGAGAGTACGTATTGCCATCAGGTCTGATTCGGTTTCTATCTTGGAAGTGGTATGAGGAAGATAACATATCTCAAGGTCATCTGGATGAATGCCTGAGCCATTGTCTGTTACTACTATTTTTTTTAATCCCCCGTCTTCTATTTCTACGATTATGTCGGTAGCACCGGCATCGATAGAATTATCCAAGAGCTCCCTTACAACAGAAGCCGGTCTGTCTATTACTTCTCCAGCTGCTATCTTTTTAAAAACAGCCTCCCTCAGAATATGTATTCTGGGGGAGGCTTTATCCTTTGATTTATTCATGCATACAATATATTAAAAGTGTACTCTGCTTTCAATAGATATGGATGGTGCCCATTTTGGAGCTCCGTTGTCATCGTATGCAATGCTTCCATCGGAGTTTCTTATAATGTTAGTTGTTACTATAGTAACGATATCAAGTGTAGGGGCTGCAGCCCATATAATCTCTCCGCGAAAAACAGTGTTGGCATCAAAAAGTCCTGTACCCTTAAAGTCGCCTTTCTGCAAAATTGTTGGGATAAAGTGCGTTCTTGTGTAATAGAAAGCAGCACTTATGTCCTCCAGCCTAGGAACAGGAACAAGCCCTTTTTCCAAGATAAGTCCCATATTGAGTTCATCCTCATCTGATGTAAGTACATTGCCGTTGGAATCCAGTGCCCAGGGCCAGAAATATCCCGCATTAAAGGTTACCTTATCTGCTATATTAAAGCCTGCATTTCCGTATATACCCATGGTTGTATTGTGAAAATCGGGATTGGAAGAATCCATAAGGTAAGATACAAGTTCCTTGGCATATTCTGCTCGTTTTCTTTCGTAATCCGGGCCATAGAAGCCGTTTTTAAAGGTGCCTGTAAAATATCTGTACTCAAGCCTGTATGTCATTATTGCAATGTTACCAAAGAGTCCAGCAGTAAATCCGTAGTTTCTGAGCTCAGCCTCTGTACTGCTCTTCTGATACACAAGACTGCTTGTGCTAAAACCCGCTTGTATGCCGCCATATGAGTTTCTTATAAATGGCAGCATGCCGCCTACATCACTGAAGAATATCAGACTTGCAAGCTCAGTCTCAAACGCGGGAATATCGAGGTCAAGTGCAAGATTAAGAAAAATAGGATCTGTTTCCAAAGCTGCTTTTGAAACAGGATCTGTTGTATCGGAAGAAATATCTCCTGCAGGGTCAATGTCGGCTATGGCTGTAAGTCCTATTGCAGCTTTAAAAGTTGGAGCAGCAGGTCTCACATACAGCCTTCCTCCAAAAATCTCTGGCTCTGCCAGGTCATTGAGTATAAGCTCTGTTCCTACCTTGCCAGAGTCTATACCTAGGTTAAGTCCCACTCTTCTTACAGCAGGGAATTCCGTATTGTTGGTGTAATTGTTCATGAGTATACCATGTCCTGTGGTTACACCCTCTATGTTGCCTACTTTGAAGAAGAATGGGTCTCTTTGCTTGCCGTATTCTATATACCTTATTTTGAGAGCCAAATCTGCAAAGAAATCCGCAAGACCATTTACAGGCTCTTTGCCCCAGTCATAATCACTGCCAAAGGACCATTCGTTATTGCCTTTGGGTCTGTACCAATCGTTGAGATCAAACATATCCCGTGTGTATATTATTGGAAGATATAGGCTTGCTTTAAATTTACCCAATGCTATAACTGGCTGAAGAATGGCTTTGGAATAGGTCTGCCCATCTATGGTAACGGAGCCAACTTCAAGACCAACAGCATTTCTTAGCCACTCCATAAAAGGATTTTCCTGTGCAGCTTCCTGTGGTTCTGCTCCTCCAGTCTCTTCTTTATTGGCAGTAGTTTGCTGTCCCATATCTCCAGTATCCGCAGCTGATGTATCTTCTGTTTTGTTGTTTTCAGCTTCGTCTTTGGCAGGTTCTGCCTGAGGTACATCGTCTGGATTGAGTACATTAAAGTCAAGGTCGCTATAAAGCTGTGAGAGCTGTTCTGCCGACATCTGAACAGCAGAAAAAGTCTCTGCAAGAGCATTAGCAATCTGACCTGCTCCTACCTCTATCTCTTCTCCTCCTTTGCTAAAGGCTACGAGCCCTTCTCTCACAAACAGGCTTTCTTCTTGTCCTGGAACAACATTGATACCAAAGTCGGTGCCTCTTACTCCACATACAGCAGTTGGAGTTGATATCCTGTATCCACCTTTTTTTACCTTGGCGGCAACAGCTCTCATTTTACCCTGAGCGATGTTAAAGCTGTTTTCCTGTCCATCTTCTTTTTGCAATGTGGTTACAGAAAACGTAGTATTGGGAGCAAGCTTGATGATTGTCCCGTTGGGATCAAGACTTAGCTCTGCAGAAGAATTATATGTCTTTATAGTCTCCCCCTCAGATATTGGCATCCCAAAGTATATTCCCTCCACGGTAAAACCATCAGCATCTGTTATCTCAAGCTCTGCAGGGTCATCAAAATACTCAAGTACAGCAGTGACTTCCTGAGAAAAAACAGGAAACAGCACTGCAAAAACAATAAGCAATATAAATAGTTTTCTCATAGTATCCTCCTAAAACTGGATTGAAACCTCTGTTCCACTGGAAACAACAGGCTCATAGCCTGTATCTGTAAGGTCATAACGCAGATTATAGAACAGAGTAAGTACAGCAGGACCGCTTTTATAATGAATATTAAGTTTCATATAAGAGTCTTCCTGCCATTTTGCCATTGCATCCCAACTGTCTATATTGGTTTTGTCGTAGACAGCATCAAAGAAAAATCCTGGTAATATCCCTTCTCCAAGTACAAAACTTGCCAGCAGATGTGGCTTAATCTCGCTGGAGCCTATGGGACCATCCATTGTTGCAGAAAAAGCCAGCTTATCCTCAAGCACAGAGAAGCCAAGCGATGCAAGCCAGCCCGTATAAGCAGGGATACTTACCTCTCTGGTATATACAGCATATTTTGCGGCTCTGTACTGGTCATAAGCTACATCAAAGTAGCTGGGTATAAAATTTTTGCCCAGGAATCTCATCTGAGCTCCGTAAGTAAGGAATCCGAAAAGCCTTCCTCCTACACCAAGCATGCTCCCCGCTGTATCCTTCTGTATAACCACATCGCCGAATGCCGACAGCTTTGCAATTGTATTGGATAGAATAGGCTGTATAGCATCCGCACCCCATATCATAACAGGCTCGCTGGCAGATGTGGGACCTGTATACTCAGAGTTTTTCTTGAGATAATAATACGGATCTCTGTCCATGGCAAAGGTTGTACCAACCTGCAAATCTTTTATAATGGGGATGTCCGTTATTGCAAGCGGTCTTATATAGAACCTCCCGCCAAAGAGGTCAAAGGCAGATAAATTGGCAACAAAGGTTTCCATACCGATAAAAGGAAAAGAAAAAAGATTACCATCCAGGTCAAAAACCAATCCCCAGACAGGCAAATCAGGCAAAAACGTACCGTTGCTGTAACCGCCTACCAGAAAACCTGTCCCCAGTGTTACTCCGTCCAGAGTACCGGCCTTTATAAAAATGGGCTCTCCTTTCTGTCCGTAACGTATATATCTTATCTTAGGCAGATAAAGCTCAAAAAAATTGGTTTTACTGTTTGGTACCCAATCTTCTGTTCTAACTTCAAAACCAGGATTGCCATTGCTGTCCGCAAATCTGTAATTGAGCTCTATATTGAATCCTATACCAAACTTGCCTATAGAAATGTCTGGAACAAGCCCTATGGAGTTATAACTCTCCACCGTTCCGTCGGAATTGGGAAATGTAGACACACCAAGAGATATCCCCATAGCAAAGCCCAGCCCGGCAGAGTCATTCTGAGCCGGTGTGTTCTCCTGTGCCCATGCAAAAAGAGCAGTAAAAAGCGTAGCTATGAACAAAAACTGTTTTATTCTTTTCATAAATCCTCCCTCACCTTATGGTGACTATAGCCATTATATAACTATAGTACAAAAATAATAGTTTTTCTTGTATTCCCTTTTTGTTTTTTTTTAAAGAATCTTATAACCGAACGCGCAAGGACGCTGGCGCGTCCTGCGCTGCCTCCGGCAGTGGGCTTCTGGATGCTATTGTTTTTGCTTTATATTCGCCGAAGGCAGGAGTAAGCACGCCCTTGCTTGTTTTTTTACTTTATTATGGCGCGCTTACGACGTTCGGTATAATGTGTTTTTCAAAATTGTAGAGTTAGATTTGCACCCAATATCCAGCCAATTAGCATAATTTTATCTTTTTTTTGGATTGTGTTGTTAAAATATAGGTTAAATCTGCCAGATGTGCCGTATACGAGTCCGGTTGTGTGGGTGACCGATATTGTGTAGTCCATGTCGCCTGTGGTGTTGCTTTCTGTTATGAGGCTCAGGTTTTCTGTGTGTTCTAGCTCCGGTGGGGTGTGCTGCCAGGCTTCTATGGGCGGATTGTTTGCCCATGAAGGGGCGGGGCTCGTCCATGTGAGTGCTAGTTGGCTTGTGTTACTCCAGCTGGTTTTTTCTGCGAGTGTAAGACTGAGTGTGTTGGTTAGGTTGAGTCCACGTGGTATGCGTGTAAAAAGGCTTATAGTTTCTGTCCAGTCTATTTGCCATGTTGTTTGCAAGCTTTCTACTTGTGTGGTTCTTTTTATATCCAGACTGCGGCTAAACTCGTCCATTGTATAGGCCTCAGTAAGGGGTTTGGCTGCTGTGCTGCCAAAAAGATTTGTGGCAAGGAATGCCAGCTTGAGGCCTTGGCTGCGGTTTGTGGCAAGGCTGTCACCTGTTTTTGTGTATGTTGTTCCCAGGCTTATTCCTGCACTTTGCGGTACAAAAAGATCTGCTATGCCAGGGAATGGCGGACGTTCTATTTGGATGCCGGTTTCTGCCTTGTGGCTTGTTTTTGTATAAGGGGAGGGAATGCCGGCGTATATGTCTTCTTTGTCTTGCCATAGCTCGTAGAAGGGGATAGTGCTTAATATGAGCGGGATTTCCTGCATGCTTATGAGTGCCTGTTCCCAGTCTTCTATATAGCTTGTTGTCTGGTTACTTTTCTTTGTTTCTGTATGGCGCAGGTAGTAGGGGCTTAGTGTTATGCGTTCTACTTCTATGGTACTTGATAGTTTGAGCTCCTCCTGAGTATTTTGTTCTGACAATTGTGGTAGGCTTGTGTGTTTTATTTTTGCTTCCAGTGCAGTTTTTGTATTGTTTGTCAAAAATCCGGGGATTATTTCTAGTTCTGTACTCCTTTGTATATCATCTTTGTCTGTGTATGGGATTATTTGCTGCCAGCTTGTTGCATAGGCTTCCGGATAATTTGTGTTTATTGTGTCTATAGGGTCTCTTGTCTGTGTAAGCTTTGTTTTTGTATCAAGTGTTACCGGTCTGTTATCCGTATTTGTATCAAGTGTATATATTTTTTTCTGGGTGGTGTCTTTGTTGTGCATATTGTGTGAGAGCGATATTTTTGTCTTTTCTGTGTTTATGGCTATTGATATGTCGTGGGATGTGTTTTGAGTGCTTTTTATTATGTGATAGAAGTTTTCCGATATGCTTGCTATACCTATAGGGATTTTTATATTATGTCCTGCACCCAGTCTGCTTATGTAATTATCATATGTGCTTATATCGAGGTATATCTCTGTGAGTACTATCCAGATACTGCTTGATAGTATTGTGGAGCTGTCCAGGCTTGTAATTGTATCCGGCAATATCTCATAATATGTGCTTATATTTTGCGTTATGCTTGTCTGTCCTATTATGCTTGTCGTGCCATATGTCAGCAAATCTTCTTCTGTGTTGAGCCTTATATCCAATGAGCTTATAAGGCTTAGGCTGTTTTCCGGCTCAGATGCGTACAATTCGTCCAGATAAAGCGTACCAGATGTTGAAGACGGTATTGATGTTTCTATCGTAAGCAGGTTGAGAGATGTTGCAAGGGGGGTATAGCTTATACTTGCACTGCTTTCTATGCTATTGTCAACGTATACTGTTCTGTTTTTTATATCCAGGTCTATAAGGTGCCATGTGCTGTCTGCAGAAAGGGAAATTCCGCTTGCTTTTATGCTTTCTGTACTGTTTGCTCCAATCGTTACATCTATTGTAATACTGCTGTCGCTTTTTGCATAGAAAGAGATTTTTTTATAGTAACGGCTGTCTATTTCCGTGATGCCTGTTTTTGCAGTAAATCCATGTGTATCAAGATTCTTCCATGATATTTCTGTTACTTTTTGTGTCGTATTTCCGTAGGAAAATGTGTTTTTTACAAGGTCTGAGCTCGATGTAAGGCTTGTATCACTTATGCTTATGCTGTTTATTTGTGCATCGCTGTCTTCTGTCGTTGTATAAAAGCTGGAGCTGTTGATAACCGGAGGGGTAAATAGTATTTTGCCGCTTGTTGTGATACCTGTTGTGTTTCTTGTTATTATTATTCTTATTGCCCTTGCACTGCTTATCCGTGCACGGAATGCTTCTGGTATTTTTATATCTATACTGTTCCATCCACTTACAGAACTTATGTTTTGAGCCAAAAGAAATGTTGTAGTTGTAGATTGATTCTCCTTATCTAGTATGCCGTTACCATCTATGTCTTCGCTCTGTTTTACCATATCAGGAAGGTTTGCTGCATCTGTTCCTATGACCATGCGTACATCGTGTGCAACATCGTAAAAATCAAATCCTGCAGAATAAGAGCTTGTTTCTTCATCGATTATGCGGTCATCATCTATATCCTCGCTAGGGAATCCTACTTGTAGATAGATGTTTAGCTGTTCTCCTCCGCTTGTTACAAGTTCTGCCACCTTATAGTCAAGTGATATGGAGTTTATCTCTCCTGTATTGTCTGGCATTGCAAGCTGGGCTCCTATCCATTCTTCTGAGCTTTGCATGAGAAAATCCATTACCATAATAGCATCGGATTTCCCTTCTGTGCTGGCAGAGGCTATATATGGGCCTGGCTTTTGGCCGTCTGCGTAATCTGCAATCTGAGTTGTTGGAGGTGACCATGTGTATTCTTGGAGGCTTCCTCTGCCATAGCTTGTGTACTGGTAGAAGTCTTTGTAGTAGAGTATGCCTCTGTTGTATGCATCAAGCCCGCTTATACCTATGCCTGTAAGCTGCCAGTCTTGGTCCATGGAATCGCTGGTATCCTCAGGAGGCGCTGCAGGATATATGCTTGTAGAATAAGAAAGGCTTGTACTTGTATTGTCAGAAGAAAAGAGCCTTATATATCCTGTGGTATTGGTTATGCTGTAGATCAGCCCCATATCCGCTCTTGTATCCAGTATCTTCCCCTGATATGCTCCTTCTACAGAGCTTATTATATCTGCCTTGGCTTCTTGGGCTGTGCTTGCATATTGTATGTCGCTTATAGGATATCTAAGCATGGAGGCAAACTTGATATAAGCATTGTCTCCTATGGTCCACATATTACCACTTGCAGCCAGGAAGTCATTATAATTGCTGCTTTTTTTTGTCCTGTAGTATATGTCCACCTTGTCATAGCTGTTTATTGGGTAGGGGAAGTCTATCTGCAGAGTGGACGGGTCTATTTGTACGTTTCTTTCTTCTCTGCCGTTTACATATACACGTATGCTCTCTGGTACTGCATCCCGAGGAGCAGTGATTGTGTTGTTAGAAGACAGAGATAAAAGAAGCAGCTTATGAGAAGGATAATTAGAATTATTTATCGCATAAGGCCCGTATATTTTTGGGTATAGCTTTGATAACGGATAGCGGGAAGCAGGTGATGTGTCTGGGATGTCTTTGGCGTATATGCTTACTATGTATTCTTCGTTTTTTATTATATAGTCATCTTCTATGGAAGAGGTTGTTGTAGAGCCGTTTTCTACTATCCTTACTTCCTGAGCTCCATTGTTAGTATAGTGGGATAAGTCTTCAAAGGGTGTCCACCCGCTGGGTATATAAACCAGAAGACAGTTTTTTCCCTCCAGTTTTATTTGCCAGTCGGTTGCATTATAGCCCATATAAGAAGAAAGAGACCAGTCAAAGTCAATACTCCCAGCTGTAGGGTCGGGAAAGCCTCCTGATGTACCACAGAGGGCCCCTCGTCCCAGGCTGCTGTCTCCCACATCCTTACCCCCAGACTGGTAGAACACAGCAATACGTGTTGATGCGGCTGTATTAAGTTGCAGAGTGCCTTCCGACAGAGAGTATGATAGCTCTGCCTCAGTAGCTTTTCTAAATTTACTTCCATCTGGGGCTGTTATTGTGCCATCCTCATCCTCTATATATACGGTAAGAAAATCAATATTGGTATCCGGGAGTATAAAAAATCTACCTCTTATATATTGATAGAGATTAAGATACTTTTCTTCTGCAAGAGATGTGCCTATATATCTCACATGTCCATCCGAGGTGGAATCCAGTCGCAGTATTATTTCATGTTCGCTATTATTCGTTGCAAAAAGACCATAGATTCCTATATCCGATGGACTTTGAGCAGAGATGTCCATATACCTGTAAGAGTTTTTAAAGGCAATTCTATCGTTACCAATACTTATATTTCTTATTGTCTCATCTTCTTTTCCGATATATCCTGTAATGTAGCGGTTGTCTTCCATATTGTCCGTAAGGACAATGTCCAGAAACAGTCTGTCCATAAAAAGAAGAGAGAGAAACAGAGCTGCTTCCTGCTGATAAAAAAATCCATTGTCAGTATTATCCGGCATATAGCCGTATATCCAGTTGCCATCCTCATCTATGAGATAACCTATAGCAAAGCCCGTCCTAATATTCCATGAGCCGGAAGCAAAGAGTTTGACATCATTATCGTCTATATTTGTAGAGAAGAGGGTTTCTGGTGCTTCCTCCGGAAGAGTTGGGGGCGTGTTTTGAGCTATCAATGATAGAGCAGAAAGTAACAAAGATAATATCACAACAATTTTTTTTATAAAATTTCTCACCTCTTGTATTATTCTTTAAAAATGCTCATTATGTAAATGAGGAACACAGGAGGGCAAGAAAAAAATGGACACTCAAACACAAGTTGCCCCTCAGGAGCAGGCAAAAAAGTTTGTAAAACATCTTTTTACTAATCCCGCACTCTCTGCAATAATTCCGCTTCAGAGGGAAGAACAGATAATTCAGTTTTTATCGCAAAATTCAAAAGTCCTTGCGCCTACACTGACCCGTGTACAATTCCCAGGAAAAACATGGAGTCAGGTTCTTTCTGAGCTTCTTACGGCATTGAGAGAAATTACGGATGGACTTATGTATCCTCTGTTGGAAGAACAACTTTCCAGAATATCTCTTAACTTTATTCCGCTGCTTGGAAATGGAAATTATCAGGCTTCTCCCTCTGTAAAAGAACAGGTGCTTGCTCTTCTTAAGAAACTTCTTGAGCGCAATGAACCCAGGGAAATCTTTATAGGTTCTCATTCGGCTGTACATTACGGAGTGTCCTCAAGATATGTAGATGCAATATTTGATGAAAAAAGCTATATACACTTTGAGTTGACTAAGGTAGAAAAACTCAAGATGGGTAAAGAAGAAATAAAAAATATGCTCAATCTTGTTATACTTTTGCGACCTGCCATATATCTTATAACTCCAGAGTTTGGAGCTCATTCCGGCGGAATGGGAGGTCTTGTGCGCAGTTCTTTTACTGAGAAGGTATTCCCAGTACTAAGAAAAGAATTGCCGGCCCTACCAGAGCCTGTAATAAGAAGCGTGCTTAACTCCTATGTGTCCTTTGAAGAAAACAACAAGATAGAAGCAACTGCAAGGCTTGCCTCCATGCTTTCTCAGCGCTGTAGAACATACAAGCCCAATATAAAAGTGGACAAAGGTGCAGAAACACCGGATAAGAGCTGGTTTTATGCAATAAGAAAAAATTACAGACGATACGGATTTGACATCAAAATGCTGGATGAGTTATACAAAATATCAGCAGAATACGGGTGGTGAGTATGAAGCAAAAACAAGAAACAACAAATATTCTGGAGAACTTGGTAACAATAGCGATATTTCTTGTAATAGTTCAGACCATATTGGAGGATGTGGCAAACATATCCATGTGGGACTGGAATATTAGAAAAATACTACTTATATCTGGCTTTGTTTTTGACCTGTTTTTTACTGTAGAGTTTTTTACCCGTATGTTCTCTGCAATAGCTCGGGGAAAAGGCATGCAATATCTTACGGCAGAAAAAGGTTGGATAGATTTCCTTGCCTCTGTTCCTCTTCTTACTCTCAATTCAGGCCCTGCAATGCTTTCTTTACTCTACGGTACAAGTGTTATGAGCAGTATTGCCGGAAAGCTCAAGATATTAAAGGTCATAAAAATAATAAGAATTGCAAGGATTCTCAGACTTCTTAGAACACTCAAGTTGGTAAAGCAGCTTAAGAACATCCAGTCAGTAATGGCTCAGCATCACATATCGAGAATAACGACCCTTGTTGTAAGCTCCCTTTTGTTTGTCATGCTTGTTTTCTCCATGCTTCCCGTATTAGTGGGTATTGACGGACCTGAGGAAGAATATACACAGAGGGCAATATCTGCGGGTAGTCTGATACTGGAAAATAAACAAAGCCTTCCTGAGAAAACACTTATAGAATTTGCAGCTTCCAGGGAAGAAATACTCATGATAAAAGAAAACGACAAACCTCTATATACAAAATATCCGCTTGATATCATAAAAAAAGCTATAGGTCCTGGAGACTATGCTTATATAGCAGATAAAGATATGCATATATACTTTGACATGAGGCAGATAAACGTACAGTCCTCAAGCACGAGCCTGATAATGATGAGCTCTGTAATCCTTACGGTATTCTTCCTTCTTTTCATATATGCCCCACATTTTGCTATCACTGTAACAGACCCCATATATGTGATGCAAAAAGGCATCACAGACTCTGGATACAAGCTTGCAGTAAAAATCTATCCCCGCTATGCTGAGCATGAAGTTTTTAAATTGGCACAAGCATATAACGAAGAAATATTGCCAAGGAAAATAGAAGAAAACACGGAGACAGAAATGGATTTGTCTCTATCGGACATAGAAGATTTGCTGTAAAAATGGTAGTAAACATACTCAGGATTATCATAGAGCTTCCTGCCATAGGATCAATAAAAGAAAAAAGAAGCATAATAAGCTCTCTCAAGAGAAAAGTACAACAGAGATATAAAATAAGCTTTGCAGAAGTAGACCTCAACGACAGTCATAGCTTTGCAGAATTTGGTGCTGCTGTGGTTTCCAACTCTGCGGAGCATGGAAGAAAACAGCTCAACAAAGTTCTTGAGTTTATAGAATCAGAAGGACAGGGCAGAATATACGATTATTGGTTCCACACAGAATACTATAAATAAAATTCTATACCGAACGTCGCCCATGCGCCTCTCTTGCTTTGCTTCCGCCGGGAGGCAGCACTGACCGCGTATGCGGACTGTGCGTTCGGTATAAGAAAAGGCGCATGTTCTCCTGCCTGCGGCTATTTAAAAAAAAGACCTAGAAGAATGTGGAGTCTTCATCATGTGGTTCTGACAGGTATAAGTCTGACAGAATAATACTATGCTCTATATCCGGTTCTGTTTCTCTAGGAACAGAGACTGAGGCAACGTCAAAATAATGTCTTATGGGATTAAACCCCTCTTTATCAATGCTTACACAAAATTTAAAAGCCTTTTTCTGTCCTTTTTCCTTTGCCGGAAAAGGAGCGGGCATAAAGACAAATGTGCCGGGGAGTGAACTGGTGATTCTATAGGGATTTTGCCATCTGTCATCTATCATGTGAGCGGGCATGTCTCCATGCAGAAGGATAATGTCGACGTCATATGCAGGTTCAAAGGTCTTGCCAAAAAGCAATCTTCCTTTGATAAGTGGTATAAAGAATACATTGTCAGAATCGGGAAAAAATTTCCTGTTATGCTGATAGTAAGAACGCTCAGTGCCTGTTATGCGTTTGAAGCCTTCTGTAGCAAGAGCAACAATATCTACCATAAGCTGTGCATCGGAGAAGTATTCTGTGGTGCTATATGCGATTCCCTTACCTGTAGATACGTATTTGGGTGGGATTCTGTTTAATACATAGCATACGATATCTGTTATATAATCCTCGGATACGGTTTTTCCTCTTGCTTTTTCTTCTTGTACAACCTTATGTACCGCATCTGTTACAACTTCTTCCATCAAGTTGTGTATCTTCATAAAAACCTCTATATGTAGAGTGTAATGCCAGCCTGCTAGGTTTTCAAGCTGTAAGGCAGATAATCTGGTTTTATTTCTATAAGTGACCTGTATATTTTCTCCCGGGCATGAGGATCAAGAGAAAAGAGGTTCTCCATAACAGGTTGTATGGACAGTCTGAGGTTTGTATCTTTATACGGGCATGCGGCTTTTACAACAGGGAGATTAAGGCGCTCTTTTATTGTTATTATGGCGGATTCTCTTATCTCGCACATTGGTCGTATAATATGCAGTTTGCCTTTAAAAAACTCCTGGATAGGCATCATGGTAAAGAGCTTTCCTCGCATGGTCATATTGATAATTGTTGTAGTAACAATATCATCAAGGTGATGTCCCAGCGCTAGCTTGGAGAACCCTTCTTTTGCCATATAATCAAAGAGTATTCGTTTTCTGTTCCTTGCACATCTATAACAGTTAAAATCGTCTTTATAAGAGCCGGGGAACATTGTCTCCGTTAGTCTAACATAAGGAACATCTATGATATTAAAAAAACTTTTTATGAGAGAGACTTGCTCATCTGTCATGGGAAATTCCTGCCATTCTATCTGTACAGCTCTAAGTTCATAGTCTATGGGGAGCCATTTCCTTCTCAGAGACAAAAGAAGAGCCAGTGCAAGAGAATCCTTGCCTCCTGATATTCCAAGAACTATTCTGTCTCCGTCTTCTATCATGTTGTAACGGGAAATCCCCTGGCCTAGTTTTCTTAGAGTGTACTTTAACCATCTAGGATTGTTGTATTTAAAAAGATTTTCGATCTCGCCAAAATTACTTGAGTTCACTCACAATCTCCTCAAATTTTATCTTATGATTTTCTTCTTTATTGGGAATAAGCAGTCTGATGTATCTGAGATTTCCTGTAAACGATTTTATCGTATTTTTATCAAAAACAGTCTTAGCTGTGATAAAATCTTTTACTTTGTCGTCTCCGTCCGATATTATTCTGACAGAATCCTCAAAATTTACTGCCTCAGGTACATCTATTATCAGATTTTGTATGCCTGTTTTATCTGACAATTCTTTTTCCAGATTTATTCTGTATACGATACTTTCTAGTGCGCTATGTTTATCCGACTCAAAAGGAATCTCAAGTGCAATATCATAAAGCCTGTTGTGCTGTACTCTCCATACCAGTTCTTTTGCCTCCTGGGGGATTCCTTTTTTTTCAAAAAGCAAAATAAAACCTTGGTCATCTTTATAATACAGATTCTCTGGGCTCAACTCTGCGTTCTCTTCTGCAAAGGCCAGCATTATTGCTTTTTTTATCATTGCTGTTGCGCTTCTTACTTTTCTATGCCAATACACGGAACGGTACATGAGATATTTTGCAAAGAGTATATGTTCTATGGAGCCTATTCCGGTATTCGATATTGCAGGATAATAAAGGCCATCTTCTTCTGTGTATCTCAGACATGTGAGAACAAAATCAAGGTCCTGTATACCGTATGGTAGACCGCAGAAAAAAGCATCTCTTGTAAGATAATCAAGTTTGTCCGGATCCAAAACACCGGATAACAGAGAACGGAAAAATACAAGTATTTCTCTTCTGATTTTGTCAGGACTCATATTTTTATCGATTATTGCGGCAACAAGAACAGGATTTATCTTGTATTTTTCCAGGGTAGTTGCTATAGAGTCAGAGAGAATCAATTTTGCACTTAGAGCTTCATGTTCTTCTATTACTTTTCCTTCTATTATAAGATCTTTTAAAGAGTGTGTGTATGGAAAATGCCCTATGTCGTGCAAAAAGGCTGCCACAAGGAATGCCATAGCATCATATTTATTTATTTCTAATATGTTATTTACGGCGTAAGGATAAAGTAATATGTTTTCCAGCATTCTGGATGCGACGTAGAAGACTCCTAGGCTATGTATTAGCCTGTTATGAGTTGCGCCGGGATATACAAGATATGAAGGCCCAAGCTGTTTTATTCTGTTGAGCCTTTGTACTGATTCCAGCTGCAAAAGTTCCTTAATAACCGGTGGTACATGGATGTTTTTCCACAAAGGGTCTCTTATTATTTCTTTTAAGTCTTTTCTTATGTCTTCTATTAGCTTGTATGTACTGGACATGTTCATGGCAATATCATACTAAGACAGGCAGGTACTGTCCATATTTGTATGTGAAAAGCCAATAAAAAGAAAAATATATTTGACCTTAGCCCCAAAATCGTGAAATAATATAGTGATGAAACTATATAGAAATATATTGCTGATATTATATATTTTTCTTGTGATTTTTGCCTGTAAAAATAATACGGATAAGAAAGATATGGAAAATAAGAGTAATATTGTGCCTGCCTCCACTTCTATTGTAAGGATACCGCCAACTACTGCGTCTGTAACTCCTGCACCTGTGCCAAGCCGGACTTCTACGGTTGTTTCTGCTCCGCCTAGATCTGTATCTCCTGAAAAAAACCGCACAATAGTAAGCTCATATGTCAATCCTCTTTTTCTGTCCTGGATTTTACCAGAAAATCCAGCTGTCGACACTATGATAGGGGTGCTGGTGGGAGATAATAACCTTTCTGCTCCGGAAGAAAAATCAGTGGGATTCCTCTCTGATATATTAAAAAAAAGAATGCCTGTAGACAGTTCTGATATGGTAAAGAATGTGTTAAGTCGTTTTTTTTCTTTTTTATCCTCAAGAGGGATAACTCTTGAGAATTATAGGCTGGGCAAGGCAATATTTGATGACTCGGGCAAGAGTCATCTTAATTTTAAAATTTATTCTTCTTCTAGTTTTGCAGTGGGGGAAATAGTGCTTTCTCTGGATAAAGAAAAATGGATTCTTGACGATTTTATAGTTGATACTGCTTCTTTGCTTGAAGAAAAGAAAGAAAAGGCTTTTGTTTTGGGAGATTATGCAATGTTACCGCTATATTGAGTATATTATAGGTTAGGAAAAATATATGGGCATAGAGTTAAAGAGAATAGAAAAGGAGTTTATACTCAAGAGCATTCTTGACGAGGAAATACCTCTTGAGATTCTTCTTCAAAAAAAACGTTTTAGAGCAAAGCTCTATAAAGTTGAGGAATCCTTTAACAAGATGTACATCTTTGTGGAGGATAACCCTGTAATAACTGTGCCTATAGGTGATGTAATAAGTGTATATTTTAAGTTTCATGGTACTCTTATGACCTTTTCTGTAGTTTATCTTGGGATAGAGGGTGACTGTGTTGTCACCAACCTGCCTGCCGGAGTTTATAGGGATCTTGAGAGAGAATTTGAGAGAGTTAGGCATCCAGAGAATATAGGGCTTTCTTTTTCCTTAAAGGGAGAAAAATTTGTTCTTAATTTCCCAACTATTAATAAGGAAAACGTTACCAGTCCGCCTGTTGTTTCTTCTTCTTTTGATTCTACAACCATATCCGCACTTATAACAGATTTTAGAAATAAGATAAAAGACCTTTCTTCTGAGAGCAAGATAGTGATGTTTAAAGAAAGAAAGCCAGAAACAACAGAAGAAAAGATTATAGTCAATACAGGTAAGATGCTGCTGTTTCCTCAAAGCTATATATATAACTCTTTTAAGATGGAAAGACTCTATCCGAGAATAAGCCCTATTTCTGCTGATTCCCTTATGCTTTATTTTAAAGAGCAGGGCATGGATATGCAGGCCTCAAAAAACAAAATAAGAGCCATGATAGAAGAGAAAAAAAACAAAGCAATAAGTAGAGAATTATATGCTCCTGTAATATTTTATCAGTATGTTGTTGCCTATGTATATCTTGTAAGCGGAAAAGATAAGCGTTACGAATACGATAGAACCATACTGGACTATGTACATGAGTTTTGTATGAGTTTTGCTTATTCTCTTAAAATACACGGATACTTTAAACCGCAGAAGGTGAAAAACACCTATAATGACTCAGAAATTATAGATATAAGTCTTACTGGTGTGTTGTTTTCTGTTCCTTTGAGTCTGTCGGAAGATAATTTTGTACTTTTTACTGATATGGAAATATGTTTAAATATCGAGGGAAAGGATATACCTGTCATGGGAAGAATTGTCAGAAAATCCAAGGATGCAGATAGACTGTATGTTGCAGTTTCTTTTCTTGATTTGAAACCCGATGACAGGCTGTTTCTTGCACGTTCTATTTATGGGCAGGACTTTATGGGAGAATTTTAAGACGTACAATAATTATTTTTATTCTATTGGGAAATACTCTGATAATTTTGTAAGCTCTATTACTCTCTTTACTGTACCATCTATGCCTGTTATGGCAAAGTCAATGTGTTCTTTCTTTAAAGAAGAATATACATATATAAGTGCTCCTATTCCGCTGGAATCTATATATGGCACATCCTTCATATTTATTATTATTTTTTTGGGATTTTGTTCTTTTATCTTGGATAGATGCTCTTTTAACATGTGGGAGTTATACAAGTCCATCTCACCTTGAAGAAAAAAAATTACAGTATCTCCTTTTTTTTGGGTATTTATCTCCATTATCCAATTCTCCTTTTACATTATGCTATAATAAAAACAGAAAAAAATCCATACCCCTATATCTACTGGTCTTTGTTATGATTGTGTATAAACTCTACCAGTTTTTTTAATCTGAGGGTGTTTTCTATGGGGACGTCAAAGAATCTGAGTCCAAGCGTTAAAAAGTCAGAGCCGTTTTTTATCCATCGTACTTCTGCTGATACTGAGAAAAAAGGGATACCTGTCTCTTCTAGAGGAAAGAGTTTTATTATATGTTTGTCACCTATCTGTGTCTGTATGGGATTTACTATATCTATTCTGCATCCCAGAAGGGATATATCTCTCAGATAAGAAGGAATTTCCTTATCTGTGAACAATGCTTTGCAGTATATGATGTCTCTTTCCACACTCCTTTTTTCGTGGTTCATTTTTTTGCTCCTATTTTAAGGCTGCATTTTATTATTGTCCCTTGTATACTCGGGGAATATGTCTTTGTTTGTGTTTCTTCCCCGTCAAAGAAGCTTATACTGAGTTTGTCAAATATCTTTTTTGCTATATAGATGCCGAGGCCAAAATGCTTATTGTTGGTTTTTTCCCTGTATTCCTTAAACTCGTGACTCTGTGTATCTATTTTTTCTGCAGGCATGCTTATATCATATGGAAGCTTCCCTGGATCAAAACCTCCTCCGTGGTCTTTTATCATGGCAAGGAATGTGTTGTCTTTTATTTCCATTATTAGTTGCACCGGAATATTTACTTTTTTGCTGCGCTGAGCTCTCAAAGAGTTGCTTATCAATTCTATGAGTGCATAGACAATGCTCTGACTTTCTTCTTCAAAGCCGTTCATTTCTATTTTCTTGAGTAGAGCAAATACTTCTGTTATTTTTGCCCCAGCATGTATGGATAATTTAATGCGCAAAAGTTTTTTGTCGCCAAATTTAAAATAATATGCCATAATCAATTTAAGAATATAATATTTGGAGAAAAAACGCAAATTGTAAGGGGGTATTTTTTGAATGTTTGGGTTTTAACTCGTGATATGGAATTGGCTGCTTTTGTAAGAAGAAAAAGCACAATGGATTTTTATAATCAGCTTTACGATATGCTTTTTTCTCTTTCTCCTGCATCTTATGAAAAAAACCTGCGTTATATAAAACTTGATTTTTCCAATATAAAGACACCTGTCGAGTTGCAAAAATTATTGCTTTCTTTTATGAGTATTGCCAGATATTGTAAAGAAAACAGACACACTCATTGTGGTGTTGATATCATATTTGATAATGTTGATATTTCTTCTTTTAACGATATACCCTTGGATGTATACTTTTATAATAGTCTTCTGTGGTCTACCTCTTCTGGGTTTAAGCTCCTTGCAAGATATGTCACTGCTGATAGAATAGATGGACTTTGGGAAATAACTGGAATAAGGGATGAGGATCCGCTTGCTATTACCTCGCGTTTTAAAGAATTTCCGGTAGGGGTAAAGCAGAATGAGCAGATTAACAGAATTTTTTATCTGCTAAATACAGATAAGGTTTGCACTTGTTATTCTGAGGGCTTTGAGGGGCTTGCATACACTCTTTCTTACAGGGCGGTTGAGGCTGGTTGGTTTGTTTTGCCTGTTTCTGTGTATCATGATAATTTTGATAGAACTGATTTTCTTATATCCTTACTCAGGACAGTTTTAACGGTTCCTGATATAGAAGATTCTCTTTCTTCTCCTTATCTTAGAAAACGGGTTGCATCATGGAGAGAATCTTTCTTATATGATGTAAATCCTGCTGCAATGGAATATATTATAAAGGAACTTCTCCATTCTCTTATTCTGATAGAAAAAAAGGTTTTGCTTATTATAAATGTTTCTTCTTTACCTCATGCTTTTCCCTATGATGATTTTTTTTCATGGCTTTTTGATAGTGGAGTGTCTGTTCTTTTTTGTCTTGACTTTGTATCTACAGTGCCAGATTCTTGTCCAGGCGAGCGAGTTGCCTTTCCTCTCATAGAAAAGGATGTTTTATCTGATGTAGGTGATGAGGGAGAAAGAGGAAGGTTTTTTATTTATTCTTCTGCTATTTTAAGAGAGAGAGGGGGAGCTTCTTCTCCCAATGCTGCAAAAAACCTTATTTCTGCCTTGTTGGATAAGGAAAAAAAGGTTTACTATGCTCTCTTAAGACTGCTGCCTTTTTTTACTCATGACAAAATAAAAGAGATTCTCAATTTGCTTGATGTTTCTTATGTTGAGTTTGAAGAGATTTTATCATGGTTGGAGGGCGCTGGACTGCTGTTTCCTGGTGTTTTTACTCCTGTTTATTATCCGGAAAATATAGACACTCTTATGCCATCTGATATGCTTGTGACCATAAAAAAGAGTTTTAATGATTTATGGCTTTCTGAGAACCGCAGGCTTCCTTATTTTTTGCTTGAAGAAAAAGATTGCAGGAAGAAGGAGGATTTTCTTGTTGCGTCTTTTATTTCTCTTTTGACAGTAGGGGCAAAAGAACAGGTGCTTGATTTTGTTTCTTCTAATATGAATTTTCTAAAACCTTGTGGTATTATTGCAAGGGATAGTACTGCTTTTATTCTTGCTGTGTATAAGGCTTATTTTTCTTCCGAGCAGGGTAAAATAAGGGCTTTTGTTTCCGAGAAGGTTTTGACAACCAGTGCAGAGTCTGCTTTTTCTATCTTTGCTCTTCTTGTCAAGGGGCGTTTTTTACGGAGTTATAATCCGCAAGAGTCTATAAGACTTATAAAGGAGGCTGTTTATCTAATTGGTGATTATGGAAAGATGTTTTGCAATCTTGAGTCATATGCGTATATGGAGCTTGCCATGTCTATGGCTTCTCTTGCAAAGCTAAAGGAGGCTCAGGAGTATCTTAAAATAGCTGACAGTTATGCCAATCATTCTTATGTCAGATTGTTTGTTCTGTTTTTATCTGCCTGTCTTTTTTATCTTGAGGGTAACTATACAAGGGCTTTGCTCAATATAGATGATCTTAAGGCAAAATTAGCTGATATGGATTTGTTTGAGCTTTATGCTGCTGTTTTATTTCTAGAAGCTAGGATTGCCTTTGAGCTTGGTGATTGGCAGGGAGTTATAAAGACGTTGGTATTTATAGAGGGGGAGCTTAAGGGTCTTGTCTGTGATGATGTAATACGCTTGTGTAATCTCTGGAAGGCAAGGGCGTATTTTTATTCTTCCCGCTATGATGATGCTTTTACTATTATGGACTCTCTTCCCAAGGGGTTAGAGCACAGGTTGTTTGCTATGGAGCACGAGGCTATGTCCGGTGATTTTACGGGTGTCCTTGAGATGTGTGATAAGGCTCCGGAAGATATCCGTGAGTATGTGTCTGTATATGATGATATCTTGCCGGCTTGGTTTACTGGTTTTTCTATGCTGGAGGACAGGATTTTCTATGAGTCGGAAGATTTGCGCTGTATGTATAGGCTTATTTATACTCTCAAGTTGTATGCCAGGGGTATGATGGGTGATGAGTCTGTCTGCGAAGAGTTTGTAGATATAATAAGGAAGGCTTATCTTAGAACTGCCGATCCTTATACTCATCTATATCATTTGTGGTATGGTGAGGTTCTTATTGAGCTTGAGAAAAAACAACTGGAGCTTCCTGATCATTCTCTTACGATTATTGGTAAGGCTGTACGGCTTCTTCAGATGAGGGCAAGCAAGATAGAGAATGCGCGTCACAGAAGGGCTTATCTATTTGATAATTATTGGAATTCCAGGCTTATGGAGCTTGCTAGAAGATATAAGCTTTCTTATTGACATTTTGTCTTGCTCTTGCTATATTGCTTTCCACAATGTGGTGGCGTAGCTCAGTCGGTAGAGCAAGCGGCTCATATCCGCTTGGTCAGGGGTTCGAGTCCCTTCGCCACTATCTTCTTTATTTGATAAGAAAAAGGGCGACCTCATAGGGGTCGCCCGTTCGGTTTATTATGTCTTATTTATTCTTATTCTGCAGTTTATTCCTTTTTTCTCAAAGATAGTTTTCCATGATTCCATTATTTCTTGGGGGTAGGGGGAGACTTGAGATAGTGCCGGGTCTAGTGTTTTTTCTGGTCTAAATCCTGCAAGTGTTATGTTTTTTATTCCTTTAGGGAGGGTTTCTGCTATTTTTTCTATGGTCTCTGTATCTACTATTGTTGGGCATGTTGTGATTCTTATCTCGTGTGGTATGTTTCTTTCTGCTATGAGGTTGAGGCTTGCTTTTATTTCTTCTGTCATGTCTTTTTGTGCGCCTAGTTTTGTGTTGTACATGTCCGGGAGTGTTTTGTAATCCATTGCTATATAGTCAAGTATGGGAAGAACTTTTGCGAGTTTTTCAGAAAGTGTGCCGTTGGTGTCCAGTTTTACGGGGTATCCCATTTGTTTTATTTCTATTATGAGCTTTTCTATCCATGGTTTTATTAGTGGTTCTCCGCCTGTTATTGCGATGCCTTCTATGAGATTTTTTCTTTTTTCCAGATGTTTTTTTATTTCTTGCCATGGGAGAAAATCATCAGGTTCTCCTTCTATTAGCTCCGGATTGTGGCAGTATGGACAACGTAAATTGCACCCTCCTGTAAAAAGGAGGGTGCTTATCTTGCCAGGGTAGTCTATAAAGCTTGTCTTTATGATTCCTAGACGTGCTTTTTTTAGCATGTTGTAAGTTTTTCTTCTATTATATTTCTGAGTGTATCAGGGGATGTGGCTCTTGCTCTTTCTTTTTTGTCTGCATCAAGAAAGAGTACTGTAGGTGTGCCAAATATACCGTATTTTTCTGCAAGGGCAAGGCCTTCTACTGTATCCACGTCCACTGACTTATACTCCATATTTTCTTCTGCCAGTATATTCTTTACTGCAGGACAATAGGGACAGTCCTGTCTGTAAAAATAGAGAATCTCCTCTGTCTTTATGCTAAAATCCTTTTCTATACTTGTGGGCAGAAATGTTTTTCTATGCTTGTATTCCTCTTTTTTACCTTTGTTCCAGTTATCAAGCGAGCGGTAGTAGCCTACTATCCTTGTGTATATCTCTGTTCTTCTTCCTCTTACATTCTTAAGCTGTTCTTTAAGCTCTTCTATCTTTCTTTCTATCTCTGTCTTAGTTATTGTACTCATATTCTCCTCCTGAATAAATCTAAAAATAAAAATGTTTTATATTGTTTATATTGCAAGTTTTGCTTTTTGTTCTTCCAGCTCCTGTATCTGCTGGAGTATCTTTTCTCTCTCTTCTCTCTCACAGTGAGGGCAGTATCTTTGCTCTCCCTTGAGATATCCGTGCACCGGACATATGGAAAAGGTGGGGCTAATTGTAAAATACGGAATCCTGTAATTCTCCGCTATTGTCTTTACAAGCTTCTTGGTAAGTTCCCAGTCTTCTATAGACTCCCCTATAAAACCATGTACAACAGTTCCACCTGTATATTGAATCTGAAGCTCTTCCTGATGATCAAGAGCCTCAAAAATATCCGTTGTATAATCAACTGGAAGTTGCGTAGAGTTAGTATAATATGGCTCATCCGTTCCGGATGTTATGATATTTGGATAGTGTTTCTTGTCATGTCGTGCTAGCCTGTAACTTGTACTTTCTGCAGGAGTTGCCTCCAGGTTAAACAGATTGCCAGTATCCTCCTGGTAATCCTGCAGCCTCTTGCGCATATGCTGTAAGACTTCCAGTGCAAAATTCTTACCCTCTTTTGTAGTTATATCCTTACCCATAAAGTTAAGAAGACACTCATTCATCCCCACAAGGCCAATAGTAGAGAAATGATTATCCAGGTGCTTGAGATAGCGCTTGGTATAAGGAAACAAACCAGCCTCAAGAAGCCTTGTTATGACCTTTCTCTTTATGGTAAGAGACTCTGCCGCAAGATCCATAAGATTGTTGAGCCTTCTAAAAAACTCCGTACGAGAATCAGACAAATATCCTATACGTGGAAGATTTATGGTAACAACACCTATAGAACCTGTAAACTCATCTGAGCCAAAAAGACCTCCGCCTCTTTTTCTAAGCTCTCGCTTATCAAGCTGCAATCTGCAACACATTGACCTGACATCACCGGGATTGAGATCTGAGTTGATAAAGTTCTGAAAATACGGTGTACCGTACTTACCCGTCATCTCAAAAAGCATCTTTGCATTATCGCTGTCCCAGTTAAAATCGCGGGTTATATTGTATGTGGGAATAGGGTAGTGAAAACCGCGTCCATTGGCATCACCCTCCAGCATAACCTCCATAAACGCGCGGTTTATCATATCCATCTCTTTCTGACAATCGCCATAAGAAAAATCCTGCTCCTTACCACCCACAATAGCTGGCCTGTCCTTTAAATCCTCAGGGACAACCCAATCCATAGTGATATTGGTAAACGGAGCCTGGCTGCCCCATCTGGAAGGCGTGTTTACACCAAAGACAAAACTTTGGATACACTGTTTTACAGACTTATAATCCAGATTATCGATCTTAACAAAAGGAGCGAGATAAGTATCAAAACTAGAAAAAGCCTGAGCACCGGCCCACTCATTCTGCAGAACACCGAGAAAATTGACCATCTGCTGGACCAGCGTAGAAAGATGCCTTGCAGGAGTAGAAGCTACCTTACCCTCAACACCACCAAGCCCCTCCTGTATAAGCTGTCTTAGCGACCATCCCGCACAATAACCTGAGAACATAGACAAATCATGGATATGAAAATCCGCATTGATATGAGCCTCTGCAACCTCCTTGGGATAAATCTTCTTAAGCCAATAGTTTGCAGTTATAGTACCTGAGTTATGCAGAATAAGCCCACCAAGAGAAAAATTGACATTGGCATTCTCATTGACCCTCCAGTCTGTCTGAGCAAGATACCCATCCATAGTACTCTCAATATCAAGCGTAAGACTCTTGGTATCACGCATAACACCATGCTGAGCCCTATAGATAATATAAGCCCTGGCAATATCCACAAGCCTCTCTTCTATCAGCACAGTCTCCACAAGATCCTGGATCTCCTCCACAGCCGGAGCAGAATTGGGATGCCTGCCCTGCATCATAGTCCTGATCTTATCCTCCACAAGAGAAGTAAGCCTATCTGCAAGCTCCGGATCCTTATCGCCGCGAGTACTCTCAATAGCCTTGCCAATAGCAGACCTGATTCTCGACCTATCGTAAAACTCGAGCTGACCATCGCGCTTGATGACATGACGCACAGGCATAACCCTTGCATCAGAAGAAGCAATGTCCATAGTTCCCCCTTAAACTAATTTTTAATATTCTCAATCTCTTCCAGAAAAGCCCTAAGATCTCTAAAATTCTTGTACACAGAAGCAAATCGGATATAAGCCACATAATCCAGCCTCTTAAGCTCAGAAAGCACAACATCGCCAAGCTCCGAGCTCTTAACCTCTCTGGAAGGATTATTGAGCAGCACCTGCTCCTCGATACGATTAACAATCTCCTCAACCGTATCCATAGAAACAGAAAGCTTCTCGACAGCCCTTAGAATCCCCTTCTCAAGCTTGGACCTGTCAAAAGGCTCGCGCCTCCCGTTTCTCTTAATCACCATAAGAGGCTTCTCCTCCACCCGCTCATAAGAAGTAAAACGATACCCGCAGGAAAGACACTCCCGCCTTCTTCTCACACTCTCCCCGCCGGCAATATTTCTAGTCTCTACAACCTTATCATCCGTAGAACCGCAATGCGGACACTTCATATAAGCCTCTATATATATAGTTTCTATACCTTACGGAAGTAACTTTAGCACTATATATATAGTCTGTCAATGTGTAATTTATATTATAAGAAAAAAAGACCGAACGTCGTACCTGCGCCATAAAAGCAAGAAGACAAAAGCGGCGCAGGCACTCCTGCCTGCGGCATAAGAAAAATACTTGAAATCAAAAAAAAATCATCCTATAATTTTGCAAAAGAGGTAAAAGGAGGTATAATGCGCTTTTCCAGCAAAATCTACCTGGAAGAAGAAAATATAACAATCCCCCCAGATAGCAGGCCGTCAATATTATCTCTCATAAAAGAAGCCATAAAAAACAGCGGAGAAGGCAGTGCAAAATTTTATGACAAATATTATGCAAGAAACACATACAAGCCATTTACCTTCTCATCATATATACCAATAAAAAAAACAGATAAAGGCAGCACACTGGACGGACAATACATAACCCTCACATTTTCTACAAATGACTATGAATTCTTATTGAGAGTATATAACGGACTCAATAACCAAGATATAAAGAAAAAAATCAAACTTTTTGGTAAGACAATAAAAAGCATATCAGGATTCTATCTATATCCAGAAAAAAAAATAAACAAAGATAAAATAACATTTAAAACACTCTCTCCAATACTTGTAAGAGAAGCCAAACAAAATGGCAAATTCCTTCTTCCTGATAACACCTGTATAAAAGCCAATAGAAAAGAATATAAAACATGGGAAAAAATATCAGAAAGAGATTTTATAGAAGCCTTTTGCCATAACCTTGCAGCACAAGCAAAAAGAGAACTAGGAATAGATATAGAAGAAAAAGACATAAAAATAGAGAACCTCAATACAAAAACAATCCCCGTAGTACACGGCTCTGGAAACCCTGACCATCAATATAAACAAGTATACCCCGGGATAAAAGGGATAATAACCATCCAGGCACCTCCAAAACTTCTCCAACTCTTCTACGATAATGGAATAGGAGCCAAGAAAAGCCAAGGCTTTGGTATGCTGGAGGTGGTAGAATGAGATATTGTGTTTATCTAAGAGATTGGTATTACAACTCTGGTATTGTCGGCTTTATAAATGTTTTAGGTGAAAATGAAATAAATATAAACAAAATAAAAAAAGATTTTGATGCAAAACTGGAAATAGGAGAAAATTATATAGAATTTTCAACTGATATATTAAATGACTTTTATGAAAAATATAAAAAACAGGTTTTTGATATTTTTTTTGATATTGATAATTATAAAGAGAGAATAGATAGGCTGATAGAAAAAATTAAAAATTCTAGTGGAAAGATACCTAAAAAATTATTGCAGGAAACAGCTTTAAGCGGAAAAGTAGTTAACAGCTTCATAGAAGAAGTTGTTGGCAAAGACTTAAATAAAATTTTTTCAGGACAAAATGTGTTAAAAG